>JAAAOT010000323.1 GCA_009908725.1 Bacteroidota bacterium | reverse complement strand
CTCTTCCTCCCGTGACGATCTCCGGTGACATCTTGGCGGCGGCTTGATGCGGGGACGGAGGCGCTGCTTGACCCGTGCGGCGCGCGTTCCGCATTACGTGACGTTTCCGCTCTACCGATGTTGTCTGAGGGTGCGACATCAGCGGTAAATCGCGGGCTCGCCAGCGGCTCTCGAGAGGGGATTCGGGCGTGACTCAACCTGCCGACCGGCGTGTTCAGAACATATGGTCGGACGTTCTACATACCCCAGCGCTTCCTTAGCGGAATGGCATCGAGAAGCAAACTCATCGCTTAAGGAGCCAGCCGTTCCGCCGTCTGCTCGTAAAGGACGGCCTGATCTCGACTCAGTTTGCGCATCCCCTGCATGATGCAGAGGCCTCCGTGCATTCGCCATGCCGACAGGTGCCGCAGGCGTCATGGCAGGCGAGGATGCCACACGTTCGTCGATCGGATGCGTCAGAGAACTCGATTCGTGGGGCGGTTGGGTTGCCACAAGAAAACGCGGGCCCCGAGATCTCCCCGGAGCCCGCGCGTCGACGGTCGTGCTCGAATGTGCACTGCGCCAACCGAAATGTGGACCGCACCTACGGAAGCGAGATCGTGACGTCGATCCGGCGGTTCTGGGCGCGGCCTTCCTCGGTTTCGTTGCTCGCGAGCGGACGCGACTCCCCATAGCCGACCGCGTCGACCTGGTCGGACGACAGCGACGACATGTTGGCCATCAGATACTCCTGCACGGCCGTGGCGCGCTCGTCGCTCAGGCGCTGGTTGGTGGCATCGTTGCCGCGCGAGTCGGTGTGCCCCTCGATCGTGATCGGGGCATCGGGAAACTCGCGGAGGACCTGCTGCAGCTTCGTGAGGAGCGAGAAGTTGGCCGGGCGAATCTCGGAGGAGCCGACCGGGAAGTTGAGGCCGTACATCCGGACGATCATCTCGTCGCCGCGGAGCGAGACTTCGGCTTCGTCTTCCCCGAAGACGCCCCGGGCGCGCCGTAACGTGCGCTCACGCTCCTGCCGCTGTTGAAGCTCGGCGGTCACCTCCTGCTCGCGCTCCTCGAGCTCGGCGAGGCGGGCGTCCATCGAG
This sequence comes from Bacteroidota bacterium, assembly GCA_009908725.1. Taxonomy (GTDB): domain Bacteria; phylum Bacteroidota; class Rhodothermia; order Rhodothermales; family Salinibacteraceae; genus Longibacter. Next base: position 22,733 of record JAAAOT010000323.1, on the reverse strand, counting down.
TCCACACGGGCGAGCAAGCGACGGATCTCCCGTTGGCGGTCGGCAAGCGACTCCTGCAGGTTCTCGCGATCGGCGTTTAGGCTCTGCACGGCGGCGACCAGTTCGTCCGCGACCGGGCCGAATCCTTCCGCAAAGCTGACATCTCGATTGAGTTCGGAGGCAACGCGTGCTACCTCCTGTTCGATGGTAAGGCGGGCGTCCTCGAAGTTTTCTTCGACGTCATCATCCACCTGCTGGGCCTCCCGGCTGATGTCGCGGGCATGCACGAACTGATCGGTGGCGGCCTCGGCGACCTCACGCGCGCTGGCCCGGCCGTAGCGATCGCCTTGCAGGCGGGACTCGGCCTCTTGAAGCTTCGACTCTGCGTCCTGGTAGGTTTTTGACGCCCACTCCTCAGCCTCGGCGGAGCGAGCGGCGGAGCGCGCCTCCCGGGCCCGGCCCAGCACGTCGGCACGAATCGCGGTCAGCTCCGCCCGGCGATAGAGCTGCGTGGCTTCCCGGGCCTGATCGCGGGCGTCGTTCTGATCGCCCTTCTCGATCTCGCGTCCGGCATCTTCCATTACGTCTTGCGCCTCGCGCCACTGCTCGGTGGCAAACTCCGGAGCACGGGCTGCCAGCGCATCGGAGCGAGCTGCAATTGCATCTTCCAGGATCACGTTTCCGATGTCCTGCAGCTTCATGGCCTCGTTGAGGCTGGCCTGACCTTCCTGAACGGCCTCACGAATGTCGGCGATCTTATCGCCCTCCCGGAGCATCTCGCGTGCGTCATTCAGCTGGTCGCGGGCCTCCCGAAAAGCTCTCGGAGCGATCAGGTTGAGATGGTTGGAGCGGGCGTCCTCCATCCGCGTGTTCAGGGCCTCAACTTCGTCGTCGATGTTCTGAGCGGACGCGCCCCCGAACGGGACGATCAAAGCAAGGAGTACGAGAACAGCGGTTCGTCGTATCAGTCGGTGCATAGCATGAGAGACAAAGAGAGAGAATGGCGAGCGGAGCAACGTGGTGTGGCGGGAAGCCGTAGAGCCCCCCAGCGACGTGCCCCGAAAAAAGAGTATACGCGACAGAATACAACTACAATCACAGCACAATGATCCCCACGGATCGACACAGGATCTTCCCGAGCGCGCCGCTCTCCGCCGTCGTCAATCAGGTGTCGTCAATCCGCTGTCGTCAATCCGCTGTCGTCAATGCCTCGCACGTCGCGAGAGTCGGGTCTACACCTGCCATTCGTTCTCTTCCTTCGTCGCCGACATGTCGACCGGAACGGGGTAGTCGGCGGTGAAACAGGCGTTGCAGTAGCCGTTGGATTGCTTATTTGCGCCGTGAACCGCCTTCATCAGCCCGTCAACAGAGAGGTAGGCCAGCGAGTCAACGCCGAGCCATTCGCCGATCTCGTCGACGCGGTCGAACTGATTGGCGAGCAGTTCGCTTTTGTTGGGAAAGTCCATGCCGTAGAAGCACGGGCTCACGACCGGAGGCGCCGAGACGCGGAAGTGAACGCTCTTCGCTCCGGATTCGCGAAGCATGCTGACGAGGTAGCGGGCCGTCGTCCCCCGAACGATCGAATCATCCATGACAATCACCGTTCGATCGCGAAGAAGGCCCTCCACCGTGTTAAACTTACAGCGGACCTTCATTTCGCGGCGGTCCTGTCCCGGGGCAATGAATGTGCGCCCGACGTAGTGATTCCGAATCAGGCCGAGCTCGAAGCGGCACCGCAGGCCCATCTTCTGGCATTCCATGGCAAACCCCAGCGTCGACGTGTTGGCTGAGTCAGGGACAGGGATGACGATGGGGGTTTTCTCGTCGTCCGGCACCTCCGGCACCGGCGCCTCCCGCGCCAGCTCTTCCCCGATCCGACGCCGGACTTTGTCCACCATTTCCCCGAAGATCTTGGAGTCAGGACGGGAGAAATAGACGTACTCAAACACACACTGGCTGACGCCGTGCTTCGACGGGATGCGGTAACTGTCGAAGTCGCCGCCGTTGGCGCACCCCTCGCGGTCGATCACGAGGATCTCACCGGGTTCGATGTCGCGGACGTACTCGGCGCCGATCATGTCGAACGCGCAAGTTTCGCTCGCCACGAAGTAAGCGGCACCGCCGTCCTGGTCCGGGTCGCCGAGGCGCCCGAGAGCGAGGGGGCGGAAGCCGTTGGCGTCGCGAACCGCGATGAGGTGGTCGTCCGTGAGCAGGACCAGCGAGTAGGCGCCTTCAATTTGCTCCAGCGCGTCGCGGATCTGGTCGAGATGGGTGTCGGCGCTGCTCTGGCTCGTCAGGTGGAGAATCAGCTCCGAGTCGCTCGTCGTCTGGAAGAGCGTCCCTTTTTCCCGAAACCGATCGCGGAGTTTCCGCGCATTGCTCAGGTTGCCGTTGTGGGCGAGGCCGAGGTTTCCGTTTCGGTGATGGACCACGAACGGTTGAATGTTCGACCGATTCGTCGAGGCGCCGCTCGTGGAGTAGCGGTTGTGCCCGATCGCCGAATTGCCCAGGAGCTGCGTTTCGAAGATGGCCGGATCGTCAAAGACGTCCAGCACCAGGCCGAAGTCCTTGTGCGACGGCATCACCGGCTGCTGCATCTGCTCGTCGAACGTGCTGGTGACGATGCCCGACGACTCCTGTCCGCGGTGCTGCAGTGCGTGCAGACCGTAGTAGGTGTGTCGGGCGGCTTCGGGGTCGTTGAATGCGCCAAAAATGCCGCACTCTTCTTGGACCTTGTAATCGCTCATGAGGAGGAACGGAGGGATCCGGGCGGGGGACGGGAGACGAACAACGGCAATGGCGACCGCCGATCGGGTGCCAGAACCGTGGCGGCGGAGGAGCGGATGCTACAACATACTAAAAAACCGGAGGGCAATCGGGAATGATCCCCGGTAAACACCCCGTGGCCAATTCGTTTCTCTTGAGAATGCGCAGTCGCGGTATGGCCACGGGAACGGTCACAGGAGAACGACCACGACGCCGAGTGCGATACCCACCGCATCGGCAACGAGATCTCGCGTGCTGAAAAACGCCGTCGGTCCGGCGTACCGGTCGTACACCTCTTTCGCGACGCCAATACCCGCTGCTGTGGCCATAGAGACGGGGAGGGCGTCCCCTTCGGCCCAGTCAGCCTTTACGACCAGGACGTACTGCGTCGATAGCGTGAGAAGCAGGCTCCCGCCGACGTGCTTCGCCTTGTCCATCCCGAGCCAGGGGTCGGCCGGTGGGGCGTCGAGCGCAGGAGGGCGGAAGGCATCGCTTCCGCCGACCGGAGTCGCCGCTATGGACACAGGCGTCTCGTTCGGTGTCGTGGGCTGCGCCTGCAGGGGAGTGCCCGCAAACACGGCGAGCAGACACAGAACGTAGGCGACGCGTCGCGCCACGGGCGGGGTACGGTCGGACAACGGTCGGAGCATGAATGCATCGGGGACAATTATCCGAACAGGTTGATGACCTGCTCGATCAGGTTAATCCCGACGATGTTCGCGAGGATGATGAGGATGAAGAGCGGGCAGATGTACTTCAGGAACACGCTCCACGATTTGGCGAGCGTGCCCCGGAACGTGTCGCCCGAGCCCTGTTGCAGTTCGTCGATCGCCTGCTCACTTCCCCATACCCATCCGACGAAGATGCTCAGGAGCAGTGCGCCCATGCCAAGAGACATGTTGCCCCAGACGAAGTCCATGAGGTCGAGGAAGCTCGGGTTTTGCCCGACGATGTTGTTGCTGACGAGCCATGACATGTCGCTGAGCCAGCTGACCGCGCCGTTCGCGAGGGCGGACGGCACGCCGAAGGCGAATGTGAATCCGCCGACCAGCCACGCGGCTTTCTTTCGGTTGAAGGACGTTTCGTCGACAAAATACGAGACGACGACCTCGAGCAGTGAGACGGTCGAGGTCAGCGCCGCGATGGAGAGGAGGATGAAGAAGACCGCCCCGATGAATCCGCCGAGGGGCATGGCTTCAAACACCTGGGGCAGCACAACGAAGATGAGCGCCGGTCCTTCGTCCGGCGTGGCCCCCATTGCGAACACGGCGGGGAAGATCATCAGCCCGGCCATGAGAGCGATCGCCGTGTCGAAGAGCGCCACGTAGCCACCGGACACGAGCAGGTTCTCTCGCTTTGGCAGGTACGAGCCATACGTGATCATCGCGCCCATTCCCAGGCTCAGAGAGAAGAACGCCTGCCCCAGTGCCTCGACGATGACCGCGCCATCGATCTTCGAGAAGTCCGGGTTCAGGTAGAAGTCGAGTCCGGCGCCGGCGCCCGGCAGCGTCACCGAGCGGAAGATGACGACGAGCATTAGCACCAGCAGGATCGGCATCAGGACCTTGGCCCAGCGCTCGATGCCCTGCTCCACGCCGCCGACGACCACGCCGATGGTGATAAGCATGAAGAGCGCCAGCAGCGGAATGACGGCGGACGGGTCGGCGATGAAGTTCGTGAAGTACTGCCCGGCGTCGACCGCCGGGGCAAATACGTCCTTGAAGATATACCCGACGGCCCACCCGGCGATCACGCCGTAGTAGCTCAGGATAAAGACGCCCGTAAGCACGCAGAGGCCGCCTACGAGGGACCACGGGCCTTTCTCCTTGATCGCTTTGATCGCGCCCACGGGGTTTTTCTGGCTGTTACGCCCGAGGGAGAGCTCGGCGAACAGGTACGGGAGGCAGATGAAGGCGATGCAGGCCAGATAGAGAATGACAAAGGCCGCGCCGCCGTTCTCACCGGTCTTGAAGGGGAACCGCCAGATGTTTCCCAGACCGATTGCGGAGCCGGCGGCGGCGAGAACAAAACCGATGCGGGAGCCCCACTGTTCGCGTTCTGCGGTGGGTGTTGCCATGTTGGTAGAGGGTCGGGTCGAGACCGAAACGGGCAGAGAGAGGGCGGGCCGGACAGGGCCAGAAACAAAACAAAGATGCCGGCACGTCTCACCGGCGACGCTCGGGGACGAGCGCCGGGTGTGTCGCGCGGCACGGGACGATGCCATCCGACCGGCCGGTACGGGACGAGCACCGATCTGGATGTGATGCGAAAGCGAAGATAATGGGCCGACCCCGTTATCGCAATGTAACGCCCCCACCCGCCGGGCGCATGTTGCGAGAAAAAACGTTCAAATCGATCCGGTGCCGTGCCCCAGGCCGTCAAGATCACGCGGTCGAGACAAAAGTCGCGCTCCTTAAACAAATCCGACAACCCACATCCGACCCACGACCCACGCTTCACGCCCCCCTTCACCTCTCCCCGCCCATCCGTCCAAGATGCGTGTCCCGGAACCCGGAGGCTCGTTTCAGACCGAGGCCGAGGGCCCGGTCAAAGCCGATGTGCGCGATCCAGATAAGCGTGATCGAGCCGATGAGCGAGGCGTATTCGGCGGCTGTTGCGCGGAAGGCGAAGGCGCCCCCGGCGAAGGTCAGGGGCGTCACGTAGGTGTGGACCGCGTTGTACGTCCAGGCGCCGAGGCGCGGTGAGGCGAGATAGCCGAGCATCCCGAGATCCGGCAGGAGAAACAGTCCCGCAAAGAGCCACCAGGATGCGCCGTACTGAGAGTAGATGCCCAGAGCCACCAGGAGTACCGCGAGACCTTCCAATCGCAGAAGGGTGTTTTCGTTCATGGATGAGGCGTGAGGTTCGGGGTTTGGAGGATGAGGGGCAGCGTCCGCCAGAATTAGTTGAATTGGTTGACTCGACGATGACCTCAGTCGATCGGCCGGTCTGGAGCAAAGAGATAGATCGCGATTCCTTTGCTTCGAGTACACTCTGGAAAAGGTATCCCAATCGGCGACCCCTCCCGAATTCGGCGATTGAGCATCAACCTTCTCTCGCTGATCACCTACGCGCGGCTCACGACCCGACCTTTTGAGAGTCAAAGCCGGCAAACGGGTTATGCGCCACCAGTTGCGAGGATGCAGGCCGGGCCGTGCAGACCCCCAGGCCACAGCGGATGCGAAGTGGTTTGTCAGGGACGTACTCGCATATCGGTGGCAGAAGTTTGGTTTTACCCGTCTCCTCCGGTTTCATCACGTCGATCGGCGACAGGAAAAACGCCGACAGGAAAGCGTCGCCGGCGAGTACACGGAGGCGAGACATTCAGGAGGTGACGTGCTACAGACGTGAGGGTGTAAATCCTCATTCCCCGTCCCGCACCCCCCAGACCTCACCCACAGACCTCACGCCCCGAACTTCAAATCCCGGAGGCGATGAGCAACTCTATGTCCCGGTAGTTCATGCCGAACATCGTCGCCAGGCTTTTCTTCGTGAGGTGCTGGCGGTACACGTACGTGCCGCTCCGCAGGCCCTCATCGTGCCACAATGCCTCGTTGATCGACCCGCACTCCCCGATGCGGATGAGGTAGGGCACGAGCACATGCGTGAGTGCGTAGCTCGCCGTTCGTGCGACGTTCGATGGCATGTTTGGCACGCAGTAGTGAATGACGTCCTTTTCCCGGAAGACGGGGTCGGAGTGGGTCGTGGGGCGAGAGGTCTCGACGCACCCGCCCTGGTCCATTACCGCATCCACGATCACGCCGCCGGCTGCCATGTCGGCAACCATGTCCTCGGTGACGAGAATCGGCGATCGCTGGCCGTCGGACATCATCGCGCCGATTACGACGTCTGCCGAGCGGACTGCCTGCCGGATGTACTGCTCGCTCGCCATGGCCGTCGTGATGCGCCGGTCGAGGTAATGCTCCAGCGACCGTAGCGAACCCAGTTCCGTATCCAGCACGATTACGTGCGCCCCATATCCGAGCGCCGTGCGCGCCGCCCATTCACCGACCACGCCCGCTCCGAGGATGACGACCGTCGCCGGAGGAACGCCGGAGATGCCGCCGAGCATGACGCCCTTGCCGCCCTCATTGCTTTCGAGGTAGCGACCCGCGATCTGAATGGCCATCGATCCCGTGATCTCGTGCATCATTCGGACCAGCGGCAACGTGCCGTCGGGGTCGCGAATAAATTCAAAGCCGATGCCGGAGATCTTGAGCCGCATCAGGTGATGGAGGAATTCCGGGGTCGTCCCGCCGAGGTTGAGCGCAGAGATCAAGATCTGCCGCTCCCGGAGGTAGTCCAGTTCGTCCCCATCGGGCGGACCAACTTTGGCGACCAGGTCACACTGCGCGTACAGGTCCCCGGGGTCGTCGACCAGCATTGCGCCGGCCTCTGCATATTCGTCGTCCCGGAAATGCGCCTGGTCGCCCGCTCCCTCCTCCACGTAGACGTCGTGCCCGTTGGCGACCAGCGTCACCACGCCGCTCGGAGCAATCGCCACCCGACGCTCTTCGTTTGCGACTTCACGCGGGACACCAATACGAAGGGCTTCGTGCTCTTCACCCTTCTTCAGGGGCTTTTCCATGGTCATCAGACCACTTTTCTCACGCGTAAAGCCCTGAAGAGACGGAATTTCCATAAGGACAAAGGGGATTGCTACGGACACGCGCAGTCCGGGGGCAAAGACGCTCACCGGGCGCGGGCGAAAGCGGACTGGGGACAGTGCAAAAGTATACGATACAACGGTCGCTTTTGCACACAGCCGGATGGACACCGGATGAAGGTTGCCTGACGCATGCGATACGCTCTCCATATGCGACCCTGCAGACGCTTCAGGGATCGGCAGCTACACGCCGTCCGAAGCTCCGTGCGACATGGTGTACCGTCTGTCGCATTCTACCGATGCCCCATCGCTCATCCTCCGACCCACTCGTAGACCAGAATGCCGGACGCGACGGCGACGTTGAGCGACTCGGCGCCGTGCCGCTCCGGCGCACCGGGAATGGCGACGGGCTCGGTCAGACGGTCAAGCACGGCGGCGCTGAGTCCGTGGGCCTCGCTACCGAGGACGAGGGCCGACGGCCGGCGGGGCTGCCAGTCGGCGGCGTGGGTCCCGTACAGGTCGGCACCGTACACGGGGAGGCCGGCCGACCGGCAGGCGTCCAGGGCCCCGCCCAGGTCGTCGGTCCGGGCCAGCGACAGGTCCCAGTGTCCGCCCATCGCCGCCCGCATCACCTTCGGCCCGTAAAGCCCCGCCGTGCCCGGTCCAGCTACGACGGCCGTCACCCCGAACCAGGCCGCCGTGCGGATGATCGTGCCGACGTTGCCGGGATCCTGCACGCCGTCGAGGCCCAGCACAAATCCGCCGCCCGCGACCTGCTCGACGATCGATTGCATGTCGGTGTACCTTCGCTCGACGACAGCCAGAATTCCCTGCGGGGAGGTGACCCCGGAGAGTTCCTTCATCACGTCGGCTTCTGTCGTCCAGAGCGTCGGACCCGGAGCGTCCGGAGCCCCGGCGTCAGTTGCAAATCCGGTATCGGCGAGCACCTCGATCACGCTGGCGTCCCGCTTCGCCTCGTGAGTCACCAGCACATCGGTCACCGGTGCTCCCGCGTCGAGGGCCGACTCGACCGCACGCAGTCCCTCTACGATCGTTTGCTCGTGCTTGCGGCGAAACTTCCGTCGCTGCAGCGATGCGATATCCTTGCGGCGCCGGTTGGAGAGGGGATGTGCTGGTAGGTCGGACACAGGCACGGACGGTTAACGGAGGAGGAGGGAAAGGCGATGGACATGCGCCGGCGTGGCAGCACCTGACGCGTGAAGAATCGTGGGAACGAGGTCCGATTCGTCCACCGCCGCGGCGTACGCGGCAACCCGCTGTCCGGACAAACGTTCAGCGCTCGGTTCGCAGAGAACTGACCGGACGCCGATGACGCCATGACGTTTGAACCGATTGTCGCTATGGCCTCCTTTTTCGCGGCCTTTCCTCGCCGAAGGGTTCGATTTTCTCCGGTCCAGTCGTCACCTTATTCCGTGACGTGCCCCTGCCCGTCGGCTACCATTTCGTGCCCGGGCCCTGAGAACTGGAAGCGGTTCCGGAAAGGCGCGTCCCCTCGCATGCCACACGCTTGACCCGAGTTTCTCATGCCTTTCAAGTACGACGTGTACGACCGCTCCGTGTATCGTGAGCCGGCCCCCATCGATCGCGATAATCCGTTCCAGGCCATGATGGAGCGGTTCGACATCGCGGCCGAGATTCTGGAGCTCAACCCGGGCTTCTACGAGTACCTCTACCGCCCTGCGCGCGTCCATATCACATCGATCCCGGTGGTGATGGACACCGGCCACATCAAGGTCTTCGAGGGATACCGGGTGATTCACAACGACGTGCTCGGCCCGAGTAAGGGCGGCATCCGGTACGCACCGGACGTGAATCTGAACGAGGTCAAGGCGCTGGCCGCGTGGATGACGTGGAAGTGCGCGGTCGTCGACGTTCCGTTCGGCGGAGCCAAAGGCGGTGTCGTCTGCGATCCGTCGGAGATGAGCCCGGGCGAGCTTGAGCGCATGACACGTCGGTACACGGCCAATATGATCGACGTGTTTGGTCCGGATCGGGACATCCCGGCCCCGGACATGAACACCAACGAGCAGATCATGGCGTGGATACTCGACACCTACTCGATGCACGCCCGCCGCACGGAAAATGCGGTTGTGACAGGCAAGCCGATCGGACTCGGCGGCTCGCAGGGGCGCGTCGAGGCGACCGGTCGCGGCGTCATGACGGTGTCGCTCGCCGCGATGGAGCAGGAGAACATCGATGCGGCCGATGCCCGTGTGGCGGTTCAGGGGTTCGGTAACGTCGGCTCCATCGCCGCTCAATTGCTGCAGGAGCAGGGATGTACGGTCGTGGCAGTGAGCGACGTCACGGGCGGGTATTACAACGCAGACGGTCTCGACATCGCAGCCATGCGGGATTTCGTTAAAAGCAGCGGCGGCACGCTCGATGGATACGCCCGGGCCGACAAGATCTCGAACGAAGAACTGCTCACCGCCGACTGCGACATCCTCGTTCCGGCCGCAAAGGAAGATCAGATCGACGCCGATATTGCCGAGAACGTCCAGGCCACGATCATCGTGGAGGGCGCCAACGGCCCGACGATGCCGGAGGCGGATGATGTCCTCAACGCGAACGGCGTCATTGTCATCCCGGACATCCTCGCGAACGCGGGCGGCGTCACCGTCTCTTACTTTGAGTGGGTGCAGGATCGACAGGGCTACTTCTGGACGCGCGATGATGTGGAGGAGCGTCTCGAGCAGATGATGACGACGGCGTTCAACCGGGTCTACGAAACGGCGCAGGAGCATGACGTGTCGCTCCGAATCGCTGCCTACGTGATGGCGGTCCGCAAGGTCTCTGAGGCTCTCCGCCTGCGCGGCATCTACGCCTGACCTCGCCCGGCCCCGGCTTCCAGCACGGACTGGCTCGCAGCCTTCAAAGCGGTCCTCCATTTCACGGGGGACCGCTTTTTTATTGAGATCGCTCAAACGACAACCGGGTTCAGGTGTGAACGTGGTAAGGTGTGAATGCGTGAAGGTGTTTGCGTGTCAATGTGTGAACGTGTGAGGGTGAATCGGTCGCCGGGGCGGTGTTTTCAAGGTGCCGGCAGATCATCCTCACACCCCGCACCTCGAACCCCGCACCTCGAACCCCGGTGAAACCAAACAGCCCCCCGCGCCTACAGGTCATCGCACGTAGCATCCGTCCCCCTGTCACGTCCTCCCCGTCCTCTTGCTGTCTCGCTCTGACCTTGCCGCCGTCGTCGTTGCTGCCTGCCTCGGCGGTGTGCTGATCGGTAGCTGTGCCAATCCGCAGCCGCCGGGCGGTGGCCCCCGGGATGAGACGCCGCCAAGAGTGGTGTCTTCGACCCCGGCGAGCGATGCAGTGAACGTTCGCACCCGATCGGTCCGGATCGTGTTTTCGGAGTACGTCGAACGTACGTCCCTCATCCGCTCCCTCACCGTGACGCCCGCATTTGACCGGGCACTGGAGTTCGACTGGGACGGCCGAGCCGTTGAGATCACGTTTCCGTCGGCCCTCCGGGACAGCACGACCTACATTCTGACGCTGGACGCGGAGTTGTCGGATACGCGCGGCGTATCACTCAATAACCCGATCACGATCGCCTTTTCGACCGGGCCGCGCATCAACCGCGGACGCATCGCCGGACGTGTCGTCGAGCCCGCCGAGGGACGCCCCCAGCCGCAGCTCGATATCTATGCCTACGCCGCCCCCGACGGCGTGCCCCCCGACTCCCTTCCGGAGCGCCCGGCCTACCGGACGCAGACAGGCGACGATGGCACCTTTTCTCTCGAATACCTGCGCGAACAGTCGTATTATGTCGTCGCGCTTCGGGACAACAATCGCAACCGCCGTCCCGACGTACTGGAGCCGTTCGGCACACCTCCCCGTCCGCTTCTGCCGGGAGCTGCGGACGCCGAACCCGTTGGCGTCCCGTGGGTCGTGAGTCGCCTCGATACCATCGCCCCCGAACTGCGCCGCGTGCAGCCGCGATCGAGTCAGCGCCTCACGCTGCGATTCAGCGAGCCCGTTCGCCCCTCCCTCGACCCGGCCGACTACACGCTCCGGGACTCGATCCGCGATGTTCGTCGGCCTATCGCCTCCGTGTACGCACCGGGTGTGCCGACGACGGAGGTCGATGTCCGCACGGCCGAGGCGTTGCAGGAGGGACGTCACCGACTGGCGATTGCCGACAGCGTGATCACGGACACTCTCGGCACACCGCTACCGGATACGACCGTTGGCTTCACCGCCACGACCCTCCCGGACACGATCACGACCCGCTTCCTCGAATTCCTCCCGACGGAGGGCACGCCCGACTCGACCGGCGCGGTGCCGCTTCTTCCCCGCGATCGGCCTGGCGTCCGCTTCAACCAGCCAGTCGACAGCTCGCGGTTCGGTGCTGCCATCGTTGCGCGGGACACGCTCGGACAACCCCGCGTCCTCGTCGCCACCACCGACGACGGGACGGGCTATCGATTCACGTTCGAGCCGGAGCTTGCCGCCGGAACGATGGTCGAGCTTGCCGTAGACGATGCACCGTTCGCCGGTACCGACACCACCTTCACCCGCCGCTTCCGCCGCGTCACCACCCGCGCGCTCGGGGAACTCGAAGGGCAGGCCATGGCAGTAGACACGTCTCGCGTCCCTGCGGCCGATGACACCGAACCGAGCGTTGATACCGTCTCGACCGACACGTCGGCTGCAGGCGCGGCAACGCCGGATGCCCAGACCCGAGACACGCTTGACACGGACACGCTTGACACGGACACGCTTGACACGGACACGCTCGACAGGGATTCGGCCGCCGTGGATTCGGTCGTCGTGGATACAGCGCGATCCGACACCACCGTCGCGACTCCGGGACCGGGGGAGGCGCCCGAGCTCCGGATCCGGTATCAACCGGTCGACAGCAGCCGTCTGGAGGGGCGGATCGTCGTGGAGCTGTACGCCACCGACAGCACCATCCCCGTCGATCCGCGACAACAGGTCGTCGGTGCAGATACAACCTTTCTGTTCGACGCCCTGCCGGAAGGCACCTTCCGCTTTCGTGCTTTCCTGGATCGAAACGAGAACGGCCGCTGGGATCCCGGGCGAATCCTCCCGTATGAGCCGGCCGAGCCCGTTACGTGGACCGAACAACCCGCGGAAAGCCGTCCACGTTGGACCACTGTTCTGCCGGCAACCCTCCGCATCCCGGTGCTCGCCCGACCCATCCGCGTCGAGGTGCCGGCAGACTCGTTGTAGGCGCGGTCGCGCCATTACGATGCTCACCCTGTAGCTTTCGCCTCCCACCATGCCTGAGTCCCGATCCCCGAGTGACATCCTCCTGACGGCAGATGCGATGCGTGAGGCCGATCGCATGACCATCGAAGACGTCGGTCTTCCGGGATTTACACTCATGGAAACGGCCGGCCGCGGTGCGACGTCAGCGATCCTCGGTCGCTTCGGCCCGGCCGATGCGATGCGCGCCCTGATCATCTGCGGAAAGGGGAATAACGGGGGGGATGGACTGGTCGTCGCTCGATGCCTGGTCGAAGCCGGGGCACACGTCCATGTGGTATGTACCGCCTCCCCGGACGCCATGCGCGACGACCCTGCGCAAAACTACACGATTCTCAGGCGGCTGTCCGAGTCGAACGGAGCGGTGGCGGAGCGTCTCACGCTGACGCAACCCGACGATGTCGACGCTCTCGACGCAGAGGCAAAATCCTTCCGGCCGACACTTTACGTTGATGCCATGCTCGGCACGGGCCTGACCAGCGAGGTCCGGGAGCCGATCCGAAGCCTCGTTGAATGGCTCAACCGTCAGACCGAGCCGGTCGCGGCGCTCGACATCCCGACGGGACTTCACAGCGATACCGGACGCGTGCTGGGTGTCTGCGTCAAGGCGGATCAGACGGCGACGATGGCGTCCATGAAGGCAGGCCTGGTCGTCGGTCATGGATCGATCCATTCGGGCGATGTCGACGTCGTCGACATCGGGATGCCGCGGCACGTGCTCGACGGTGTGGCCACCGGACCGGGATGTGCCTTCCGGACGAGCGACGCGGATCTCCGGTCATGGTGGCCGGAGCGGTCCCGGGACGCCCACAAGTACTCCGTCGGCATGACGCTCGTCGTTGGCGGGGCGCCGGGATACACGGGAGCGCCCGTGATGGCATCCCTCGCGGCAGCCCGCGCCGGTTCGGGATACGTCGCCTGTGCCTGCCCCGAGTCGATCCAGCCCGCCCTGGCGCAGAAACTGACGGCCATCCCCACCATTCCGCTCCCCGAATGGGAGGACGGACTCGCGCCCGAGATCGCAAAAACGCTCGCCGAGCCGCTCGAAAAAGCGCGCGCCCTACTCGTCGGGCCGGGCCTCGGACGCGAACGCGAAACGCAGTCGTCGATTCGATCCTTTCTATCGGAGATCGAGCACCCGGCGGTGATTGACGCCGACGGACTAAACGCCATCGCCGGATCGCTGGGGGCGGACGACACCGACCTCAACCCGAACGGTCGCTGGATTCTGACGCCCCATGCCGGCGAGTTTCAGCGTCTGCTGGGGGAAAAGATCGATCTGTCTGATCCCGTCCGGACGGCGCAGACCTATGCCCGCCGCTGGAACGTGGTGCTGCTTCTGAAGGGCCACCCGAGCGTCGTCGCTGCGCCTGACGGCAAAACGTTCGTCGGAGGCACCGGGGGGCCCGCGCTGGCCGTGGCCGGGACCGGTGACGTGCTGGCGGGCCTGTGTGCCGGGTTTCTCGCGCAGGGACTCGATCCCGTCCGGGCGGCCGCCGCCGCGATGCACCTCGGTGGCGCAGCGGCCGACCGGTACGCCAAAAAAGCGGACCCACGAACACTGGTCGCGACCGATCTCCTCGACCTTCTTCCCGCCGCCGCGCGGGCATCTGTTGAATTCTCGACCCGGTAACGGTACGATTCTCACGCCGCCGCGCGTTGAAAGTCCGCGGCTCTTTTCTCCTTCTTCCTGACTCGCATGGATTGGCTCGTTCGCCTCTTCCGATCGCTGGACACGCGGCACTACCTGATCGTAGCCGCTCTGTGGACGGCGGGCATCATCGTAGCGCTTACCATCCCCTCGCCCGGCCTCCCGAACATCGACCCGTCGCTAACGCTGGACAAGGTGGCGCACGTCGGTCTATTCGCCGGACTGGCCGTGTTCTGGATGCGAGCGCTGCGCCCGGAGGAGGTGCCGGTGCCATGGACGGTGCCATGGAGCCGCGTACGAAACGTCTTTCTCGCCGGCCTCGTCTTCGCCGTGGCGAGTGAGTTTTACCAGCTCATCATTCCGTTCAAGCGATCCGCCGATCCGTATGACGCTCTCGCAGACGTCATCGGGCTCGTCATCGGAATCGCCGTCTACCTGGCGTATCGGCACCGAACCGCCGAACGTGACAGTGAGCCCGCCCCGCGAACGTAGGGGTGAAGAATGATAAATGAGACCGACGGCGGGTTCCCGCAATCCTGTCCTACACATCAGAGCAGAGAGTGCGCGGGGAGAAGCGGGGGACCGTCCGATCTCATCTCGTGTCGTTTTCGGTCAGACGGCGGCGGGGAGTACCGGGGTCGATCAACGCTGGGCAGGTCCAGCAATTCGAAGTCGGGCGCGACAGGAGGACCTCCGACACCGTTACGCCCTCGTGAGAACGGATCGTGTGAAAACGTTCCCCCGAATTGGGGAGAGACGACGAAATCAATGTCCACATGGCGAAACATCACAGAAACCCGCGACGTTGACGATTTAGCTATCTGAGGTTGTCTGGGAAGCCGGTCCGTGGTGTGTGATCGTGCACATCAGCGGGTCATCTTGCCAGAGAACCTCCAACGGCGTGCTCGGACTGTGCGCTGAGACAGCTGCCGCCGCACTTTCAATAATTCAGGTAGGATCATGTCGGTACGCAAGACGGAAGAGGCCAATCTTCGCGAGGAGTACCCGGTTTGGATTCAACTCGGGCTGGTTGTCGCACTCTCCATTCTCCTTATTGGATTTAGCTGGGATCTCCAGAACCAGCAGCAATTCCAGGTTGATCTCGAGGAGCAGGATGTCGTCGAGATGGAGGAGGTCCAGCAGACGAAGCAGGAGGTGAAGCCCCCGCCGCCGCCGAAGCCGCCGGTGCCGATGGAGGTGCCGAACGACGAAATCATCGAAGACCAGAACGTCGACTTTGACACGTCGCTCGACCTCGACGAGTCGCTGGATACCAGCCAGGGACCGCCCCCGCCGGATGAAGGGGAAGAAGAGGAAGAGCAGGAAGTCTTCGTCGTCGTGGAGGACTCGCCGCAGCTGATCGGTGGTCTTGCCGCTCTGCAGGGGGAAGTTCAGTATCCTGAGTTCGCCAAGAAGGCGGGTATCGAAGGTCGCGTGTTCGTCCAGTTCGTCGTGGATGAGGACGGAAATGTACAGAATCCGAAGGTCACACGTGGCGTTCACAAGCTGCTCAACGAGGAGGCGATTCGTGCCGTGAAGCAGATGAAGTTCAAGCCCGGCAAGCAGCGCGGTAAGCCCGTGAAGGTGCAGATGTCGCTTCCGGTTACCTTCCGTCTGAAGTAACAGTCCGACTGGATCGCACGGCCGCGCTGTCCTCGATGACGGCGCACGCTGTGTGACCTGTGTGACGCAGAAATAGAAAACCGCCTGCCCGGTACACGCCGGAGCGGGCGGTTTTTGTTTACATCCGGCCAGCGGATTAGCTATTCGTCTCGCTGCCGATGTTCGACCGAGCCATCCGGATGCCCGACGAAGACATCGGTCGCCATGTCCAGGAACAGGCCGTGATCGAGTACGCCAGGCGTATCGCGAAGTGTCCGGTCCACGTGCGCCGGGTCGTCGATCCCGCCGTCGAATTGCGCATCGATGAGCCAGAAGCCCTGATCGGTGACGACCGGACCGTCTTTCTCCCGTCCCATGCGGAGCGAGGCGTCTGCGCCCAGCCCGGACAACGTACGGAGAACGGGTCCGGTGGCCATGGGCAATACCTCAACCGGTAGCACCCGCTTTGCTCCCAGGCGGTCCACATCTTTGCTCGGGTCGGTGAGAACGATGAACCGCCGGGCCTGTGCGGCCACGACTTTTTCGCGTGTGTGAGCCCCGCCGCGACCCTTGATCAGGTCCAGGTCGGGCGACACCTCGTCTGCGCCGTCGAGCGCAAGGTCCAGTTCGTCGATGTCGTCGAGCGTGGTGAGCGGAATCCCGCACTCGCGGGCGAGGCGTTCCGACGCAAAGGACGTTGGCACCCCCATGACGTGGAGGCTGCTTTCGCGGATGCGGCGCCCGATGGCGCGGAGAGCGTACGCGGTCGTTGAGCCGGTGCCAAGACCGACACGCATGCCGGTGCGGACGAGCTCGGCCGCCTGTTCGCCGGCGGCTTTTTTCGCGTCGTTCATAGGGCAGGACAGATCGGGGATAAAGAGCAAGCTGCCTCCAACGTGCCGCCGGGAGACGCCCAATCGCAAGCTCTCCGTGCGAATTTCCTCACACCGCCCGCGGACGTGCTACTCGTACCGAAGGCTTTCGATGGGATCCAGGCGAGAGGCCTTAAACGCCGGGTACAGCCCGAACACCACGGCGATCACCGTCACGCCGGTCACGGCAATCCCCGCCCAGAGCCAGGGGAAGGCCATGCTGATATCGAAAAAGAACGCCACCCCGTTGCCCGCGAGCGCGCCGAGGAGAATGCCAAGCAGCCCGCCGATCTGACACAGGACGATCGCTTCCAGCAGAAATTGAGAGAGCACGTGCCAGTTCTTGGCTCCCACGGCTTTCCGGATGCCGATTTCGCGTGTTCGCTCGGTCACGGAGACGAGCATGATGTTCATAATACCGATGCCGGCTGCAAGAAGGGAGATCAGGCCGATGGCGGCACCCGCGATGCCGAGACTGCCGGTGAAGGACGCCAGTTGATCCTGTAGCGACGCATTCGTTTCGAGGAAAAAGTTGTTCTGGTCGCCAGGGCGGACCTTCCGGATGGTTCGCATCTGCGCCATTACGGTCTCCTGCGCGGGGCGAACCATCTGCGGGTTTGGCGCACGGACGCTCACGGACGCGATGTTGCGGCCGTTGTCCCCGTAGGTGCTCAGCATGTATGAGATCGGCGCGTACACGCGAGCATTCGGGTCGAAGCCGAGAAACGTCGCTTTCTCCTCCAGGATACCGATCACTTCAAGTCGCACGCGTCCGATCCGGACCTCCTTCCCGAGCGCCGACTGATTCGGGAAAAGCGTTTCTGCTACCGGCGCACCGAGGACGGCCACCGGTCGCGCATACTGCACGTCCTGCGCCGTGATCGGGCGTCCGGCGGCCAGCTCAAAGCCAAAGTTCGACAGGAAGTGCTCGTCCGTACCACGGAGCTGGAGATTCGGCTCGGTCTCGCGTTCCTCGTGTTTCGCCTTCACGATCCAGTCGAAGTCCTCGTCCACGCTGACCTGGAGTCCGCCCGGTAGCGATCGCTTCAGGCGGACCACCTGCTCCCAGGTGATGGGCGGGTGATACACGTCGCGGTCGCGACCGCCGATCTGCGACTCGTATCGCTCCACGGAGAACGTCGAGGAGCCGTAGATCTGCAGCGATTCCTCGAAGTAGACTTCGATCACCTCCACCGCCGTCACAGCGGCAATCACGGCAAAGACGCCAATAACCATCCCGAGCAGCGTCAGGGCGGATCGCAGGATGTTGGCCCGCAGGGCGGTCAGTGCCATGCGGATGGACTCGAAAACGCTCATAAACGAACCGGCTGTCGGAGAGGAGGGAGCGCGAGCAGGGATTACTCGTAGCGAAGGGCTTCAATCGGGTCTGCAGTTGCTGCCTGCCAGGCGGGCGCAATCCCGGCGGCGATGCCGACGAAGACACAGATGCCGAATGCGACCAGAATGGTGTCCAGGGGCAGGACGGTCGTCACCCCCATGACGGCTTCGATGAGCGGCGTCAGGCCGAGGCTGATGACCACGCCGATCAGGCCGCCGATCATGCAGACGATGATGGCTTCGACCAGAAACTGCAGCATGATCGTCCGCCGTTTTGCGCCGACGGCCTTTCGCACGCCAATCTCTTTCGTCCGCTCGCGAACGGACACGAACATGATGTTGGAGACGCCGATGCCGCCGACGACGAGTGCCAGGCCCGTCAGGAAGAGCCCGACCGCGTTGATGGCGATCTTGGTCGCGGAAAAGGACTCCCGAACCCGGTCCGAGTCGTTAATCTCGAAGTTGTTCTGTTCGGCCGGTTCCACCCCGCGCGCAATGCGCACGATGCCGGCGAGCTCATCTTTTCCCCGAGCCATGGACGGGCCCTGCGGAAGCTGCACCATGATGTCGATGCTCCGCCAGCGACTCATGCCGAAGAGCTTTTCGAATGTGCTGAACGGCATCAGTACGGTGTCATCAGCGCTCAGGCTGCCGAAGAGCCCCTTGCCCTGTTTCTCCTGAACGCCGATCACGCGGCATGGCTTGTTGCCGAGGCGAACGCGTTTCCCCACCGGCGTGGCGATCGGAAACAGTTCGCTTGCTATCGTCGCGCCGAGGACGCACACGTTTCTTGCCCCTCGCTCGTCGGCCTCGGTGAAAAAGCGGCCGGCCTGCAGCTCGACGTTGCGGATCCGGCCGTACTCCGGCGTCGAGCCGGTCACCTCCGCCCCGATCGAGCGTTCCCGGTACTGAACGGTACGGTTCGTACTGGTCATCGGGGCAACCGCCTGCGCGTAGCGCGACCGCTCGCGGATGTTGTCGACAAGGCTGGCCTGGATGTCCGGACGGTTCACATAGTTCCACCAGTCCAGATTCGTATTCTGCTCCCAGGGCCACTTGCTGACGTAGACCACGTCGGCCCCCAGCTGGGAGAGCGACTTCTCAAACTGCTGATCCAGGCCGTCGATCACCGTTGCCATCAGCGTCACGGCGATGATGCCGATGATGATGCCGAGGGTCGTGAGGACGGACCGGAGCTTGTTTGCCCAGATGGCCTGACCGGCGATCCGAAGTCCTTCGTACAGTTCGAATAAAACGCGCACGGTGAATTGCGGGGTCGGGCCGAGAGAGAAGTCGGGAAATGAGTCGAAGCCACCTGCAACACGGTCGCTTCGGTCGAATGGTTACACGCCGCCGGCCGGCGACGCGGAATATCGTTACGTGCCGTTGCGTCTCGGCTTCGGATCGGTGAACCGGTATTCGAAACGCAGCCGGTAATCCTCGTACTGAGGGCTGTAGCCGGCCTTCACGACCGTGAACCCTTCGCTGAGGCCGAGCACTGTCATCCCGGGATGCTTGTTCGGGAACGTGTCGTAGACGAAGCGGGCGTATCCCCACTGTTCGACGACAGCGAGCATCTGCTGTAGGAGCGCGCGGGCGACCCCTTCACGACGCGCTCGCTGCACGACTCCCCCTTTCGCGCTGTAAAAGGTATCGGTTCGAAGCCGATAGCCAACCTTGAACCCGACCGGATCCCCGTCGCGAGCAGCCACGAGCATCAACAGGTCATCGTGGTCGAACCGGTTGATGACATGCCTATCGTCGAACACGGCCTCGTTCAGGTCGCGGATCAGATCCGTCCGCTCGCGCCCGACCCGGTAAATGGTCAGATCGGGGGCGTCGATGGCCGGGATGGGGTCGGAGAGAGCCATGGGAGAGAGCGAGCGCGTGGGCGGGCGCCCTTCCTCAAGATAACGAGTAAAGCATCGATACGACGAGGACGGGGGACGGTTCGAGCATCCGTCTGCGGGATTCCTTACACGGACGTTGTCATTCCCGGCGCATCTGTGTCGCACAACTCACATGGCGTGCGCATACCGGATGTGTCGCAATCAACGAAATAACCGACTGCCACACATGTCTGATCCCGATCTTCCCGAAGCTATCGGACATCTCCTGTTCAAGCACGCCTCCGATCTCGCCTTCGAAGCTATCACCGTCACCCGGGCGACGGATGATCACGGCGGGTCGGAAATCATCTACGTAAACGGCGCCTTTTCCGAAATGACCGGATATGAGCCCGACGAGGTCATCGGTGAGACCCCCGGCATGCTTCAGGGACCGGACACGGATGCGGAGGTGCTGGAGCGCCTGGACCGGAAGATGGCCGATGGGGAGACGTTCCACGGACGAACGACGAACTACCGAAAGGATGGCACGCCGTTCGAGATCGAGTGGAAGGTTCGACCGGTTCAGGACGGCGATCGGACGACTCACTACGTGGCCGTGCAGCGCGACGTCACGAGGGCGTAAAGGGCGAGGTCCGGCGGGCCCGACATCCGGGTCGGGCGTTTCTCAAAACGGGAGGCCGTCCACGTCCCGGGGATCGTACTCGCGGTCCGTATCCGCCGGCTCATCTCCCACCGTTTTCGACACGCTGCCGCTCTCGAGTTGCTTCGGGGCGGCAGCGTTTTGCGTGGTGCCGGACTCGAGCATCGCAGGAGTGTCCCCGTCTAGGAGCGCCTCGTCCCCGTCATCGGCATCGTTTTCCTCCACCAGCTGCACCGGTTCCAGCGTTTCCTCCGGGACGTCCGTGACAAACCGGCTCGGGTCCGTCATGTACTCGCCCTGGTAGCGCCGGTACTGCGTCATCGGATACGAAATGAAGAGGTTGTCCTCCGCGCGGGTGACGGCCACGTAAAAGAGTCGAAGCTCTTCGTCGACGCCTCCCTGCTCGCGAAGGGCATACCGGGAGGGAAGGTCCCCTTCGAGCGCGCGAATCAGAAACACGGTGTGGAATTCGAGCCCCTTCGCAGAGTGAATCGTCGAAAGCACCAGCGGCGGCTCGTCTTCGTGCTCCCCGTCGTTATCCAGGGCGGTGAGTTCGATCGGATCCAGGGCGAGAGAGGAGAGGAAATCGCGGCGGCTGGAGTAGTTTTCCGCAAGCCCGATGAAGTGGTCCAGGTCGGGTTCACGCTTCGGGTAGTCCTCGTAATACTCGTCTTCAAAGATGGGCCGGTAATAGTCAATCACCGCTTCGACCTGTTCGACGACGGGCAGGTCAGGGTCGCGGATGGATCGGAGCGTGCCGAGGAGCTTCTTCAGCTGGGAAATGTAGCGGTTGGAGAACGGCGCGTTCTCGGTATGGACGAATGGATCGTCCGCCTCGGCGGTTGCCCAATCGATGAGCGACTTGGCCGTTTTCGGACCGATGCCGTGAATCAACTGGAGGGTTCGATTCCAGGCGGCGGCGTCCTGCGGGTTTTCCGCCACCTTCAAGTGCGCCAGCACGTCCTTGATGTGAGCCGCCTCGCTCAGCTTCATCCCGCCGTACTTCACGAACGGAATATTCCGCTTGTTGAGCTCCGTTTCCAGTTCGTAGCTGTTGTGGCTCGACCGAAAGAGGACCGCCTGTTCGTGGAGCGGGACGCCGGATTCGCGCAGGCGCAGGATCATCTGCGCGACAAACCGACTCTCCATCTGTCCGTCCGCGGCGGGGACGACTGCCGGGAGCTCTGCCTCCGGCACATCGCGGTGACTGAACAGGGTCTTGTCGTAGGACCGATCGGCGTTCTCGATGACGTGATTCGCCAGGTCCAGAATCGGCTGGGTGGAGCGATAGTTTTGCTCCAGCTTCAGAACGTCCGTGTGCTGGAATTCATCCGGGAAGGAGAGGATGTTGCGGAAATCCGCTCCCCGGAAACGATAGATGCTCTGCGCGTCATCGCCAACCACCATCACGTTACCGTGGACGGACGCGAACTGCTTGACGAGCTCGGCCTGCAGAGCGTTTGTGTCCTGATACTCGTCGACCAGTACGTGCCGGCAGCGCCCGGCGACCTTCCTCCGTACCCCGTCGTCGGTCGCGAACAGCTCCAGGGTGCGGTACAGGAGGTCGTCGAAGTCCATCATGCCGTGGTCCTTCTTATACCCCTGGTAGTCCCGGCGCATCTGCTCCAGCGCGTCGTAGAGCGGGGCAAACTGCGGGTAGCGTCGGGCGAGGACCTCGTCGAGCGGTTCCTGCCGGTTCATCACGGCAGAGAACATGGAGTAGAGCGTCCGCTTCTGCGGGAAGCGTTCCTCCCCGCTGTCGTAGTCGCCGTCCGCCCGGAGCACGGAGATCACGTCTGCCGCGTCGGCGGCATCGAGCACGGTAAAGTTGCGCGGAAACCCGATGGTGGGTGCGTGCCGGCGCAGCACCCCGAGGCAGAAGGCATGAAACGTACCTCCTTGCACGCGCTGGCAGCGGCCGTCCAGCAGGTCGGAGGCGCGCGACGTCATTTCCCGGGCAGCGCGACGGGTGAAGGTGAGCAGCACGATCGATTCCGGCTTCGTACCCGTCTCCACCAGATAAGCCATCCGGTAGATGAGCGTTCGCGTTTTCCCTGTACCGGCTCCGGCGATCACGAGGGTGGGGCCGCCCCCGGCGGTCGCCGCCGCCAACTGCTGCTCGTTCAGCGCCTCCCGGTAGTCGATCGTAAGGTCGTCGACGGAACGT
>JAAAOT010000013.1 GCA_009908725.1 Bacteroidota bacterium | reverse complement strand
TCTCACGCGGGACGTGTCGCCCTTTCAGGTGGCCGACACAAATGGTCGGGCGATTGCGCATCCCTTCCTGGGAGGCCTGAACGTTCCGCGACCGCAGCTCGTCGACATCGACGGGGACGGCGACCAGGACCTCTTCCTGCAGGAGGATACGAATGAACTGCGGTTCTTCGAACGCATGGCCGTCGATGGCGACAGCACCCGCCTGGTCTGGCGAACGGATCACTACCGCGACCTGGAGATCGGCGAATGGTTTCGTTTTGCGGACCTGGACGGAGACGGCGATCACGACCTGCTTGCCGAACAGCCGTACAGCTACATCCGGCTGTACGAAAACACGGGCACGGACGGCCAACCGGACTTTTCCCTCGTAGCCGACACGCTCAAGACAACCGACGGCGAGCCGATCTTCTCTGACCGGCAGAATATCCCGACGGTCACGGACGTGGATTGCAACAACCGGCTCGACCTCTTCCTCGGTCGACTGGATGGGACGGTCGATCGGTACGAGGCCGCCGAGCCGATGTCGCCCGGCGATATGCCGTCGTTCGACCTCGTCACCGAGAAGTACGAAGACATCGAGATCGTCAACCAGATCGGTACACTGCACGGCGCCAACACGCTCGCCTTTGCCGATCCGGACCAGGACGGAGACCTCGATCTTTTTTGGGGCGACTTCTTCGAGCCTGGCCTGCTTCTCATCGAGAACCGGGGCGCCGCCTGCGAGGCCCCCGACCTCCGCAGCACGCCGCGACCCTTTCCCCCGGAAAATCCGATGAGCACGAGCGGCTACAACGCACCAACGCTTGGCGATACCGGGGGCGACGGTGACCTCGACCTGCTGGTGGGCGTTCTGGGCGGTGCCTACGACGCCACAACCACCCTCGTCGACAACCTGTATTTCTACGAACACGAAGACGATCGGTACGACCTGCAGACGCGGCAGTACGTCGGTGGCATCGACGTCGGAAACGAAAGCGTCGGGGCGGCCGGGGACATCGATGGGGACGGCGACCTCGACCTGTTGCTCTCGAACAAGATCGAGCCGTCCACCGGCGTGTCGTCACAGGTTCGGTGGCTGGAAAATGTAGGCTCTACGTCGGACCCGGCGTTCCAGATGCGCGGCATGCTCGACCTGCCGGACGCCTACCGGTATGCGCCGGCGCTGGGTGACCTGGACGGGGACGGCGATCCCGATCTCGTCCTTGGCACCTGGACCGGCGACCTGCTCTACGCCGAAAATGAAGGAGGCAACTTTTCCATTCGAGAAACGCCAGTAGCAAGCATCCCTCGTGGCAGCAATGCCGTACCGACCCTCGGCGACCTTGACGGGGACGGGGATCTGGATCTGCTTGTCGGTGAAGGATCCGGGACCATCAACCATTTCCGCAACGAGGGCACGCCCTCCGAACCTGACTTCGTTCTCGTCACCGAAGACCTGCCCGGCGTGTCGGTCAAAGCACGAAGCACCCCGCACCTGACGGA
Source organism: Bacteroidota bacterium (assembly GCA_009908725.1). Classification (GTDB taxonomy): domain Bacteria; phylum Bacteroidota; class Rhodothermia; order Rhodothermales; family Salinibacteraceae; genus Longibacter. The sequence continues at coordinate 3,707 of JAAAOT010000013.1, read as the reverse complement.
CCTTGACGGTGACGGCCGACTGGACCTGCTGGTCGGCTCCGAACTGGCCGGGATCACGGTCTTTCGCGGGATGGATGACGGCACGTTCCGGGACGACGGACCGCTACCGGTCGACGCGCCGAAGCTGACGGCGCCGTTCCGGGCAGACCTTACCGGCGACGGCACGCCGGACCTTCTTAGCGGCGGCGATGGCGGCGGGCTCCTTTTCTGGCGGGGTCGATGACCCCGGAACGGGGAGCGCCTGACCGGTGACCGCATCCGGGGACTTGTTCTTCTCGGGGCGTGGTGATACCCTTGAGAAGACCCTCGTCCGTCGAACGCCCCGAAATTTATGATCATTCGCCCCTCCGCGCTGCTCTGCGCCGTGCTGCTTGCCGGTCTCTTCGTCGCCTGCTCCGGCGCCGAAACCACCACCGACGAAAGCGGTCGTCCCATGCCGTCCGAGGATGCAGCCGAGGACGCCATCGAGGAGTCGCTGATGTCGTTCAACGACGCCTGCATCAATCCACAGGCGTTGTCGCAGGGGGAAACCTTCCCCGTCACGCTCATCGAGCCCGACACAACGCGACCAACTGTGGCCGTTCGCCAGTTTCTGACGCTGGAAGATGCCGGCCTCGTGGCCTCGAACCGTGTTGTCGACGACCGCGGCCTCGTCAAGAACACGTTCACGCTCACCGAAGACGGGCAGAAGTCGGTACAGACCGTCTACCAGTTTCGGGGGTGGCGATCCGCACTCTGCTACGCCACGCCGGAAGTGACGCGCATCGATACGATCTTCGCCCTTCGCCAGCCGGCGCAGCAGCCCCTCGCCGAGGTTCAGTACGCGTACCAGCTCACCGACCTCGAGGACTGGGCCCGGCGTGACGACATCCAGCAGAATTATCCGGACGTGCGCGACGTTCTCCCGACAATGAACCAGGCGGAGACAGCGCGTGAAACGGTTGTGCTAACCGGCAACGGATGGCGTTCCCTCCGCGTGATTCGCCGAACGGATGATGCGAACGAACCCGTCCCGGGCCAGGACGCCCCGCCAGAAGCCACCGAGGATGCGTCAAACATGCGGGAGTGGTAACGCGGTGCCATCCGTGGCATCCGGCCTGCGACATCCCTCACTGCTGTCGTGAGTCGATCGTGCACGTCGTGTTGATACCGCCGCGCACGTTGTACTCCGTGGTGACGACCAGATACTCCGGGTTGTCGAGGTGTTGCATCAGGTCATCGAAGATAATAGGCGTCAGGTCTTCCTGCGCCGCACCGATCTGGCGCCACGATACGATATAATACTTCAGGCTCTTCAGTTCGACGATCCAGTCGCCGGGCACGTACTCGATCCGAAGCATGCCAAAATCGGGGAGTCCGGAAAACGGGCAGAGCGCGGAAAACTCGCCGGCCTCCGTCTCATACGTGACCACCTGGCGGGCGTCGTGCTCGTACGGAAGCCGTTTGATCTCCTCCTTTCGCTCGGAAGGCGGGAGAAACGGGCGCACCTCCCCTTCCGGCTCGATGCCGTATTGCTTCATGTGATCGAGCGCCAGCCGCGTGTGCCGAACGGCCTGTTCTTCGAGATCCTGGTAGACCTTTTCCAGATCGCGATCGTTCGAGGAACTCATGGATACGGTGGGTTGACGGGAAAGGACGTACGGGCGCTTGCGCGCTAACCTTGTGCACTAACGGCGGAACGCACCATTCTGCGTGATCTTACGACGACACGCACGCAGGTTGTTGAGAAACCTGTCTTCGCGCCGTACGGTTCGCCGTCGCGAACGAATTCCGTCCCGCTTCACCCCGGCCACGGCCCGACGCACCTCGTCCATCGCCTTCCCTTTTCGACGCATGGCCCCTTCCGCCTCCCCCGACAACACGCCCGCGGCCGACAGCGCGCCTGCATCGACCGCGCCGGTCACACCCGGGTCGGTAGCCCCTGCATCCGCCACCTCTTCGACCGCTCAGTCGCCCACCTATCACGTAAAGGAGATCTTTCGCACCGTTCAAGGCGAGGGGTTCTGGGCGGGCCGACCGGCCGTGTTCGTACGAATGGTGGGCTGCAACATGTGGAGCGGCTATGAGGACGACCGCGAGCGCGACGCCGAACGGACGGGGGCGGACTGCCCGCTCTGGTGCGATACCGACTTCACAAAAGAAGGAGCGGACACGTACTCGGTCGATGACCTCGTCGCCCGAATGCAAGCGGTCGGGAACGGCATCGATTTCTGCGTCATTACCGGCGGCGAACCGCTACTCCAACTTGACCCTCCCCTCGTGCGCGCCCTCCACGACGCCGGCTTCGAGGTTGCCTGCGAAACGAACGGCACCATGCGCCTGGAGGAAACGTTCTGGGACGAAGAAGCGCAGCGCGTCGTCCCACCGGACTGGATCGTATGCAGCCCCAAACTACCGGAGGATGAGCTGGTCCTCGAACGATATGACGAGTTGAAGCTCGTGGTGCCGGATTACCGGCCCGGAGCGTACGCATCGTTTGCCGATCGTGCCACCCGCCACGAACTGGGGACCGGGCTACGCCGGCTTCTCTGGTTGCAGCCGGAGGACGGGCCGCGACTCGACGAGGCCACGCAACTGGCTGTCGACCTCGCGCTCGACCATCCCGACTGGCGGGTGAGCGTGCAAACGCACAAGGTGCTGGGCGTCGACTGAACGCGCGACGCATCGGCCTCCCGTTCTACCCATCGAAACTCCACCTCGCTCGTGAAGGACGCCGCCGCTCGGTTTCGCCGCCTGTCCAGGCAGGCTCGGGCCCACTTGCGGCGGCACCCGATCAGCGCGGGTATTCTGGGCCTCCTGCTTCTGGGCTTGCTCTCGCTGGCCTGGCCGCTCCCACCCACGGCCGATTCGCCGAGCGGGGTCGTCAGTCTCAAGATCACGGATCGCTCCGGGCAGGTCCTCCGCGAGATCCGTCCGGACGGTCGAGGCCGGCCGGTGCCGCTCGCCGCCGTTGACACGTCCGTGCTCGCGGCCCTCATCGCAACGGAAGACCGCCGCTTCTACCGGCATCCCGGTGTCGACCCGCTCGCCGTCCTGCGTGCGCTCCGGTCGAATCTCCGCGAGGGACGGGTCGTCAGCGGCGCGTCCACCCTCACGATGCAGGTTGCCCGACGCCTGCGCAATTCCCACGATCGGGGCTGGTGGGACAAGATCGTCGAGGCCCACCTCGCCGTCCGCGTCGATCTGCGATGGTCGAAGGAGCGGATTTTGAGCGCGTGGCTGAACCGCGTTCCGTACGGGAATCATACCCACGGGATTGAGGCCGCCGCCCGGCTCTACTTCGGGAAACGCGCGATCGACCTGACACGGGCTGAATCGGCATTCCTCGTCGGCCTTCCCCAGAGCCCGTCACGCTACGACCCGTTTCGTCACCTCGATCGGGCCCGTCAGCGCCAGCGGACCGTCCTGAATGCCATGGCCCGCGCCGGCGACCTGTCGCGGGAAGAGGCGGACCGCCTGGCCTCTCTTCCGCTCGACCTGAACCGCCCCCGCCAGGTCTTTCGGGCCCCTCACTTCACCGAGTGGCTGCGCGTCCAGCGGGGCCTCGACGACCCGGATCGCCGCGCTTCGGGGTCCGGCAGCGCGCCGCCCGTCGAACTCCGTACCACGCTCGACGCAAGACTCCAGCATGCCGTCGAGCAGCGGGTTCGGTCACACATGCGGCGTCTGGACGGCGACCGCGTGACGAACGCGGCGGTCGTCGTACT
>JAAAOT010000225.1 GCA_009908725.1 Bacteroidota bacterium | reverse complement strand
CCGGACCTCCTTCTACCGGGCAAAGAGCGCCAGGATACCGCCGATCACGAATAGCGGGATCGAGAGCCACAGCGGACCGCCCTGCACCACGGCCATGACGCCACCCACGATGCACGAACCCGCGATGATGCCGCTCCGCAGCCCTTCGATCTGATCATCAGAGGACGGTCGCGTGTTCAGCCGCTCGTCGACGAACGATGCACCCTGTGACATCAGCTGCGGCAACTGCATCATCACGTCGATGAACTCCGGCGCGTTGCTCACGAGCTCCCGCCCGAGAGCGCGCGGGTCGAACCGCTCTCGGAAGATGGCCTGCACATGCCGGCGAGACACTGACACCACGTCCAGGTCCGGGTCCAACGTCCGCCCGACGCCCTCGTACGTCACCAGCGCCTTCACCATCAGCGTCATTTCGACGGGGAAAAAGACGTGGTACCGCCCGCCCAGACTCAGCGACTGAAGGATGACCTGGGCGAAGCTGATCTCGCCCTGCTGGCTGCGCATCAGGAAATGCCGCGCCATGTCCGCGACCGCACGCTGGAACCCTTGCGGGTCGCCGTTTTCCCCGACCCGCGCCATGTCGAGCAGGTGACGCGCTGCATTCTCCACATCGCCCCGTACGAGCGCGTAGTAGTAATACAGCATGCGGCGCTTCAGCTTCGAGTTGAACCGCCCGACCATGCCGAGATCGATGAAGCCGATCTTCAGGTCCTTCGGGCGCTCGCCCGGCATGATTTTCAGGTTGCCCGCGTGCAGGTCCGCGTGGAAGAAGCCGTCGTCGTACAGCATCCGGATGACGGACGCCGCCCCCAGGTCGATCACGCGCTGCCGCTCTTCTTCGCTTAGCGCCAGCGAGGCTTCGGAGCCGGGCCGAATCCCGTCCAGAAACTCCATCGTCAGAACGTCATCGGAGCTCAGGCTACGGTAAATGTCCGGGAAGACGATGCCCGGCGTGTCCTGAAAGTTGGCCGCGAAGACCTCCGCATTGTCGGCCTCGTACGTGTAGTCGACCTCGCGCCGGGTGTAGGCACTGAACTCCTCGATGATCTGAGCCGGCTGGTACCGCGGGAGGATCCACTGCAGGAACACGCCGAAAAACTCAAGCAGCTTCAGGTCCGAGGTGATCACGTCCCGGATGCCCGGCTTGATCACCTTCACGACGACCTCGTCCCCGTCCCGCGTCACCGCCCGGTGAGCCTGCGCAATGGAAGCGGACCCGAGAGGCTCCTCGTCAATCGTCCGAAAGAGAGCATCGACCGGCGTTTCCAGGTCACGCTCGATGATGGCTCGTACCTGCTCGTAGGGGATCGCCGGCAGGTGATCCATCAGGCTCTCCAGCTCCCGGGTGATGACGTCCGGCAGCAGATCCTCACGGATGGCCATGATCTGGCCGAGCTTCGTGAACGTCGGCCCGAGGATCTCGAGGCGGCGTCGAAGCTGAACGGGGAAGGGCTTGTCTCGCAGGTCGCGCTTGACGAACGGGCGCAGCAGAAAGGCGAGCAGTCGCCGTCCGGGGGAGCGCAGTCGCTTCGTCTGGCGGTCCGGAAGGGAACGCACGTACGCCAGATGCCCGCCCATGAGCAGGCCCGCCACGTGGCGATAGACGGTGAAAAACCGTCGGACGGCACCGCGATACGGAGCCAGCGGGTCGAAGTCCGCAAGCGGCGACTTCTTCTTCGTCGCCGGCGTCTCTACATCCGCCTCCTCGCCACCCGACTCATCACTCATCCCGTCACCGGAAATGGGCTCGCGAAGCGCCGGCGGGATGCTGTCCTCCGATGCATCCTCGGACGGCGCGGAGCCCGTGGCCGGCGAGGACCGGGGCGTCGAACCAGATGTAGATTGGGCGTCGGCCATCCAGAAATACAGGAACAGAAAGGAGGATGCAGGCCGGCAACGCACCTGCCGGCATCGTCGGACTCAACCGCCGACCTGCCTCGTTGGTTCTTTCTCGTGAAAAACCGGTATGGCACAACAGGGCCATCCGGCGGTCACTCATGTATTCTACGACCCGCAGGCCGGTTAACACTGTTAATTTTTTCGGCGAAACGCCTTGCGCCGCGGGCCGGAAGCGCTTACCTTAACGACAACTTCGTATCATTGTCTGCCCCCGTACGCCGTCGATCCCCATGATTTTCCTGACCGGCTTCCCCGGCTTTCTCGGAACCCGCTTTGTCCGATCGCTGGCCGAACAGCACCCCGACAGCTCGTTCCTGCTTCTCATTCAGCCGAAGTTCGACGACCGGGCGCGGAGCGTCCTGAACGAACTGGGGCTGTCCGACCGTGCGGAACTGCTCCACGGCGACATCACCGAGCCGGATCTCGGCCTCGGAGAGCGCCACGACGAGATCGCAGAAAAGATCACGCGTGCCTTTCATCTGGCCGCGGTCTACGACCTCTCCATTCCCCGCGAGATCGGGTGGAAGATCAACGTCGACGGCACCCGACACGTGGTTGACCTGCTCGAGCAGGCACCGAACCTCGATGTCTTCGGCTACATCAGCACGGCATACGTGTCCGGGAAACGAACCGGCACGATCCGGGAAGACGAGCTCGTGCACGACGCCGGCTTCAAGAATTTCTACGAGGAAACGAAGTACCACGCCGAGGTCATCGTGCAGGGGCGAATGGACGTTGTCCCGACCATGGTCTTTCGCCCGGCGGTCGTGGTGGGCGACTCCGAAACCGGCGAGACGGCCAAGTTCGACGGTCCCTACTTCATCCTCAAAGCCCTGCAGAAGCTGCCGCCGGTCACGCTGATGACGCGCATCGGAAGCGGCACGCGGGAGGTCAACCTGGTCCCGGTCGACTACGTGATCGACGCCATGACCTACCTCTCCAACCAGGAAGAGAATATCGGGGAAACGTTCCACCTGACCGACCCGAATCCCCTCACCACGCAGGGCGTGATGGAGACGTTTACAAAGCTCCTCAACATGAAGGTGGCGTACGTCCCGATCCCTCCGGGCGTCGCGCGAGCCCTCATGAGCACGGGCGTCGGCCGCGCGCTCGGCATCTCCCCCGAGCTCATCGACTACTTCGACCACCCGGCCCACTACGACACATCCGGCATCCAGAAGGCCCTTAAGGGAAGCGACATCCGCTGCCCGCGCCTTCCCGAGTACGCGCCGAATATGGTCAATTTCATGAAGCAGCACGCCGAGATCCGAAGCGACGCGATGTATTAGAGAGGTGTGGGGTGTGAGGCTTGGGGTTTGGGCGTGTGGGAAAGGGGAGCGGGAGTGGGGGTGTGCTTTCAGTCGATCCTCGGCATAGCACCTCGAGTGCCGCGCTCCGGATCTCGCGCACGGTCATCACGTGACGATCGATTATACAATTTGCGCCGGTATCGCAAGCAAATCTGGCCGACGACGACGCGACGACAGGCAAATTGATTCGTTCAGAGCGGACGCCTGCCGAAGCGATTCGGATTGACGCACGATCAACAACAGAATAATCAATCCGCCCGATAGCGGCAGCCTCAGGAAACGCCCCACCGAAGGAGAACAAGTTTAAACCTTTCCCCCCCCCTCGCCCTTTCTCCCCCCTCGCCCTTTCCCTCCTGCACCCTCAAACCCCGACGCTCACCCCTACCAGTTCGACGTGGCGGCACTGAAAACGTCGTCGGCGATCTGCTCCAGTGCGTCCTGTGCGGCGGTCTGCTCGCCGTCCACGCCCTGCGTCACAGGGTCGTAGTTGGAGGAGGCACTGAACTCGCGGTCCAGCATCGACGACGGAGGCTGTTTCGTCTGGTCCACGTACTGGACGGACACACGGATCGTGACCTGGTTCGCATTGGCTCGATCGTCATCTCCGACGGTCGTGGGCTCACTGCTGTACCCCGTGATCGTCGCACTCAGCAGCGCGTCGGCATCCGCCTCGTTGTTCGTCAGACGAAGCCGCGTCCGGTTCACGAAGCGGTCGGTGAAAAAGCGCGTGAGGTCGCGGTCGAGCGTTGTGACCGGGCTGATGCTGTTGTCCTGAACGAGCGGGACGGCGATTGTATTGAGATTCGACGGTATGCTGCCCGCCTGAAAGCCGTAGAAGCTGCACCCCCCGGCTGCCACAACCCCGCACAGCACCGCCGCCAAAAGGACCCCCCGGAATCGAACTACCTGCTGCATAATGGTTCGGAAAAATCCGTGTACCGTCTGATCAAAGATGCGCGACCTCGCAACCCGCCCCCCAATTCGAACTTCGCAATTCGAACTTCGCAATTCGCCATTCATCATTCGCCATTCATCATTCCCAATTCCCCATTCCTACAGATCCTCATCGATGTCTTTCAGCTTCCGGTAGAGCGTCCGCTCGCTGATCCCAAGCGCCCGTGAGGTCTTGCGGCGATTGCCGTCGAAGCGTTTCAGCGCCTGGGTGATGAGTTCGCGTTCGGCTTCCTCCAGCGTGGGGATCTCGTCGGGTTCGGGCTCCTCGTCGGCCGGTTCGGCAGCGGCTCCGTTCGTGCCGGAGTCGGCCTCGTGTGCCGGGTCCTCCGAGCGCGAGGGGCGCGTGCCCGGCCCGTCGTCTACCTCGTACGCCACATCCTTGATGCGCGAGCCGTACTCACCGGCGAAATCCGTCGGTTTTGTCCCACCAGACGGCTCCCGGTCGGTAACGTTCGAGTCGCGTACCACGACGAAGTCATCGTACGCACCCGGGAAGTCGCTGCGTTCGACCACGTCGCGGGGCACGACGACGCCAATGTTGGAGACAAGGGTGCGGATCTGGTCCTTCATCTCGCTCATTTCCATCCGCATCTCGAGGATGGCGCGATAGAGGAGTTCCCGCTCCCGGATGCCAGACCCCTCGCCCTGCGAAGCCTGACTCCGCTGCTGCCCGCTGCCGGACGGGTCGGGCTCAACCCGCATCAGGCTTGTCGACCCGGGACCGGGCTCGTCGTTGAACTCGTCCAGATCGCGGAGGAGCGGTCGGATATCGTCGATCGTGACTTCGTCGTTTCGCAGAAGCACGACGACCTGCTCGGCCACGTTTCGAAGCTCACGGACGTTGCCCGGCCAGTCGTACTCCGCCAGCAACTCCTGCGCGTCTTCCGTAAGCTTCTTCATGGGCGAATTGTACTCCGTCGCGAATCGGTGCAGAAACGTCTCGAAGATGGGCATGATGTCCTCCCGGCGATCACGCAGCGGGGGGATGTCGATCAGGACGGTGCTCAGCCGGTAATACAGGTCTTTCCGAAACCGCCCTGCCTTCACCTCC
>JAAAOT010000303.1 GCA_009908725.1 Bacteroidota bacterium | reverse complement strand
ACGACCGAGGCAGCCTGGCTGGGCGAGCCCGTACTCAGGGCCGCCAGCGTCCCCACGACGAGGACGATCAGCAGCCGGCAAAGCCAGCGATGAATAGCAGAACGAGTCATGCGGCAGATCGACCTGGCAAGCAATCGCGGATGGCGTGATACCCCGCCGAGAAACCGGCTGTTCCTACCGGCACCGCCTGCGGCGGGTAGGTGGGAAGGTGGGAAGGTGTTAGGGTGTTAAGGTGTTAGGGTGTTAAGGTGTTAAGGTGTTAAGGTCTTCATGAGGCGATCGAGGCATACCCCCGGAACTCTGAACCTTGAACCCTGAACCCTGAACAAAAAACGCCCCTCCCCTGGATGGGAAGAGGCGCGTGGTCGTGCCGAAAAGTAACCGGTCGGGCTACTCGTCGTCCGTTTTCGTGGTGAAGAACGAGCGGGTGCCGGTGTAAAGCAGGCCGACGCAGAGGATCTTGGCCGCATCGATCAGCACGAAGCGGAGGTAGCCTTTATCGATCGACTCCATCCAGGTCTCGTGCCCGGCCGCAAAGTGCAGCCACACGACGCCGACACTGAACAGGACGGTCGCTCCGGCGAGCATCGACACCATCGAGCCCGAGAGCGAATTCCAGCGCTCGGAGAGGTAGCCGATCGCTGCGGCCGCCAGCGGGTAGGAGAGCAGGTATCCGGCCGACATCAGGCCGAGCAGGTACGACGGCCCGGACCCGTCCCCCGCAAACACCGGCAGAAACATGCCGAGCAGCAGGTAGAGCCCCTGCGCGAGCATGCCGTTTCGCCAGCCAAGGTAGAGGCCGCTGCCGTACACCGCCGCGGTCTGAAGCGTGATCGGCACCTCCCAGAGGTACAACCGAACGCTCGACTCAGCGGCCAGGGCCGTCAGCAGCGCAAACCCGACCACGCCGAGAGCCTGCAGCGCGGCCGACGCGTCGTCGGAGCGCAGGCGATCGACCAGGGCGGATCGCGTAGAACGAAGCGAGAGTGTGTCTGTCATCATGGGCGCAGTCGGAGATGAGATCGCGGGCGTCGAGGGGACATCCGTACGCGCCGTTGCCTCCGGACGGTACCGGCGGGGGATGGGCCACCAGCCGTCGGAGAAGAGGCACGGAGCGAGACCGTGCCGGCAAGCATCCGGACATCCACGGTTCGTCGAAAAGAGAATACAGACAGCGAGCCACAACTTCCAGCCGCCGGCCTAGTTGTCAAAATGTTCAACAGAAATCGGACACTCACCGGGTGGACCGGGTCGTACCCGAATTTTCTCGAACTCCGCCCCGGTTCGGAAGGTACATTCACCTACTCACTGCCCGATCGCGCACGCCGACTCACATGCCGACGCCCCCTTCCCCTGCGGTCGATTCACCCGACGCCGCCTCCTCCTCCCCAGCGTCATCGCTGGTTACGTTCGACAACGTCGCCCGGACCTACGAGATGGGATCGGAAATCGTGACCGCCCTGACCGACATCAACATCACGATCCCGGACGGACAGTTCGTCGCTCTGGTCGGCCCAAGCGGCTCCGGGAAGTCGACGTTTCTGCACCTGCTCTCGGCGATGGACCGGCCCACGGAGGGCACCATCAGCGTTGGTGACTGGGACCTCGGCTCCCTCACCCGGTCGGAGCAGGCCCGCTTCCGCCGCAGCATGATCGGTATCATCTTCCAGCAGTTTCATCTGGTACCGACGATGACCGCACGGGAAAACGTCGCTCTGCCCCTCATTTTGGCCGGCGTTGCACCGGCCGATCGGTCGGGACGGGCAGCGGACGCCCTCGAGGTTGTCGGCCTCGGCGACCGGCTCGACCACCGGCCCTCGGAGCTGTCCGGCGGCGAGCAGCAGCGCGTGGCCGTCGCCCGGGCCCTCGTCACGGATCCGCCGCTCCTCCTTGCCGACGAGCCCACCGGAAACCTCGACTCGGACACCGGCGAGCAAATCATCGACCTTCTCGAACACGTCCACCGCGAACAGGGCCGCACGGTCCTCGTCGTCACGCACCACTTCCAGGAGGTCGAGCACGTCACAGAACGCGTCCTCCGGCTTCGCGACGGTCGCATCATCGCGGACGAGTCGTGCTAACCTGTAGACGGGGTCACTGGGGAAGGTTCTGGGGAAACCACGTCCCCCCTCCAGGATGCCTGCGGCTGTGCTCCGTCCCTCGCTGTGCCGGGCCGGCGGGAGCCACGGGGCCGGTCCAGCGCCGGGACGCATCCGATCGTTGTACCGCCACGCCCCGCGTTCCCGTCCGTCCACCCGGTCACGGCATCGCTCGCACACGCCGCAGTCCGTAGATCCGCTTCGATCCCACCAGGACAAGCACGCTATCCCCGATTCCGGGCGGCGTGCGGTACGTGGCATCCCGGTCCTGGCGCTGCTCCGGCGGCGTCCTCCGCCAGACGATGTCTCCGCTTTCTGCGTCGACAGCGTACAACACCCCGTAGCCATCGTCGATCTGGTAGGCGACGCCCCTATCGAACCGCGGCGGTACCAGCATGCCACCCTCCACGTCGCGGTGCCATCGTTCCTGCCCGTCCACAGCAGCAAGCCCGAAGAGCCGCCCCGTCGTCGAGCCGACCACGACCACCCGGCCGTCCGATGCAGGCGGCGTGCCAAAGCCGTGACGTCGCATGACGGTGCGCCATGCGACCGCGCCATCCGACAAGCTGCGGGCAACGATCGTTTGACCGGTCGAATACAGCACCTGCGCGCCACGGACATGGGCCCCGTTCACACCGCCGCCGGCCGTGTACTCCCCGTCGCCGTCCGGCGTCGGAAAGCGAGGACGCTGCGTCACGGCCGACCACGTCAGACTCCCGCCATTGTCATAAACTCGTACCTCCCCGACGGTAGCACGCTGACCCGGAATGCGCGTGTATGTCGGTAGCACGATCCGTCCGTCCTCCGTCAGTGCCGGATGGAAGACGCGGGCCGGCGCGTCATCCGCCGAGACGTCCTCCGGCGGCTGGACCGTCAGCCGCAGGTCCACGGCGCCGTCCGACATCCGGAGCCGCACGGCCTCCTCCACGCCTCCGACCAGCAGATGGTGTCCGTTCTCAGCCAGATGCTGCAGGTCCACGCCGTCGAAGTCGGGAATCGTCGTATGCCACGCAAGATCGCCCGTCGATCGATCCACCGCCACCACATCGCCGAAGTGAGCCAGGTAGACGCGCGCCGAGTCGAGCACGAGATTCCGGGCGCCGAGGCTACGATTCACGCCGACCGGCGGCTCGTCCAGCGGGAGCCTCCACATCATCGCACCGGTCTCCGCATCTATCGCCATCACCCTGCGCCCCGCCGCCACGTACGCAACCCCGTCCGCCACCTCCGGGGCCACCGCATTCATCGCGCTCCCCGGCACAGGGACCGACCACAGCACATCCGTCTGATCCAAATACGTTCGCCGCTCCATGTCCGCACCCGCGCTCTCCCTCGAATGGCGAGTCCCGTCCCCGGGCCGGGTCACACGCCCCGAACCCCACCGCCACCACGACCAACAGACCGGGCCAGAGCCGAAACAGCCACGCTGTCATGCTACGGGGAGTGACCACGGGAGGTGAAGGGGTGAAGGGGTGAAAGGGGGAAGGTATGTATGTGTGTAGGTATGTATGTGTGTAGGTTCGCAGGTGCGATCGAGGTCCGGCGAATCCTGGAACTTGAAACCCTGTGATTCCATCAACATCGGTAACACAATGCCTCGGCAACATGGGTAACACATTTTGCTTACCCGCTTCCGGGATGAACCTTTCCGGTCGTTGTATCCACACGTGCCAGCAACACCCGGTCGATGTAGAGGCTCCAGAGATCGATCTCGTCTTCGACCAGCCCGACGTAGAGGCCCGAGAGCACCGAGCTGATGAAGAGCTGCCGGTTGCGAAAGCGGATCGTTCCGGTCGTCGACACTTTGCGGCGCTCGTAGTGGCCCGGATAGGTGATCTCCGGGACGCGGTTGGGCATCGGCCGGTCGCAGGCAGCAAACCGACGCGCCGGCACCTCGTCTCCGAGAGCCTGATGGGGACGTTCGGTATTGTAGTCGTGGCGGAAGGTGTCAAAGCGTGCTTGTTGACGCGTCAGGGTGGCCTCGGGCGGGCGCGTGGCCGCGGCCTTCAGCGTGCGATGCATCCGTTCGTGGCGCGGGTTGTCCTGCGGGCAGCCCGGACGGCTGCGTTGCCGCTCGATGCCGAGGCGAATCCACCCGAGGTTCAGCCGCGTCAAGCCGCCGAGGGCCCGGCTGCACACAAACGGGCTGCCATTGTCGGTGCGAAGCGCCACGGGGCAGCCGTGCTGGCGAAACGACCGAGTAAAGACCGGCTCCACGTGCTCAAAGCAGGTGTTGGGGAGCGCCTCGCAGGCAATCAGGTATCGGGAGTAGGCGTCTTGAATCGTCAGCGGGTAGCAATACGCGCCCGATTGGAGCCGGAACTCGCCCTTGAAGTCCGCGGTCCAGAGCGCGCCCGGTCGGTCGGCTTTGATCGGCGAGATGCCCGGATGGACCGGGCGGCGGCGCCGGGGTCGCTTCTCGACCAGCCCCGCGGCCTTCAGGATGCCATAGATGGTGCTGCGGGCAGGCCAGTCCGTCTCCGGATCCTCCTGTTGAAGCCGCGACCGCAGCTTGCGGGGCCCCCACTCCGGGCGCGCCTGGCGCGCCGCGACGATGGCCGCGCGAACCGCGTCGGGCGTTCGATGCGGGCAGTTGTTCGGCGCCCGCGATCGGTCGCTGAGGGCCGCGACGCCCCCCTGGCGGTACCGGCGCAGCCACTTGTAGCCGGTCTTACGCGAGATGCCAAACCGCCGGCAGAGCTCGGTCATGGAAAAGGCGCCGTCATCCACGGCGAGGACAAACTTGGCACGTTCGGTCATCGAATCGGTGTGAAGCCAGGGCATCGGGTCGTTGAGGCAGCACGGGAGGAGCAGATGCTCCAAGAAACAACCTGTTACCTATGTTGCCGAGGTGATCTGTTACCCATGTACCCGAGTAGTACCCCCTTCACCCTTCACACTTCGCCCTTCACACTTCGCCCTTCGCCTTTCGCCCTTCGCCTTTCGCCCTTCACACTTCGCCCTTAGCCTTTCGCCCTTCACACTTCGCCCTTAGCCTTTCGCCCTTCGCCCTTCGAATTCCCTAAAGCCTCTGCTTCCAATCCAGGTACATCGCACGGAAGCACATGTAGGCGGCCTCGGCCGTTTCGGAGGTGAACCAGTAGTTGACGCCCGCGCCGACGGCGGCCCCGGCCA
>JAAAOT010000052.1 GCA_009908725.1 Bacteroidota bacterium | reverse complement strand
CCGTCAGCAACGCGCTGCGAGACGACACCGTGCTGGTTGCCGTGATGTGGGCGAACAACGAAACAGGCGTGATCCAGCCGGTTGAAGAGATTTCCCGGGTCGTCCGCGAGCACGGCGCGCTATTTCTCGTGGACGCAACGCAGGCCGTGGGCAAGATCCCCATGACCGCAGAGCCGGCCGACCTGCTCGTGGCATCGGGGCACAAAGCGTACGGGCCCAAGGGGATCGGCGTCCTGTACGCCCGGGCTCGCCGGCCGCGCGTTCGCTGGCAGCCGCTGGTCCACGGCGGCGGACAGGAGAACGGGCAGCGCGGCGGCACCCTGAACGTGCCGGCCATCGTCGGGATGGGGAAAGCCTTCGAGATTGCCGTCGACGAGCAGGAAGACGACGCCAATAGCATACGCCGGCTGCGGGATCGGCTGGAAGCCGCGATAATGGACGCGCTGGACAACGCATCGATCAACGGCCGCACCGCACAGCGCCTCCCCAATACAACCAGCCTCACCCTTCCAGGCGTGCCGGCGGAGGATCTTCTGCTCGCCATGCGCGGCGTCGCCTGCTCCACCGGCAGCGCGTGCGCGTCCCACTCCAACCGCCCCAGCCACGTCCTGAAAGCCCACGGCCTCTCCGATGCCGACGCCCGCTCCACGGTCCGCCTCAGCCTCGGCCGGCGCACCACGACCGAGGAAATCGACCGCGCAGCCGACACCCTGATCGAAACCGCAAAGCGACTAAAGGCGCAACCCACATTGGGCTAAGAGCCATCACCGATCCTCATATCCCACGGGACGCCGTTTCATTCGCAAGAGGCGAATCGTGTTAATGCGATAATGTGTTGACGTGTTAAGGTATTAACGTGTCAACGCATAAACGCATCAACGCACCAACGCAACAACGCACCAACGTATCAACGCATCAACGCACTAACGCATCAACGTACCAACGCACCAACGCCAAAACCATGGAACCGATCACGAACCGCGTCGCAGAAAGCGAGATTGCGGTCTTCAACCTGGACAATCTCTGGGATGACCGCACCGTTGCGGAACTGGATATCAGCCCGTTTCTCGTGAAAGGACTTATGCTCAAGGAAAAACCCTTCCGGGAAAGCGTCCGCGAGCACGACTGGTCCCAGTACGACGATCAGCACGTCGCCGTGTATTGCTCGACAGACGCCATCGTGCCAACGTGGGGCTACATGCTGATCGCCTCCAAGCTGGAGGGCGTCGCCGCCTCCGTGGCATTCGGACGAGAAGACGAGCTGGTTCGCGACTACTACATCCGCACGCTCGACAACCAGGAGTGGTCGGACTACGAAGATCGCCCCGTCGTTATCAAAGGGTGCGGGTCGGATCGCGTCCCGGAAGTCGCCTACCTGATCGCGACGCAGAAACTGCAGGGGGTCGCCCGCAAGCTGATGTACGGCGAGCCGTGCTCGTCCGTCCCCCTCTGGCGCCGTCCGAAGCCGGAGAAAGAGACCCCGAAGGCCGAGGCAACGGGTGTCAAGAAGCCCGACCTGCCCACGCCAGGCTCCTGACGTTTGAGACCGCACCGGAACGGGTTCGCTGATTTCGGCGCGCTTTCCTACCTTTCGTAGCGGCTGGCATGTCTTCTGCGTGATGTCCGCCCCCCACTGCGCCCCTCCATTCGTTCCGCGACCCGTTCCATGCCGACTGATGTAGCCGCCGGTGCGGCCGCCGGCCCTGCCGCCGGATTGCTGGGATCCATCATGGATCGCCTCGACGCCAGTCCCCGGTACCGGCTGGCGCGCCTCCTCTTTCATCGCCACGAGAATCTGCTGCCCCCAACGCTCTTCCTCGGCGGTGTCGGGTGGGACGCGGCCACGCTCCGCCGCATCGACGCCCTCGTGGATAACGTCTTCCTCGCCGTTTACCTGGCGCTGCTCGGGGCCTTTATCATGCTCACCGCCTTCGACCGAGGCGGAAAGCTTCGACTCAAGCCGCTGAAGCAACTCACCGGCTGGTCGACCGGAGCCATTCAGTTTCTCTGCGGTGGCCTGTTCAGCGCCTACGTCATTTATTACACGCAGAGCGCCTCGCTGACAACGGCTTCGCTGTTCCTGCTCGTGCTCGTATCCCTCCTCGTGGCGAACGAGTTCATGTGGGAACGCACCGGGACCGGCAATCTCTACATCCTGTTCGGGATTTACTTTCTGGCGGTCTTCTGCTACTTCACGTTCTTTCTGCCGATCCTCTTCGGCACGATCGGCTACGGCCTCTTCATCCTGAGCGGGATCGTGAGCGCGATCATCGTCGGGTCGATGCTCTTCATCCTCTACCGGGCGGGTATTTTCAAAACCACCGCGTCGTACCTCGGCGCCGTCAGCGTCGTTGTCTCCCTGCTGCTTCTCGTCAACGTCTTCTACCTGCAGCACTGGATCCCGCCGGTCCCACTCGCCCTCCGGCACGGCGGCATGTACCGCGCCGTTGAGGTGGAGCAGGATGCCTACGCCCTGCGGTACGCGAAAGCGCCGTGGTACGCCTTCTGGGAGGATGCCGACGAGGAGGTCTTCGAGTACGCCCCCGGGGACGAGGTCCACTGCTTCGCCGCAGTGTTCGCACCGACGGAGCTAAAGACGAACGTGTACCACCGATGGCAGAAGTACGACCCGAAAACCGAACGGTGGGTCAGCACCGACCGTATCGGCTACAACGTCGAAGGCGGCCGCGACAACGGATACCGCGGGTCCACATTTAAGAAAAACGTCCAACCCGGCGAGTGGCGCGTCACGATCGAAACCGAGGACGAACGTCCGATCGGACGCGTCAATTTTGAAATCGTCCCGGCGGACACGTCGGCCGATCGGGAGTACGGGACCCGCCTCTATTACTGAGGCATGCCGGTTCGCGCGAGACACTCTCTTTCTTCCATCCAGACGTCCACGACTCCACATATGACGCTCGACCTCTCGGGACAAACGGCCCTCGTCACCGGCGCAAGTCGCGGCATCGGGCGGGCGATTGCTCGCGCACTCGCCAAAGCGGGCGCCACCGTCGCGGTTCACTTCGCCCGCAGCGTGGATGCTGCCGACGCCGTCGCCGATGCGTGCGGGAACGGGTCGCAGACGTTTCAGGCCGACCTGTCGGACCTCGACGCCACGGACGGGCTGATAGATGAGGTCACCGAGAGACTGGGTGGACTGGATGTCCTGATAAACAACGCCGGCGTGGCACAGTCTGCCCCGTTGGACGCATCGACGAGCAACTGGAACGAGGCGTGGACGCGTACGATGGCGGTCAACCTCCGGGCGCCCGAGCTCCTCTGCCGCCACGCGATCCGGCATTTCCAGGCTCGCGGCGGCGGGCGCATCATCAACATCGCGTCCCGGGCAGCGCACCGGGGCGACACGCCGGACTATATGGCCTATGCCGCGTCGAAGGCCGGCGTCGTTGCACTCACCAAATCGGTGGCCCGTGGCTTCGGCGAGGACAATATCAAGGCGTTTGCCGTAGCCCCCGGCTTCACCCGAACCGACATGGCGCAGGACTTTATCGATACCTACGGGGAAGACTACGCCACCCACGACCTCGCGCTGTCGGAGCTAACGGAACCGGAGGACGTTGCCCCCACGGTCGTTTTTCTCGCGAGCGGTAACGCAGACCACGCCACCGGCACGACGATCGACATCAATGCCGGGAGCTATGTGCACTAAGCACGAGCGGTTGTAGCGCGAACGGGGAAAAAGCGGGGAGGAAGACAAGCCGCTCTCCACAGCGCACCGGGGCTGAACGTCGTTGCATCCAACCTCCGGGCCTTCTCTCGTACGCATTCTCCGCGGTGCACACCCGCCCGCCTGATTCGCTTTGCTTTCTGTCGCCTCGACGCCCTGACCTGTTTATGTCCGCGGACGCCGATGGCTACCTCTCTCGCATTCGCGCTTATGAACCCTCGCCGGTCGAACTCGGGGTACTGCGTTTTGTCGGATTTCTCGTGCTCGCTCCTCTTGCATTCTATCTGTTGGAGGAAATTGCAGGATCGGGGGGAACGCTGACAGCGTGGGACTTCCTCACGACCGTGCCCGAAGCGCTCGTCTTTGCCATACTCATGCACTATCTTCTCGAGCACCGCGTCTCCGACGAAGCCCCCGCTGAAGCGAGCGGATAGCCACCGGAGCAACCGGCGGCTCGGGCTACGGCTCATGCGGTGCAGGGCCATCCATTTCCCACCTGTTTTCTCGCTGACTTCCTCATGGATCCGTACCGGCGCTATACAACGCAGGAAGTCCGATCGATTTTGAAGCGTGCGGCCCGGCACCAGGCCGACGCCGACCGGGCCGCGGACGGTCTCACTGCCGGCCTCACACTGACGGACATCCAGACCGCAGCAGAGGACGCCGGGATCGATCCGTCCCACGTGCGTCGCGCAGCTTCAGATATTACCATGGACCGAGAGGATGGCGTCGTCTCGCGACGCCGTCTCGACATAGAGGTGTCGGACGCCGCGTGGGCAGCAATCGTCGCCGAGCTAAGACGAGTCTACGGTGTGGCGGGATCGACAGGGCGAGTTGGCGAGACGCGAGAATGGACGTGCGAGATCACGGACGGTCCGTCCGTTCACGCGGCACTGGACACCGAGAACGGCACATCCGTCGTCACCGTGCGGCAGCAGCAGCCCGGCAAGAAACAGGCTATCTACGTAAGTGGCGGCACCATCTTCGTTATCGGCTGCCTCCTCGGCGCGCTGTACATGGCCGGGGATTTCGCCTCCGGCGTCGGGTACCTCGTGGCAGGCATCCTGGCATCTGCAGCCCTACTGTTCGCGGCTGCTCCCCAACTGGACGCCTGGATCCGTCGTCGAGCTCAAGACAGGCTCGACGCAAGGCTCGATCGACTGGAGCTTATTGCGATGCGGCACGCCGCAGCGTCAGATCCGACGCTCGAGGCAAGCGAAACGTTCGCTGCTCGCGCACCCGGCACGGCCGAGCGGACGCAGGTCAACGAGACCAGCAATGGCCAGCAAGGAACGCGTTCCCCTCACCGGCCGCGCTCGCGATCGCGATGAACCGGCCGAGATCGGGCAGGCATGCCGCGACGATCATCCTTACGCTGCCACGCTCTCTTTCGACGCACCCACGCGTGCACCATCGTCGACGCGCCGGAGGAAGTCGCCCACCAGCTCATTGAATCGGTCCGGGCACTCCACTGGTAGCGCGTGCCGCGCCCCGTCGACCACGGCCAGTTCGGCGTTCGGCATACGGGCGACTGCCAGGTTTTTGCTGGATACCGGCGTAT
>JAAAOT010000041.1 GCA_009908725.1 Bacteroidota bacterium | reverse complement strand
CGGAATCAGCGACTCGGGCCGGCTGCCGTACTCGTCAGACAGCTCATCTGCACGCCGGGCGTACACGTCCGTCGGGGCAACCGCAGCCTGGTCCCTCGCCACCTTCAACCGGTTCAGCGCGCTGAGAACGAGGTTTACGGAGTTTTCCTCGCGCCAGAGCTGCTGCGCGTTCGTAGACGGACGGGGGATGTTGTCCGCAATCAGGTTCTGCTCGTACTCGTAATAGCTGTCGGACTGGTTGGTACCGAACCGGACGAACAGCCGCAGATTTTCGTCCAGCACATCATTGTCCGGCCCGTCCTCCGACTGGATCGCCGGCGCCATGCTCGAGATCGTCCCGTGCAGGTGCGTGTACATGCGCACCCGGCGATATTTCAGCAGGTTCAACGCCTGCACCGTCTTGACGACGCCGCGCTGCTCCTGCTTGCCCAGGGTTTGCCCGCCCAGGTCGTCCACGCTCAGCACCAGCGCCTGCTCCCGGCTCCGCGCCTGCGTGCCCCGTGCGGAGCGCGTGCGACTGAGGATAGCGCCCAGCGGGCTCTCGTAGTTGGCGTCCTCCTCGTCGTTTACGCTCGCCACCCGCACCTCGGCATCCCCTTCCTCGACGACCGGCGTCCCGTCCTCCGGGTCGGTCTGATCCTCCGTCGGGACCTCCTCCGCTTCGCGCCACTGGCTACCGACCAGTTCGAGCGTGGCAAACCGAATCGTGATCGGCTTCGTGTGTCCGCTCGTCCACATGCGGATCGACTCGATCAGGTTGAACCCGTCGATGTCTCCAACCTCACGCACGTCGTCGCGGTCGGACGGCGGATCGTCTGCAAGGCGCACGGGGATGCGGACCTTGTACCACCCGGTTCCCTGTCCCGTCTCATCATCCCGGATTTCGCTGACGACGAAGTCGTTCGTCGCAGTCTCGTCGGCCTGCTGCTGCAGCACCTGCTCGGACAGCGGGATTTCGTACTCGTAGTACTCGTTGACGACATCGATACTCTGGTTGAAGTTGAGGTCTTCATCCTCCGGCGTCTGCGACACGCCACGACGGACCGACACGTTGCGGGCGAGCCGGTTCTGCGTCTCGAAGCCGTTCAATTCGCCGTTGGAGAAGTACCGGCTGAACCGCTGCTGCACCGTCGCGCCGTCCGGATAGAGGGACCGAGGAAACAGCTCCGGGTCCTGAAAGAACACGTCGTTATCAAAGTACTGGTAGTCATCGCCGGAGGGGTCGAGCCGAGCCCGCGCGATCTCCGCGTCGAGGTAGTCCTGCTGCTCCCCGGTGAGCCCTGTCCGGTCGACGTTGTCAAGCGCCTGGACGAAGTCGCTGAACTGGTTGCGCTCAAGCAGCTCGTCGGCGTAGGCGGATTCGTCGTACGACGCAAGCCCGTCCAGGCCAAGATCCTCCGTCCGGTTGCCGAAGACGTCGATCGCTTCGTTGGTCTGGCCGCTCGGCGTCCGCCCCCAGATGTCGAGGTCTTCTTCGCGGAACGAGCTGGAGAGCCCGTCCTCGCTGTTGAGCCGGCCGTTCGGCACCACGTCTTCGGAGATGTTGCCGAGGTTCAGGTACAGCTTGGCGTCGGCACCGGCATCGCCTCCCTCGGGGAAGGGGCGAAAGATAAACTCGACGAACTCGACGTTCTGCAGGCTGAAGTCGTTGTAGCCGTCGGGGAGGCGCTGAGTAAAGCCGCCCCAGTTCTCCTCGGGTTCGCGAACGAAGCTGCCGAGCTCCGTCGTGTAGTTGTAAGGCCCTCGCTCGAACGGGTTGAAGTAGAGATCGAGCGTCCGGATCGTCGGGTCGACGTCGTTCGTGAGGTCCCGGTTGGGGAAGACGTTTCGCACGTCGACAAGGCGGAACGCGCCCTCCTCTCCGCGCACGGACGACTTCCCGGCCACGTCCTCCAGCGTATTCTGATTAAGCTGGTACCATCCGAAGAGCGCGCGTCGGTTGGTGATGAGGGAGTCCGTTCTGGAGCCCGGCGCACTACCCAGTGGCGTCACGCCCTCCGCTGGTGGCGAGCTGAGCGTCCAGCCCTGCGGGTTTTGCGCAAGGGAGAAGGTGTTTTCAAACCCCTCGAAGTCATCGATGTACGAAATGCCGTCCCGCTCGTCTGGTCGAAAGCCGAGTCCGGCAGCCGAGAGGCGATCGCGGGTGCGCTGATACGCCTCGGTCTCGGTGTGCCCTGGACGCAACTGGGCGAATTCTCCCGACACCTGGATCGAGCTCTCGCCGCGTGTCTGGATGAGCGGCACCGCGTCCACCGCCCGCGTGAGCCATCCCGGCTCCAGATTCAGCGATCCGTCCACGCCCCAGATCGTGTTCTGAATCGGCTCTTCCCCAATCCGGTACTTGTCGACGGGCGACTTCTCGCTCAGACGCATGACCGTCGCGCCGAGAGCGACCTGATCGCGCAGCGCGTAATCGGCGCGCGCGCCCAGCAGCGTCTTCTGCTGGAGGTTGGTGAAGGAGTTTTTCTCGTACGAGATCTCAATGTCGCGACCCTCCGCCAGGTAGCTCTGGTCCGTGATCGTCACCGTCCCGCCCTGATAGTCGACCACGTAATCGACGCCCTCCTGCAGCTTCGTCCCGCCGGACGTGACTTCCACCGATCCTTCCACGATACCGGTGAACGCCTGCAGGTCAAAGAATTCCTGCGACGACCCGCGGTACTCGCCCTCGATGGAGAAGGCATCCTTGTCGGTGTCATTCCGGGCCGCATTCTCCCGCTTGTTCTCGTAGAGCTCCCTGAAAATAAAGGGGGCGGCCTCGTTCTGACTGCCGTTCTCTTCCGCCACCTCGGCAAGGCGCTGGCCGAACGGTTCGATGTACGGGAAAAACAGTAGCCCTTCCCCGGGATCGATCGTGATGCCCGGGATGAAGTCGAACTGGTTGTCCGGCGTCGGGGCGCCGTCGACGTTCAGCCGGTCCAGCCCCAGCACTCGCAGCAGCGGGGAGTTGTCGATCTCCCGGACCGTCGGCGTGCTGTTCTGACCGGGCGGGCTGTAGGTGACGTCGAGTTGGAAGTTGTCCGGCGTGAAGCCGCGACCGCCCAGCCGGTAGACATTCCGCATCTGCAGATACCAGGCGGGGACGCGCGCAGAGGCGGTCGGGGCCGGCATGCTGGACGGGCGCAGCAGCTTGAGGATGAGCTGCCGGTCGTTTTGGCCGCCTTCCGCGCCGCCGTCATCAGACGAGAAGTCGCCGATTTGCTCCACCTGACCGTTGGAGGAGCGAAATTTAAAGGCGACGGCGAGCGCTTCCTGCTCCTGCAGCCGCTGATTGAGCGACAGGTAGCCGAGGTTCGGATCGAAGGTGTAGTCGCGGTTCTCCTCCAGCCGAACAAACGTTCCCGTCTGGAAGTCTTCGTCGTTCAGCGGCTGAGGCACCTGATTCTTGAAGTAGTCCGTCACCGAGGTGCCCTGCTCGTTACCGCGAAGCGTTTCTAGCTCGCTCTCCGGGTACTGGTCCCGATTCCGTCCCGGTAGAATGACGTCTTCGAAGTCACGCGTCTCCGTGATCAGTCGCGAGCTTTCGCCGAGGTCCACGACGGCGACGGCCTTCCGGGTGTTGGGTTCATCCGTGCTCGGATCGATGTCGAGGCGCCAGACCTCAATTTCAGTGATTTCCTGAAAGCCGTTCAGCAGCCGGATGTTGTTCGGGTCGGAGAGCACTTCATTCCAGCTGTTGCGGAAGAAGTAGCTCAGGAAGAAGTGAGTGTTGTCGTCGTACTCCGTCGGGCGAATGCCGAACTCGCTGGTTTCGGATCCGCCGGAGATGGTCTCTCGGCTCGACTGCCCCTCCTGCTGACTCGCGATCGTGGTCAGGCTAAAGTTGCCGAGCTGAAACGTGCTCTTGATGCCGAACTGGCTGGTGCCACCGCGGATCAGGTTCGAGGGCGTCTCGAGGAATACGTTTCCGGCCTCGATACTCTGGATGATCTCGTCCTCGTAGCCGGTGTACTTTAGCTTGACCTGGTTCTGGTAATCGAACTGGTTGTTGGTGTCCCAGTCGATGTCGATCTGCATCTTGTCGCCGATCGTGCCCGTCACGCCGAGGCGCAGGTCCTGCTTGAAGCTGGGGTCGATCTGGCTGGCGTCGCCGGTGATGGAGACCTGCCGGTCGCTCTTACGGTAGTCGAAGCCCGCGTTGATGTCTGCCTGGCCGTTGACGCGGAGGTCGACCTGCGGCTTTCCGAAAATCGTAGAGAAGGGACTTTCGCGCCCTCCCGGCACAACGATGTTCACGCCGAGCCCGCCACGGGACCGGCGCTGGCCCTGCCGCTGCTTCGCGATCTGGCGCCAGGAATCGGTTTTGTTGCTCTTGAATCGCTGCCGCCGGTACGTGTCGGCGTCCACACGCAGGACGGCCGACGTGTCGGTCGTCGGGCGAACGACGTACTCTTCCCGCGTGGAGTCAAGCTGTGTCTCGCCCGGGCCGTAGGTCTTCGGTCCGAGAAGGGGGCTCGACCGATCGAAGCGCACGCCCTGCCGGTTGCGGTCGGGGCGAAGGTAGCGCTGCACGATGCCGGTGTCGACCCGGGCGACGGATGCAGAGTCGAGCGCACGCGCTGTGTCTGCCACCTGGTCGGACAGGTCCCGGACAACCGGATCCGGCGTCAGCAGGTCGGGACGGCGGGTCTGGCGCGCCCTGGAGGTGTCCTGTCGGCCGTCTTGCTCCCGCGGAAGTGCGACGCTGTCAACGGCCACGCTGTCGGTATCCGAGACCGTCGGAGCCACGTTCACGCCGCGTGGGGCGGCCATGGAGCATGCCTTCACCGGGGCGGCAGCGCCGGCCGCGATCGGAGCCTGCGGCCACAGTTGCATCAGGCCGGCCAGTCCCATCGTCAGAATAACCCATCGAGCCGCGCGCCACGCCGGATGCGCGCCGGTGGCGGGGGAAGGCCATGCAAAAAGTCGGGGGGCCGAGAAAAACGACACGTATCTGTGCTACCTCGTGGAGACGACGCCTGCGACACCGTACGGGCCGGGTCGCAGGTTCATCTGCAAATGGACAAAATGCAGAACTGAAGGAGGGGTAGCGACGTGATCGATACGCAGGAGGGGAAAACTGAAAAACTTCGGGAGGTGAAAGTCGGTGCCGCCCCCAAAGGGTGGGCTCGACACGGAACGAAAGGTAACGCGCAGGTAAGACGGCTTCAAGCAGTATGCCGAACGTTCAACACAAGGCGGTACAAAGGCGCTTGAACCACGAATTTGCAATGACCCTTCCCTCGCCTGAACGTCCGGTTGCCCGTGGACACCGGCGACCCTAGCT
>JAAAOT010000297.1 GCA_009908725.1 Bacteroidota bacterium | reverse complement strand
CTGCCGCACCGCCCTCCACGACCGCTATCCGCCCGGCCATCGCGCCGAGGCCCGGCGGCGGATGAACGACGAGCTGCAAACCATCCGCGACCTCGGACTGGACGAGTTCTTCCTCGTCGTCCGCGAGATCGTGGAGGAAGCGCGCACCCGCGGGATTCGTTGCAAAGGCCGGGGCTCCGCTGCCAACTCCATCATCGCCTACCTCCTCGGCATCACCGGCGTCGACCCGATCGCTCACAACCTGCTGTTCGAACGTTTCCTGCATCGCGGCCGGAAGGGGACGCCGGACATCGACGTCGACTTTGACTCCGACCGCCGCGACGAGGTGATCCGGTGGATGGAAGAGCGCTTCGGGGTTGAGCAAACGGCGATGACGGCAACCCTCGTCACGTACCGCCTGCGGTCGGCCCTCCGCGAAACGGCCAAAGCCCTCGGCTGGCCGCTCGACCTGATCGGCGACCTCACGGCGCAGGTGCCGGGGCGCGGAGCCGCCTACGTGTCGGACTTCAGCGAACGCATCCGCCGCACGCTCGGCGACGCCCCGCTGGTGGACACGCTGCTGGAAATGACGGCGGCCCTGGACGGATGCCCCCGTCACCTCGGCCTCCACAGCGGCGGCATGGTGCTCTCCCGTACGCCGCTCGCACACTACACGCCGGTGCAGCGCTCCGCCAACGGCGTGCGGGTCGTCCAATTCGACAAACACGACGTCGAAGCTCTCGGGCTCGTCAAGTTCGACGTGCTCGGTCTGCGCATGCTGGCTACGCTGAGTGAGGCGACCGACCTCATGCGCCGTCACCAGGGCGAGGATGCCGAGGCCGACCTTCCCCTCGACGATCTGCCTCTCGACGACGTGCAGACCTTTAACCTGGTCCGAACCGGCAAGACGGTCGGCCTTTTCCAGATCGAGTCGCAGGGCCAGATGCACCTTCTCGCCAAGCACCAGCCGGAAACGTTCGGGGATCTGATCACCGAGATCGCGCTGTTTCGCCCGGGTCCGCTCCAGGGCAACATGGTCGACCCGTTCGTGCGTCGCCGGCGGGGACAGGAGAAAGTCACCTACGACCACCCCTCGCTGCGCCCGATCCTCCACGACACGTACGGCATCATCCTCTTCCAGGAGCAGGTGCTGGAGGTCGCGCATCAGTTCGCGAACATGCCGCTGGAGGCCGCCGACAAGTTTCGCCGGCTGATGTCGTCGTTCCGCGATCCCGGCGAGATGGAGGACATGCGCCATCGATTCGTTGCCGGGGCGATGGACAACGGTGCGACGGAGGAGACCGCTCACAAAGTGTTTGACAAGGTGGCGGGATTCGTGGGATACGGTTTCTGCCGGAGCCACGCGGCGGCATTCGCGCAGACCGTCTACCAGTCGGCCTACCTGAAGGCGCACCATCCGGCGCCGTTCTTCGCTGCGCTGATGCAGCACCGCCCGGGCATGTACAGCCAGATGACGCTGGAGGAGGAGGCCCGACGGTTCGGGGTGGTGATTCGCGGTCCCGACATCCACCGGTCGGGGGTCCGATTCGACCTGGAGCCGTGCGACGATGCCGATACCGGGTGGGCCATCCGCAAGCCGCTCGCCAGCGTCAAGCACGTCTCGCCGGAGGATGCCCAGGAGATCGTGTGGGCGCGCCTGGACGGGCCGTTCGAGTCGGTGGAGGATCTGTACACGCGGGTCGCCATGGACGTCGACGCCTACCGCAGTCTGGCCCGGGCCGGGGCCCTCGACCGCATCGCCGGGTCCAGTCGCGGCGCGCTCTGGGAGGTGGGCGTTCTGCACCAGCGGCTGGGTGAGCCCGGCCGGCAGATGGAGCGCACGTTGTTCGACCAGCCGGTCGTTGCCGAGGAAGACGTGCCCTACCTGCCGGATCTGGAACCGTCCGAGCGGCTGAGCTGGGACCTGCAGACCCACGCCGCTGCCCGTCGCCATCCGATGACGCTCGCCCGGCGAACGCTGCAAGACCTGGAGATCCGGACCGTCGACACGTGCTTCCGCTTCGGCCGCTACGTGCCGCTCAACCCGTCCGGGCCGCCGCCGCGACTGACCGTGGCCGGCCTCGCCATCCTGCGCCAGCGCCCTTCGACCGCTTCGGGCGTGACGTTCCTCACCATCGAAGACGAGACAGGCTTCATCCAGTGCATCGTCTACCCGAAGGTGTGGGCCGCCTACGAGCACGTGCTCACGGCCGGCCACGTCATCGTCCGCGGACCGCTCCAGGTGGACGGCAACTGGCGCGGCATCGTCGTCGAGGAGGCCTGGCGGCTCGACGGGATCTTCGGGGGCTACGAGGGCCATCCAAGCGCATCCGGCGGACGCGATCGCTGGATCCGCGAGCTCGGAACGGAGCGAGAGGACACCGCGGCGGCGCGCCTGCCGGACCCGTCGGCCGACACGTCTTCATAGCCGGGCCGGTGGCCGAGGCCTCCCGCGCATTCGTCGAAAAATATCGGGGGTTCGTCGAAAACATGGCGGGCGAAGGCACGTCGTCGCCGACGTTAACCCTGTCCATCGCTTCATCCCTCCCCTTCGAGCGGCTACGATCCTGCCCAGAATGAACACCTGCCCTCGCAGCGTGACGCCTTCCGTAGATGCCGTGATGGTTGACGAACCCACACCGGAACGGGTCGCGGACCGCCTTCGCTCGGACGCCCGGTCGGGACACGTAGCCGTCGTGCTCATGGGGGCGGAGCATGCGGGCGACTTCGCCGCGTATGCAGACCTGGACGACGTCCCCAAGTACATCGTCGGCCTCTTTCCGGGGATCATTAGCGGACACCGCGTTCACCGGCGCGGAGCCCTCGTGCTGCACGTCCCGGCCCTGGCAGCGCCTCAGGTCGTGGATCTCGCTAAGCCGGCCGTCTCCGACGACCTCGTCCGCCGCATGACCGAGGCCGAGGATCGTCCCACGCTGATGGTGTTTGCCGATGGAACGGCGGAGCACACAGGTCGCCTGATGGAGATGTTGAACGACCGTTTCGGGTCTACCTGCTCCTTCGTCGGAGGCGGCGCGGGTCGCCTCGATACACCGGGCGCGCCCTGCCTCATCGCGGGAGGCCGGGCGCAGAGCGGGATTGCCGCGCTGGTTCCGGTGAATGCCTCGTCGACCGTCTGTGCACGCCACGGATGGACGCGCTCCGGGGCTCCGCTCGTGGCCACGCGCACCCGCGGTCACGCGCACCCGCGGTAACGTGATCGAGCACCTCAACTGGGAGCCCGCGTTCGAGATCTACCAGCGTGCGGTGAAAGAGCGGACCGGGGCCGCGCCGGATTGCACCTCGTTCGCGCTTGACGGCGCTTCCAGCCCTTTCGGACTCGTACGGTCGAGGGACGAAGACGTCGTCCGCATCCCGCGATCCGTCACCGAGACCGGCGGAATCCGATGCTCCGGCCCGATACCCCGTCACGCGCTCCTGCACCTGCTGGAAGGGCGTCAGGAAACCCTGGAAGACGCTGCTCGCCAATCGCGACGCGCGGTCGAGGCCGACACATCGACGCAGACTCCCGTGTTCGTGGCCTGCTGCGCGTCTCGCTCGTCCGTCTCGCCGGATGGGCATGGCACGGAGCTTAACCTAACCGACAATACGTGGATCGATTCCGCCTCCCGAACGGCCGGCGTGCTCATCCTCGGTGAGATTGGCTCGATGGGATACGGCAGCCTTGAATGGCTAAACAATAGCTATATCGCCGCATCTCTTTCGCATCGCCCGCAGGACGCCTGACCCGCGACCTGCTGCTGTAGCTGACGCCGGCACGGGGATACGCCCCGGTGCCACAAGCATGCCCCTCCTTTCTTTCCGGTGTCCGTGCCGTGCAGCCATGGAAGCACCGACCCCCCTCTGTTGAAGACATCGCAACCCTGTACGAGCTGTCCCTCACGCTGGGGCGCTCGCTAGATCCGCAGGCAAACGCGCGCGACTTCGCAAACGCGCTGCAGGCGCACAAAGGCCTGGATTCCGTCGTCATCTGGGCGGCCACCGGTGGTGGCGACTTTCTCCCGCTCCACACAACGACGACGATAGCCACCCCGTCCCACACGCCCGACGACCACCCGCTCGTGCAGGCGATCAACGATCAGGGGTACGTTTCCGTCCACGCGTCCGACCCCTCGTTCGACCGGTTGACCACCGACCGGCCCATCCGTTCCGGGGCGATTGCCGCCGTGTACCTCAGCGAAGAGGGCTTCATCGAGCTTCACGACAGCAGCCGGAGCGCGCCGTTCGAGCACCGCGAGCTCCGGCAGTTCGACGACGTGTTCAAGAAGCTCTGCCACACCCTCCGCGGGGGACGCGCCCACCAGCAGCTTCAGAGCGAGATCGCAGAGCGCAAGCGCGCCGAGTCTCGGCTCTTCACGCTGATTCAGAACCTGCAGGACGCGATTCTGCTGGAAAATCAGGACCGCGAGCTGCTCTTCGTGAATCAGGCGTTTTGCGATATGCTCTCGATCCCCGCGCCGCCGGAAGCGTTGATCGGGCTCGACTGCGCGCAGGCCGCCGAGGAGGCGAAGGATCTGTACGAAGACCCCGAGTGGTTCATCGAGTCCATCGAACGTTGCATCGCGGATCGCGAGCGCGTCGTGGCGATGCCGGTTCGGATGAAGGACGGGCGGCACCTGCTGTGCGACTTCATCCCGGTCCGGCTCGATGACGGCACCTACCTGGGCCACCTCTGGCGGTACCAGGATGTGACGGAGGAACGGCGCATCCGCCACCAGCTGGAGCATCGCCTGAACCTGGAGCGCATCATCGTCGACGTCTCCACGAACTTCATCAAAACACCGGGGGAAGAACTCGACCACGTGATCGAGTCGTCTCTCGGGACGGTCGGCTCCTTCGTGGAGGTCGACCGGAGCTACGTGTTCTTGCTCGACGAAGAAGAGGGCACCCTCCGAAATACGCACGAGTGGTGTGCGGACGGCATTGCGCCGGAGAAAGAAAACCTGCAGGACCTTCCGGTCGACGCGTTGCCGTGGTGGATCGAGCAGATCCGGACCCAGAAGCCGTTGATTATCCCGTCGGTGGCCGACATGCCGGAGGAGGCCTCGGTCGAACAGGAGATTCTCGAAGCGCAGGATGTGCAGTCGCTGGTCGTCGTGCCGATGACCCGGGAGGATCGTCTCGTCGGGTTCGTCGGCTTCGATGCCGTTCGAAAGAAGACCGACTGGGACACCGACACGGTGATGGTTCTCCGCGTGCTGAGCGACGCGATCTCGAATGCGCTCCAGCGCCGTGCGGTCGAAACGGAATTGCGTCAGGCCAAGCAAGAAGCGGAGGCGG
>JAAAOT010000209.1 GCA_009908725.1 Bacteroidota bacterium | reverse complement strand
CCGGCGGGCCTGCTGGGTGCTCTTTCCGTGACCGAGCCCGTCTTCGTCGGAAAGGGCGACCGGGACGTGCTGGTCCACGTTGGTGACGCTACGAGCGTGCTGGAGTGCACGCCCGACATGAACGCGGTCGCCTCCGTAGACGCTCGCGGCGTGATCGTGACGGCGGCCGCCGGAGAACAACACAACGGCGCCGACTTCAT
Organism: Bacteroidota bacterium; assembly: GCA_009908725.1. Lineage (GTDB taxonomy): Bacteria > Bacteroidota > Rhodothermia > Rhodothermales > Salinibacteraceae > Longibacter. The sequence continues at coordinate 5,090 of JAAAOT010000209.1, read as the reverse complement.
CTCGCGGTGCTTTTTCCCGGCCGTCGGGGTGCCCGAAGATCCGGTCACGGGGAGTGCCCACTGCGCACTCGCCCCCTACTGGGCCGACCGGCTCGGACGAACGAAGCTCGTCGGACGGCAGGTGTCGCCTCGAAGCGGCGTCGTGGGCGTGGCGACGACGGCCGAGGGACGCGTTAAGTTAACCGGGCACGCCGTCACGGTCTTCCACGGCGACCTCTCCCCTTCCGCGCGTCCCGACGCGTGATCCGCTTGTCGTTTTACGAGGAGGCGCTCATTCAAACGGAGGGATAACGTAGCAACGCCCTCACGGCACCAAAAGGCATCGTGAGGGCGTGCGTTTCTGACCAGAAAGGGAGTCTCGCCGGTTACCAGCCCGGCCGGAGAACAAGGCCGAAGTTCCAGTCCTGGTCACGCTGGTACGTCCGGGCGTAAAAGATCTCGAAGACCGCCGCTCCCAGCAGGTTCATACGGGCGGCGACGCCGGTGCTGATAACCGGTCGCGCCGGAACCGTTCGTCCCCGTTCTTCGACGAGCGTTGACGTCGACAGCCTTACGGAGTCGAACCGCAGCTCCTCATTCGTCCAGGCGATGCCCGCGTCGGTGAAGAGCACGAACTCGGTCGGGATGAAGGGGAAGTTTACAAGCCCGAAGGCGTCGTTCCCCAGCAGCGGCACGCGGAGCTCGGCGCTCGCGAGCCCGACGCGCGTACCGTACAGCCGCTGAATCCGGCATTCGCGCCCGGTACGGCACGAGTCCTCGTTGAAGAAAGACGAGAAGCTGTAGCCGCGAACGAATGCTAGCTGGTACGGAGAACCGAGCGACTCGCGGATGAACAGATTATCGAAGTCGTTGGCGGCCAGGTTGTCCGACGTCGCGCCGTAGTTTCCGGATTGCAACCCGCGGAAGGCAACCGTCACCGGATTGAAGAAGAAGTAGCGCCGATAGTCGACCAGAACGTTCACAAACTGCCGAGACCCGAAGTTGGGCGTGACCTGAACCCGGTAGCGACCGCCCTGCGTCGGTGACGTGAACCCGAAGTTGGAGAAGTCCCCGACGTACGCAAAGCCCACCTGGCCGAGATAAATCGGATCGGGGAGGGCCAGCCCGCCCGTCACGAGTTCAGGGTCGATTTCCTCCCGCCCGCGGTTGGTGAAGGCGAAGGCTTCAATGTCGAACCCGAAGCGCACGCCGGTGGCGCTGATCTCGAACCGGCGGGTCTGCGACAGCGGATAGCTCACATTGGCACCCGCCGTGGTCCGGAAGATGCGCTGCAGAATCTGTGCGTAAGGTTCTCCCGGATCGCGGAAGCCGTTTCCGTTAATGTCGACGATGCTGAATCCACCGAAGAGCGTCGGAATGTGCGCGGCGCCAAGGCCCCAGTTCAGGCGGTTCTTGCGGTTGGTGTAGAAGCCTCCGCCACCGATGTCCTTCAGCGTGCCGTTGGCCTGCAGAAACACGTCCAGGTTCTGATTGCCGAGCATGTCGCTGAAGAAGAGCCCGACGCCGCCGTAAATCTGCGTTCCGAAGCCCTGGGAATACCCGCCGCCGATGGTTGGCGGGGCGATCCGGTCGAGCCGGAGCCGATTGCTCGCCTCGGCGGCCTGAAAGTCCTGAGGGGGCGGGAGACCCGTGTCGGGATCGTTCAGATAGCTGCCAACGAGCCCTCCCTCCGCGCTCTGCGTCGGCGGAAGCAAACGGGCGCCGGAGGCGGCAACCGTCTGAGACGTGTCGGTGCCTGTCATCGGGATGCCCTCGATCTCGTCCTGCTCAAGCGATACGATCGAGTAGCCGTTGTTTGCATAAATGCTGAACATCATCCGACCGCTCTGACTCGCGACGGACATGGCCGGTGAAAGCGCCGTGATCCCGCTCGCACCCGTCTGCAGGGCCGTGACGCGATACACGGACTCGTCCGCCAGCGCATAGCGGTAGATGTCCTTGAAGCCGTCGTGGTCCGAGATGAAGTAGATGCTCCGGCCATCCGGGGAGTACTGCGGATTGTGGTGCATTCCCGTGGGGAACGGGCGGATCGTCTCAATCTCCCGGGTCTCCACGTTCACCGTCCCGATCCGGTACTCGCCGAACTTAAGCGATTGAAAGTTCGTGCCATCCGGCCCGCGGTCGGTGGTGAAGGCAAGCGTCGATCCATCCGGGGACCACGCCGGCTGCAGGTCTGCATACCGGTCGTTCGTTATCTGGCGGACGGTTCGCGTGTTGAGGTCCAGCACGTAAAGGTCGCTGATGCCACCGTCGATCCCCGTGAAGGCGACGTACCGGTCATCGGGCGACCACGCGAGGTTCTGAATCGCCCCGACGCCTTTGACGGCGATCCGCTCACTCACCTCGCCGCTTTCGACGTCGAACGTGTTGATCTCGTTGTCGCCTTCGACGAAGGTGACGAACGCGAATCGGCGGCCGTCGGGCGACCAGGAGCCGGCGGAGTTAATAAATCGAAGCGCGTCGAAGTGTGGGTTCGACTTTGTAGACTCCAGCTCCGACACGATCTCGCCTGTTTCGGCGTCCGCGACGTACAGGTTCGTGTTAAAGATGTCGCGCCGGGAAATAAACGCGACGTAGCGACCGTCCGGGCTCACGGAGGGCGAGATGTTGAGCTGACGCTTTTCCCCGGGCGAGCCGATCACGGCCCGGCCGACGCTATCGGCCGGAGTGCGACCGTCGAGGGACGTGAGATACGTGTCGCGAACGGCCTGCTGCCATTCGGCAGAGAGCGAGTCGGCTGTGATGTTTAGGGCATACACGAAGGCCGAATCCACGCCCACTCGTCCGCTCAGCTTGAACAGATTCGTGACCGCGGCGTCGCCGTACTTTCCACCGATGTAAGCCGAGTACGCCTGTCCGTACCGATACGGAAAGTATGTCGACATGTCGCGCGTCATCTGGTCGACCGTCGGCAGGTCGTCACGGAGCGCGGCATCGCGTAGCCACATCGCCGTGTGCGGGTCGTCGCGTCCGATCGACAGGTACTCCGCCATACCCTCAACCAGCCAGAGCGGCAGGCGCCGCAGCGAGAAGCCGGGCGTGTCGCCGCGGAGGGCGATGTCGTACTGAAAGGAGTGCACCAGCTCGTGACCGAGGACGTGGTCTGTCTCCTTATAGCTGCCCGTTAACGGCATCACGACGCGTTCCTTCAGGCTTTCGGTTACACCGCCCGTCCCCTGGCCAATCTGCCCCTGAATCACGTTGGTCTGCTGGAAGTCCGCATCATTTGCGTAGAAAATGAGCGGTTTGCGCTTGTTAAACTCGCGCAGGAAGGTCCGGGAGTGGCGCCGATACCAGCGCTCCGCCATACGAGCGGCGTCCTCGACGGCCACCCGTTCTTCCGGATAAAAGTAGATTTCGAAATTGTCCGTCTGGATCGTCTTAAAGTCAAAATCGTCGTACTGGACTTTATTACGACCGAAGTACTGCGCCTCTGCGGGCACCGCGCTCCACAGCAGCATGAGCAGAGCCAGCAGGACGGACGTGGGGAGAGTCGATCGGCGCATTGGGGTACGGCTTGATCGTGAGCTTGAAGAAAACTGCACAGAAACGTACAGGTATTACACACGCGACGCTTGAGGGGTTCACCGGGAGGACTTCATTTTCTCATCCCGGATGTCGAATCCCTCCGTCGCCACAATGACGCGCGGACGAAGCGGTGGACCAACAGCCGCATCTTTTTTCGCGAAAACGACGACGTCCCGACCGCGCGCTGAGTGTGTCTACCATGCTCCGTGTCCGGGGAGAGGAAAACGTTTCAGCGTCAGCGCACGGCGGGGCGGTCTGCACCCATCCGACGAGGTCAGAGCGCGTACTTTGATCTCTTCAGAAACACGTCGTCATTAGTAGTACCCGCGACGCGTCAGGAGCAACTATCGGTTGACATTGACGTAGACGTAACGCTGGAGTGATCTGGTTTCCATCGTGGGGTCTGATCCACCCAGAACGAAGGTAGCTAGGTCGATTCAGCCCGTCGGCGGCATCATATTTGACCGATTCGTATTCTCCCGTACGATCCGTTACCTTTTCTCTGCGGCCCGGCCGTTCGCTTCGAGATATGGCCGCCGCGTTGGTCGGGTAACGCCGGTCTCGTAGAAGCCGCCCGCCTCGGAGGCCGCCCCCTGCGGCACATCCGTGCTGCCCCCTCGCTCCCCGTCACCCCGAAGTACGCTCTACATGGACGAGTTTCGGATACGAGTTCGCGTGTACGCCGGCGTGATTGTCGTCGTGCTGGCTATTCTGTGCATTCGGCTCATCCAGCTCCAGGTCGTCAGTGCCGACACCTACTGGGGAGCCTCGCAGAGTAATGCCGTCCGGGAGCAGCGCGTCGAGCCGGCCCGCGGGGCGATTTATGATCGGTCCGGCACCTTGCTGGTCGACAACCAGCCGAGCTACACGATCATGATCACGCCGCGCTTCTTCGAGCCGGATAATGTGCCGCTTCTCGCCGATCTGCTCGGCGTCGCGGACACGACCGTGCACCGGAAGCTGCAGGAGGCGCGCGATTGGAGCCTCTTTCAGCCGAGTCGCTCCTTCCGCGAGGTGTCCTTCGACACGTTCAGCCGCGTTCAGGAGCATCTCTACGAACTACCCGGCGTGACATACGAGATCGAGCAGCGCCGCCGGTATCACACCGAGGCCCAGGCGACGCACGCCCTCGGATACGTCCGGGAGATTGATGCCCGTACGCTCGCTCGAATGCGAGACGACGGGTACCGACAGGGCGACCGGATCGGCAGAACGGGCCTTGAGAGCTTCTATGAACGGCGCCTTCGCGGGACGCAGGGCAGCGAGTACATGCTCGTGGACGTGCGCGGGCGGGAAGTCAAAGCTTACCAAGATGGGGAACAGGATCGTCCCCCGGTGAGCGGGTACGACCTTCACCTCGCGCTCGACCATCGCGTACAGGCGCTGGCCGAGTCCCTCTTCGTCGGAAAGCGCGGTGCGGCCGTCGCCCTCGATCCCGACAACGGGGAGATTATCTCCTTCGTCAGCCATCCCGACTTCGATCCCGGGATTTTCTCCCGATCTGTGAGCGATGCCCGCTGGGACAGTATCCGCAACGCGCCGTCCGACCCTCTCTACAATCG
>JAAAOT010000073.1 GCA_009908725.1 Bacteroidota bacterium | reverse complement strand
GATACCGGTCACTCGTTTGCCCCGAGATCCGTTCGGGTCGGCCGGCCGGCACGGCGTGGCGCTCAATTTGCGATTCACACGCAGATATGTATACATATCCTAAATAAATGAATTAGCGCTGACGCGGAGCCCTCCAGATTCCTTATATTTACCAGAGTCGCGCCCGGGACCGAACCCGACCCATGGCCTAGGACAAGGCGAGGTCGGCGTTCTCCAGCCAATCTGAGGACCCATTTTTGTGAAGGAAATGCTATTCTGGCCGCACCGCCGGCTGCGTAAACATGATAAATGAAGTACAAGTGAATCGTGCTTCGGGAAGTCTGTTTCCCCCGGTGGAGTCAGGACTGGTCGTCGTACTGGGGAGCTTCCACCGCGGACGGGCCCGTTTCCACCGAGCCGTTTCCCTGATAGTCGTCTGCGCCTGACTCCCCATCGCCTTCGTGGACGCCCCCGACGCGGTCCTCCATCCATTGAAGGAGAGAGGGAAGGAAGAGGATGGCGGACAGAAGCGTCGTCCCGATGCCGACCACGGCGAGCGATCCGATCGAATTCAGGCCCGGGTGAAAGCTGAGGAGGAGTCCGCCGAAACCCATCATCGTTGTGAGCGAACCGATCGTCACATGCTCTCCCGTCGAGCGAAGAACCTGGAAGATGGAGCCTCGCCCCTCTTCACGGTAGCGATGGACGAGATGGACGCCGGCGTCATTTCCGATGCCGAGCACCGCGGGCAGGACGATCATGTTGTAGAAATTGAGCATGAGCCCGAAGATTTCCATCAACAGGAGCATCCAGAGAATGCCGACCACAAGCGGAACCAGTGCGAGAGCCGCCCACCGCACCGCCCGGAAGTTGGCGTACATCAGGAGGGCGACGATCAGGAACGTACCGAGCACCATCCACGGCGCCTCGCTACGCATGATGCGCAGCATGTCGGCGGCAACGAGGGAGGTCGATGCCGCGTGGTAGACCTCGCCGTCATCGGTGCGGACGGTCCCGACGTCCTCGAGGAAGGCGATGGATTTCCGCCCGTCGGAAAGGCCCACGGACGGATAAATCATGACGAAGGTGCCGATCTCCCCGGACTTCGTCGTGAACTGCTTGCGCAAAAAGTCGGGGAGTTGCTCGAGCTCAATGGCGGTCGTCGTCTGAGCTGCGCGCCGCAGCTTGTCGATCGCCTCGCCCTCCTGGTTTCTGAGGTACTTGTTGTTCTCCAGCCGATCCCGGATCTGGGCGATCCGGTTTAGCTTGGCCTGGCGGGCCGAGTCAGCAAGCGGGAAGCGCTCCTGCAGGCTTTCCACGCTCAGGATGGTCGGCGACGTCGTATCGCGGCGGGCTTTCTCCCGCACCGCCTCCACGATGGCGGGCACGTCTTCCGGCGAGTCGGCCACGATGTATGCCGGGTTCCGCTTCGACGGGCCGCTGGACGTATCGGCGGCCGACACGCGGTCGATAACTTCGTTGCGCTCCTCGTATTGCGTATATTCAGGTTCGAGCGCTCCGAAGTCGTACTGAAAGCCGACTTTGGGGATGAGCATCAGGGCAGCGACGACGGCGAGTCCGCTGGCCAGTACAATCGGGCGGGCCGCCGGAAAGCGCCGGTCCCGATCCGAGCCGTTGGTCTCGCCCGACGCGCCTCCGGTGCCCGAGGTAGCCATGGCAGCATTGCGACGCAGGTCCAGCAGGTTCGAACGCTCGAGTATAGCCAGCAGCGCCGGCATCACGACCGTCATCGCAACCAGGGCGAACAGGACACCGGTGCCTGCAATGGCGCCGAATTCGCTGAACCCCTTAAAGTCCGCCGGCGTGAGCACGAAGAGCGCCGAAGCCGTCGTGAATGCGCCGATGGCAATGGCCTGACCGGTTGATAGGAACGTCGTTTCAACGGCGTCGGTGATACCGTGACCCTCCGCCCGTTCTTCGGCGTATCGCCCGTAGAAGTGGATGCCGAAGTCGATGCCCAGACCGAAGAGGACCAGCCCCAGCGTGGAGGTCATCAGGGTGAGTCGCTCGAATAGCACATAGGCCACCCCGCCGGTCCACGCCAGGCTCATCAGGAGGGGGATGCCGATCACCAGCCCCATGATGGGCGTTCTTAGAAACTCCTGTAGCATCACGCGGGGACGGAATCGTCCTCGTCCCGCTCGAGCAGCATTCGCTTTATAGAAAAAGTACCCGACAACAAGCAGGATCACTGCGAGGATGCCCGTCCCGAATGATCCAGAGACGTCATTCCAGATCGTGTTGACCTCAACCAGGCGCCGATAGAGTCGCCCGCCGAGCGTCACCTCCATTCCCGCGTTGTACGATGCCGGCTCGACCTCATCGACCAGCTCGCGCAGGTCGCTGTAGAGCTGATCGATGAACGCGATGTCCGTGTTGGTCCCGCCCGGGTAGAAGCGCAGAACCATCGTGGTAGAGTCCGGCGAGATGGGGTACCGTTTCCCCACCAGATCGTCGTACATCGCCTCCAGTTCGCGTCCCGAGGCGTCGTTGTCCCCTTCCTCCTCGTCCAGGTCGAAGTAGAACGGGTTGGCCTCAAGCTTGGCCTGCTCGATCTGGTCGTCAAGATACGTCTCGACCTGGGTGAGCTCGGCATCCGAGGCAAAGTAGAGCGCGTTGTCCTTCAGGTATTCGACGTCGCGCTTGTACTCGACACGCGTCAAGTACGGCTGCCCGTCCGGGCCCTGCATATCGAGCGCGCGGGGAATGAGCGCTTCGGCGAATGCCTTGTTGGACTCGAACGACGGGCTGGTAATCGCAACCGCCACATCACTTTCCCCGCCGACGGTTTCCTTCAACTCGTTCAGCGCCTGAACGGTCGGCCGATCCTCCGGGATAAGGTTTGCGAGGTCGGAGTCGATCGTAAGGTTGCGCGCCAGCATGCCTCCCGCGACCGTCAGCAGAACGGCGGCGAAGAGCACCCATCCGGCGCGACGGACCACGCCGCGTATGAAAGGTCGGAGGTGTTCGAAGAGGCGATGCATGAAAACCGTAAGTCGGTGAAGTCAGGTCGTGGGCGCGTAGCCCGCTCAGCAGATCGGCCGATGGACTCCGGGCGCGGAGGGCGGACAGGTCCGGGCCGGTCCGGGCCGCGTCCGGGGGCTTACTCGCCGTCCCGGGTGAACGGGGGAAGCAGCCGAATGTCGTCAAAATGGATTTCGGCCCGATCGCCCGTGGTATCGGAGTCGCTCCAGAACGTGATGGAAAGCGGCCGGTCCGGCGGGGCTTCGCCGAAGACCTGCCGGTAGTCGCTCGGGATGTCACGCATCACCTGCTTCCATTCGCCCAGTCGCGGCTCACGTGCGGAGTCAACGACGATCACCTTGAGCGGCCCAAACGAGACCACCGAGCCGACGGGCAGAGCCGAGCTGTACGTGTACTTGATGCTTTTCGGCCGACCGAGCCAGTCGGACCCGAACGTGACGTAGATTGCTCCGCCCGTGTCGTTTTCGCCGCGTTCGCTGGCCCCCTCGGGCAGATCGATTGCGCGCCAGCGCCACGAGATTCGGGGATGCGTTTTCAGATTCCAGTCAAACTCCCTGCCGTTTCGCTGCGTGTAGCGGAGCGCTTCGTTCTCTGTGACGACGCGGAGGTAGCCATTGCCGCCGGACGTCTTGACTTCGACGGTCTCGCCGGGCTCACTCGCCTCCTCGGGAGGGATCGTGCTCTTGTCTCGTTTGACGAAGACCCACTGCCCGGGAAAGGTCCCGGCCTCGTACGAATCAAAGTCGTCCACGACGATCGGAGACGGGGCGTTCTGGTCCGCGCCGGCGGTTGCCGACGGCTGCGCATCCACAGCGGTCGACCCACCGAGAGCAAGTGCTGCCAGGACAAAAAGAAGGAGGATCGGGGCACGACGACCCCAACCAGGGACGGCGCATAGAGCAGGACGCTCCATATCAGCGTACATATTTTTCGGAAGACGGGACCTTGTAGCCGCTCGTGCGCACCGTGAGGTAACACCGCACGGGCAGCGTCCGGATTCCCTTAACGGCAAACTCACGGCACTTCGTACGTTGCGTCGTTCGAGCGAATGTCATTCCCGCCGTCGCCCGTGCGTCATACCCGAAGACGGGACGCTGGTTTGCTTCTGCGGTTGCCTTCAGGAAACGATTCAGACATTCGGGCACGCGGGCATGATTACGTTACAGTAAAAGGCGCACGTTTTCCGGTCGCCGGCCCGCCCGGCGGGAACACGGATCCTCTCGCTGATAGTACACGTCATGACAGGTGGTTGAACGCCGGCTGTCAGGGTGTAGGTATCGTCCAATTTTGTTCGGTGAGGACGCACCGTTCCACGACAGCGCAATGCTCCATCGGTGTAACATCGAGGCGGCGTGCCGACCGTATGTATGAATCCTGTTCGCAGAGCGGTCCTGCGTGCACTCATTGCAGGCACCTACCTGCCCGGTTTCCGACGCGCCGCCGTTCGTGACGGTGTCCTGAATCCGGTTCCCCATTTCGGCTTCCTCCTTCCCGCTACCGATTCAATCTCATGCGATCATATCAGAAAGCGATTCGCATCGTCGGAGGCACACTCGTCGTATACGCCCTTCTTGTCGCCAGTCACCTCGGGGAGTTCTGGCCGTTCAGCATCTACCCGATGTTTTCGCAGGCCGGCAATCCGTGGACGCGCGCCATCGTCCGGCAGGTGCCGCAGGAGGGCGAGGCGGTGGACTGGCGGACAATCCGTCTCGAAAGCCTCCCCGGTGAGGCCTTTGGGATGGTAGAAAACGGGATCAACCAGAACGACGTCGCCAACTACCTCTCCAAGACCGACGTCTGGACGACGCAGCGTCTGCGCGGCTTCCGAAGCATGTTCGATTCCAATCACGAGTTCGGTCCGCCGCTCCGCGTCTACCGCGTTCGCGGCACATTGCGGAGTGACTCGGTCGATATCGACGCGATGCCGGTCATGCAGATCACGGCGGATACGACGTTCTTCCATCCGAACGTCGCCGTCCAACTCGACTCGTCATCCGACCCGGCGTCGTACGCCAGCCGATGACCTGCACCGACGACCGGCAGATCGGAATTCGAAGACACCCACTCTGGATCCAGTAAGGGACCGGCCATGAAGGCATACGCACACGCACTCGCTCGTCAGCTCTTTGATTTCGAAAGCGACGAGTCGTGGGGTGACATCTGGCACTTCCGCCTGGTTGAGCTCTTCCTCATCGGGTACACGCTAGACTACGTCTGGAACTGGGGTGCCTATATCCAGACGAACATCTCGGAGGTCATGCTGCCGCTCGGCCTGGCGCAGTATATCGACGTGTCCTTCATGTTCGATCACAACGTCGCGCTGTGGAACGCGGGTCTCATCACCCTTAT
>JAAAOT010000145.1 GCA_009908725.1 Bacteroidota bacterium | reverse complement strand
AGACCGCCGCTCACAACGACGATGATCACACACGCTCCCCGGTTTCAGGATGAGGCAAAACGCCCGCTCTCAATACCGGTTCCTAGCGAAAGCCGATCTTTTTCGTTCCTTCGTCATCCCCCGCCTCCTCTACGGGCTGACGCTCAATCGTGTATGTCCGGGAGAACGACACCGCATCCTGGGACTCCCAGAAGGCCCGAGCTGCGGCGTTCTGCTCCAAGACACTTAACCGGATCCGTTCGGCACGTACCCGATCGCTCCAGGCAACGACGGCCTCTACGAGCTGCGCACCGTATCCATCGCGTCGGTGGTCCGGCACTACGTAGATCTCGTCGAGGTAAACCTCTCCGTTGGTTTCGTAGATGGGCGGTGGCGCCGTTCGATGCGCGGTCGCAAACCCGACCACATCGCCCTCCCGTTCGGCAACGTAGATCCGACGCGTTTCATCCTCCAGCCACGCCCCGAAGTCATTCTCCCAGCGTTCCCGAGCGTCCTCAGATACGCGAAGTCGGTTGTCATTCTCCGACTGCTCCTTTAGAAAATCCATCCAGAGCCCCGTCACGATGTCTTGATCTCGTTTCAGTGCCTGGCGTACATCGGGATGCGCCATGAGTAGGTGTGGAACTCAATCAGAGGAAAAACGCTGCCAGCCGATCCGGTCACGATGACGCTTCTACGCCGCCGTAGATTCAGCCGAAGAACGCGTGAGGTACCCGTCTCGGGCCAACAGTTCAGCGTTCAGGATGGCTCCGCCCGCGGCCCCTCGGATCGTGTTGTGTGATAGCGCCACGAACTTGACGTGGTTCACGGGGCACGCCTGAATGCGACCGATCGACACCGTCATTCCGTTGCCGTTCTTGACGTGACGGAGCGGCTGTGGCGCGTCCACCTCCGACATTACGCGGAGGAAGGCGTCCGGCACGCTCGGCAGGGTCTCCGACGTGAGCGGTGAGCGATAGGACTCCAGCGCATCGACGACATCAGCCACGCTCACCGGCTCCTGACACGCCACCGAGATGCATGCCATGTGCCCTTCGCGTATGGGAACGCGATTGCACTGCGCGCTGACGACCATGTCCGCCGGTCGAATGGCGTCGTCTTCCAGCGTTCCCAGAATCTTGCGCGGTTCGGTCGCCAGTTTTTCCTCCTCCCCTCCGATATACGGGATCACGTTGCCGAGCGCATCCAGCGACGGTACACCGGGATACCCCGCGCCGGAGAGCGCCTGAAGCATTGTGACCTGTACCCGGTCCACGTCGAAGGCGTCGACCAGCGGACGCAGCGCGCACACGAGCCCGACCGTCGAGCAGTTCGGGTTGGTGACGATAAAGCCGCCCGACCCCCAGTCTTGCGTCTCGACGAGACTGGCGTGATCCGCGTTGACTTCCGGAATCAGGAGCGGCACATCCTCCTGCATGCGGTAGTTTTTGGCGTTCGAGATCACGGGAAAACCGGCCTCCGCGAACGCCTTCTCGATCTTCCCGGCTACCGACGAACTCAAGCCCGAAAAGACAAAGTCGCAGTCCATCTCGGACGGATCAGTCGGCACGACCGTGATATCGGCCACGGATTCCGGCATCGGTTTGCCGCTCAGCCAGTTGGCGGCCTCGCGATACGGCTTGTCCGCCGACCGTTCGGAAGCAGCCAGGGCAGTGACGCTGAACCACGGATGATCGTCCAGAAGCCGAATAAACGTCTGACCGACGGCACCCGTTGCTCCGAGAATGCCGACATTAAAGGAGGGGGTGGACATATGCTGAGAAGGTCGATCGTGTGGAAAAGGGCGGGGATGGGGATGGCCGCAACGGTGTTATGCCGCGTCCGGGACGCGTGGGATCATGGCGGTCACATCGGTGCCGGATGGTAGAATGCATGTCCCGGGCGCAGACGGGTCGAGGATCGAACGCACCTGCATCGGAATGCCGGCGTGAACGAGGGGACGGAGCGTTTTCGGATGCATGCCGAGCGCTCCGGATTCGGTTCGCGCGTAGGCTTCTTCCATGTCGATCCGATCCAGGCGCTCAGCGTCCTTGTCGGTATTGGGATCCGCCGTGTAAAGACCGTCGACATCCGTAAACCGGGTCAGGGACCCGGCACCGAGCATCGCGGCGAAAAGAGCGGCAGAATAGTCGCTCCCTTCGAAGCCAAGCGTTGTAACCGTGCCGCTACGCGTCGCCCCGATAAATCCAGCCACCACTGGGACGTCGGATGAGCCGAGTTCGGCGTACCATCGGCGGACCCGGTCCGCTGTGTCGCGAAAATGCACGTTGGCGCCGCCGAAGGCGTCGTCTGTCACCATCAACTTCGTCGCGTCGCAGTGCGGAGCGGCGTGCCCGGCATCCCGCAAAGCCAGCGTAAGAATGGGCACCGACATCTGCTCTCCCGTTGCGAGGACAGCATCTCGCAGTGCTGGAGAAAACCCGTCGTTGCGGACACGGTCGAATACCGTACGCAGGCTCGAAAGGCGCTCGTCCAGCAGCAGACGGTATGCGTCGAGCGATGACGGACCGAGGGCGGCGGCCGCATGGTCGAGATGACGATCGCGCAGAGTCGATACAAGGTCATCTACCACTCCGGGATCATGATGGTGGGTGGTAAAGTCTTCGAGCCCGCCTGACAGCTGTCGCGTGACGCGCGCCAGAGCGGACGCAACCACCACGACAGGCCCGTCCGACATGGCGTCGGATACCACATCGACGACCGTCGAGAAGGGCGCCGGGGACCCGACAGATGAACCGCCAAACTTCAACACGGCGGCCGGATGCGCAGGCAGCGGCACATCGGACCAGGAGGACGGTGCGTTCGGCGCAGGCGAAGCGGCAGAGGGCATCGAGGAATACGGGGTACGCAACTGGAAGGAGTACCGAGAAGGGGGCGGCGGGGCGCTCCGGATGCGTTGCTACCCGGGCTCGCGACGCAACGTTCCGTTTCTGCATGTGCCAATCTGGGAGCGTCGTCGGCCGGGACCGGAACCGATCTGTTTTGCCACATGCGGGCGCTCCCTACTCCACCTGTTAGCACCCGATAGATCATTACGCCAGCGAGCAGGCCTGGATCATCCCCACACCTGCTTCTGCCGCGCTTTTCGCGTTTCTTCGGATCCATGCCGTTTCGCGCCGGACCCACGTTTCGTATGATAAACGTTCAGACTGCTCTCCTCCCTTGCACAGGTCTTCAACGCTGCCGTGGCACAGATACTGGATGGAAAAGAACTCGCCGAGGCCGTACGTGCCGACGTGACCGACGAAGTAGACGCATGGACGGACAGGGGACACCGCCCCCCGTGCCTCCGCGTCGTCCTGATTGGGTCCAACCCCGCATCCGAGGCCTACGTGCGCGGCAAAGAGCGCGATGCACGCCAGGCGGGCATCGATTCGAAAACGCTACGTTTCGACGATGATATCACAGAGGCAGATCTTCTCGATGTCGTGGATCGCTTGAACGAAGACGCCGGCGTCGACGGTATTCTCGTCCAGCTCCCCCTCCCCGACCACATCGACGATCGTTCCGTCATCGACGCGATCGACCCGGCCAAAGACGTGGACGGCTTCCACCCGGAGAACCTGGGACGCCTCCTGATCGGCGCTCCTTCCTTCATCCCCGCGACACCCTTCGGGATCGTAGAGATGCTACGGCGATCGGAGATCGAAATCGAGGGCATGCGGGCCGTGATTGTCGGGCGGTCGAACATCGTCGGCAAGCCGCTCGCAGCCCTTCTCATGCAGCGCGATGCAAACGCTACCGTCACCGTCTGCCACAGCCGAACCCGGGACCTCGCCGCTCACACGCGTGAGGCCGATCTCGTGGTCGCAGCCGTCGGCCACGCGAACTTTATAACCGCAGACATGGTGAAACAGGGCGCTGTCGTGATTGACGTGGGCATCAATCGCGTGGATGACGCGTCTCGAGAAAAAGGTTACCGGCTGATCGGCGACGTCGACTTCGACGCTGTACGGGATAAAGCGTCGTGGATTACCCCGGTGCCCGGAGGCGTTGGACTCATGACCCGGGCCATGCTTCTCAAGAATACGATGAACGCCGCGCGGCACAACGCAGAAACGGCCGTCGCATAGCGGTCAGCCGCTCCTCGTTCCAGCAACCACGACCCTTCGCACTACCGGCTTTCCACCTTCTTTCATCGCCCCATGTTGCCGCAAGCTTCCGACACGACGGCCGCTGATACAGCCGCCACCGAGTCTGGCGCCTCAGCGCTCGACCCAAATGTACAGAACATTTTCGGGGGCTTCTCCAATCCCTTCCGCGGCGCGCAGCAGGACACATCATCCGGTGGCGCGGCCGAATCGGGCCAGGAAGAAGCCCCGAACGCTGCCGATCAGGCGGCGACGATGGCGCGAGACTTCGGCGAGTTCATCACGGATCTCATCCGATACGCCAGTACGGGCGACTGGCAGGCCATCGAGGGACTGCTCTATCAGAGCACGCTGGAGGTCGCCGGAAATGTGCTCGCCAGTCTCTTCATGGCGGCGCTCTACTTTGTCATCCTCTTTTTGCTATACCGGCTCGTCGACCGGATGCTGGAGCGGCTTCTCGGCCACAGCAACCGAATCGACGCCGGTGTACAGGGCCTCCTGCAGAAATCTTTTCGCGTGGTGGCGCTGACGTTCATCATCGCGATGGTGCTCAGTTCGCTCGGGGTGAACGTGACGGCGCTCGTCGCCGGTCTATCAATTGCCGGTATCGCCGTCGGTTTTGCCGCCCGTGACTCTCTCGAGAACTTCATCGCCGGCGTCACGATCCTGCTCGACAAGCCGTTCAAGGTCGGGGATTACATCGTCGTTCAAGAGCACTACGGCCAGGTCGATGAGATCACGCTGCGATCGACCCGGATTCGAAGCGTCCGAAACGAGGTGATGGTCCTCCCGAACACGCAGATGATCACGACCCAGGTCGTGAACCACACAAAGCAGAACACGCTGCGCATCGACATCGACTTCGGCATCGCCTACAAGGAGTACCCTCAGGAGGCGAGGGAGGCTGTCCTCGCGACGCTGGAAGGCGACGACCGCGTTCTCACCCGCCCGGAGCCGACCGCTGTCGTGACGGGAATGGGCGATTCGGCCGTGACCATGGCCCTGCGGTTCTACATTCGCGACCCCAGCGAAGAGGTGAAAATGCGCTGGGAGTACATGGAAAAAGTTCGGGAGGCGCTCCGCGACGCCGACATCGAGATCCCCTTCCCCCACCGCCAGCTCTTCCTGGACGAGGCACGCGGGCTTCACGACAGTTCCCTCTTCCACAAGGCCCGCAACGGCGACGGCTCGCAACCCCAGACGAAAGACCAGGAGGCGTAAACGACACGGCCAAACCCAGCAAAATCAAGCAAGCCGCGCCGTCCACACTCCGCCCGTCGCCCTTCGCCCTTCGC
>JAAAOT010000100.1 GCA_009908725.1 Bacteroidota bacterium | reverse complement strand
GTCGGTAATGTCCTTCAGCTTGCCGGAGAGGACGACGAGGGCGATGAGGTTGGGCACGACGACCAGGCCGAGGGCGATGTCGCCGATGGTCCACACCGTCGCCAGTGGCGCGATGGCCCCGACGAAGTTCATTCCCACGAATACGACCTTGTAGGGAATAACAGCTTTCGCCCCGAACAGATAGTTTGCGCAGCGATCACCGTAGTAGCTCCACGATATCGACGTCGAAATCGCAAAGAGAAGCACGCTCAACACGACGATGCCGCCGCCCCAGTCCCCGAGCGGGGACAGGCCACGCTGAAACGCCAGCTGCGTGAGCGGCGCACCGGTTTCAACGCCCGGGCCGTAGAGCGCCGTGTACTCCGTGCCGTCGCGCGAGATAGCAACCTCACGGTCCGGGTAAATCGTGCCGTCGAAGGCCGGGCCGAAGTCGTCCGCCACCTCGCAGTCGTTGGCGCAGGACACGTAGAACTGCTGGACCACGGCCTCATTCCATGCAAACTCCGGCGTGCCTTCAGGGAGCTGCGGATTGCCGTTCACGACGGGAATCTCCGCCGGCGGCTCGTCCCCGGACATCACACCGCCTTCCCCTTGAACCCGGTAGCTGATGGCGCCCGCGTTCAGATCCATCCGTGTGGGAACGGCGTCATCCCAGACGCCCGTGACGATGATCACGAGGCCCGTAATGGAGCACACGATGATCGTGTCGATGAACGGCTCGAGAAGCGCCACGACGCCCTCGCTGACCGGCTCATCCGTTTTCGCCGCGGAGTGGGCGATCGGGGCGGACCCCTGTCCGGCTTCATTCGAGAAGAGGCCGCGCCGCACGCCGTACATCATGGTCAGGAGAAAGACGCCGGCCCCGGTGCCGGCAACGCCGGATGTCGGGTTGAACGCCTCGGTGAAGATCGAACCGAACGCTGCGGGGACGTCGGACGCGTTGAGGGCGAGAATGACCAGTCCGCCGAGTACGTAGATGCCGGCCATGACGGGAGCGATGATGCTCGTGACGCGACCGATCCGGGTCACACCGCCGATAATCACGACCGCTACGACGGCGGCCACCACCGCGCCGACGACGTATTTAAACGTGACCGGGTCCATTCCGAACCAGTCGCTGTAGGTCATCATCGTGTCGGTGACGGTGTTCGCCTGTGCGGCGTTGCCCGTCAGGAACGATGTGATCATGAGCATGGTGGCGAAGAAGATCGCCATCCAGGTCCATCCGGAGCCCAGGCCTTTTTCGATGTAATACATGGGCCCGCCGGACACCGTCCCGAGCCAGCTCTTCGTTTCTCCTTCCCCTCCGATGTTTACGTCGCGGAAGTACTGCGCGAGCGTCACCTCACTGTACTTGGTGGCCATCCCGAGCAGGGCCGTGATCCACATCCAGAACAGCGCCCCGGGGCCTCCCCAGTGGATTGCCAGCGCGACGCCAGCGATGTTGCCGATGCCGACCGTGGCGGAGAGGGCGGTCGTTAGCGCCTGGAAGTGCGGCACGTCGCCCGGTTCGTCCGGGTCGTCGTATTTCCCTGTCGTCACGGCAAACCCGTGTCCCAGACGGCGAAACTGAATGAATCCGAGCCGGAAGGTCAGGTAGAGCCCGGCCCCAAGGAGCAAGATGACGACCCACGGAATGTCGTTTCCGGTCCCCGTCGGAACCCCTTCATTCCAGACAAGCTGTTCCAGGACACCGATGGCCGATTCGAGTAACTCAAGCATAGAGGTTGATGTAGCGAGAATACCTTGGGTGAAGATGCGACCGGCACCGCGGCGGTGGTTGTACCGGAGAACCGCCGATCCGAAGACAAGACGCGTAGCGTCCGGATGGCACCGAATGCGCCGAGGGCAAAAGATAAACGCGTGGACGACAAGCGACCGGTGATGACAGCCGTCCGATGGCGGACGAGAAGGCGCCGCGCGGTAGCAAGTCCCACGCCGTCACGATGACACAAACCGCCGTGATCAGGTGCAAATGCGATGACACCCGGTGCCACATCGGCCGCTCGCTGATTACATCTTTGTAATGTAGGAACTGGAGACGCCCGGTGCAAGCATCGGGGCGTGCACCTGAACCCAATCTGTGGGCGGAGATACACAGATGGCCTGCGCGGGGAGAATGGCGTCGGGGTTGGAGGTTGTCATCATCGCCGACGGAGAACGTACGGCGCAGTGCATCACGCCCGCGGGTCCTGGTTGGCCTCCTTCGTCTGGGATTCCTCGTTCAGGTCCGGTTCCACAACGTCCTCCTTCGTGCCGGAGTCCGGGCCGCGCTCCATGTCCCCCGGCGGCGCGGGCGCACCGGACTCTTCGCCGAGGCCCTTCCGCGCCACGTTGCGCTGTCGTGATTGCTCAACGGCCGGGGCAACGCTGTTGTAGGCAGCCGTTAGGCCGACGGCAAAGCCCGCCGCGACGATTCCGATGACGGCGTCGACGATTCGCGGGCCGGCCAGAGCCAGCCGGATCATCACCGTCGCAGCCGCAAATCCTGAATTTCGAAACACCACGTGATACGTTGTGCTGTACCGCAAAGAGATCAGCACGATCAGCACGTCGCTGAAAATCAGCACCGTGTAGAACGTGTCGAAGAATGCGAGGGCATGATCGTAGATCACGAAGTCGACCACGGTAATAACACCGAGGCCGGCCAGAATAACCAGCAGCGTCACCGACAGTAGCTTCTTGGCGGCCACAAACCGTGCCTGTTCCGCGTCGGTGTCGGTGATCGGCCGGTGTTGCTGCATCCGGTAGTACACCGAGATGATCGCGAAAATCGTCAGCGCCCCGACAGCATCCACGACCACGTAGAGCACCGCGTCCGGAAGGCCAAACAAGAGGCCGGCGGGGTCGATGTCCCACTGGATCGGTTCAGAGAAGTGAACCAGCTCCTTAAACGACTGGCGCAGCAGGATCAGCGAGAAGATTTCAAACTGCTTGCCGAGGGCATCGGCGACACTTGTCGCAAGGCCGAACACCAGACCGATGACCTCGACGACCAGATACAGCGTGAACGCGACGTCGATCGCGTAAAAGTGATTCGTTGGAATCCGCGCGCCCATGACGCCGGGCAGAAGACCCTGCCGGCTGAGCTCGATGACGACCAGGCTGGCGAAAAAGCTCACCAGAAGCACATCGCCCGTCATCCGGCGCGACCGGGCGCCCTCCCACCTCTGATCCAGCGTATCGTACAGGCGGACCGCTGGATCGAGAACTCGGTTCATGATCGCCTCTTTCGTGCTGAGTTGGAAACTCCGATTGTGGGATCGAGCGCGAGCACGCTCTCGATCGTGCCAGCCGGTGGCGGATGACAGGGACTCCGGTTACAGGGACTCCGGGTCGATCTCGATCAGTTGGCGGTTCATGAGCGCGAACGTCCGCGCCGGGTACTTCTTGACGAGGCGATAATCATGCGTTGCCATCATAAGCGTCATTCCCTGACGGTGGAGACTCACGAGAAGCTCCTGGATCTCATCAGCCACCACCGGATCGAGATTGCCCGTCGGCTCATCGGCCAGAAGGACCCACGGATCATTGGCAATCGCCCGCGCGATCACGACTCGCTGCTGTTCACCGCCGGATAGCTCGTGGGGGAAGTTGCTCCGTTTGTGGTTGAGCCCGACTCGAGTGAGTGCCTTCATGGTTCGGGACTTGACCTCTGAGCGCTTTTTCCCGGTCGCATACAGCGCAAACGCGACATTATCATAGGCGCTGCGGTCCGGCAGGAGCTGAAAGTCCTGAAAAACGACGCCGAGCGACCGGCGCAGGTACGGGATCTCGCTGCGATCGATCAGATCCGACCGGTAGTCGCCGATCTGCGCCACACCTTCGTCCGGGAAGCGATCCATGTACAGAAGACGCAGGAGCGTGCTTTTCCCGCTGCCCGTGGGGCCGATAAGATAGGCCATATCCGACCGTCCCAGATCCATCGAAACGTTTTCGACCACCGTTCGGGACTCGCCGTTCGGAAGGTCGAACGACACGGACACGTTGTTAAAGCTGATCATGCGCTGCGACGGGGCGGGGAATCAGTGGTCGGACACGGGGCAAGGTGGTAATTATCCTCACCACGGTCAAGGTAATCTGGAAAGAGCCCCCGGGGACCTCGGAAAACATTCGGATGCGTAACACCCCGCCCCCGAGAACGCCCGCGATACACGGTTGATCTAGCACACACCCGTAGCGACCGGGGCGCTAGCACCGTGAATCCCGGTTCCAGCACAGAGTCTACTGTTTCCGTCGCTCGAGGAGCCAGTGGACGCGGTGGCTCCGCTCATGGGCCGGGTCGAACGTAAACCCGTCGTAGGCTGCAGAGACGTGCAGGCCGCTCTGTTCAATGGCGTCTTCGATGGCAGCGGGCGCGTAGGGGCGTTGCACGTGCTCCTCCTTATAATGCGTCCCGGCGTGAACGATGTCGAACGTGGTCCGGTGCAGCCCGGTGCCCGCGTCGTACCGGGAGCAACGCACGTAGGAGGTACCTTCGACGGTCCCGCGATCGAAAAACTCCCGGTCGTGATCCTCCGAATTCGCGGGCGTGGCGTGATCGACGACGGCCACTCCTCCCGGGCGAAGGCATCGTCGAACACGTTCCAGACAGAGGCGGACCTCGTCGATCTGCCTCAGGTAGTTCAGGCCGTCGTACACCAGAACGATCGCATCGAAGCCGTCCTTTCGGCCAAGCCCCTGCAGGGAGACGGTCGTGAATCCAGCCACATCGCACCGAATTGGTAGTCCGGCCGCATCGACCTTCTGGCGTGCCTGCCGCACCATGGCCGGGGCGCCATCCGTCATCACATACCGATAGCCGCCCATCGGCTGAAGGCGAACCGCAAGCGATCCCGTGCCTCCCCCGAGCTCCAGAATGGACGTCACCGACTCGCCGTGGGTCTCGAGACACGTATGCAGGTACCGCGCCCACCGGTCGTAATCGACATGATCCATGACCGCGTCGTAGACCTCTGCAAGCACCACGTAGGGGTCGGTCACGGTCTCAGGCTCCGGTTGCTAGCGAAGGTACGGGTCGATCGGACGACGATACACGGTCTGCACGTCAACGTCAATAGCATTCCCGATGAGAGCGCCCAGGCCCATCCCGACGACCGTGAGTGCAATACCCATGGTCTGGGCAATCCCGCTCGACAGGCTGCAACCGATGCTCTCGCAGTTCCCGGATGTGGAAGACGCATCCGCGATAATGAAAACGCCCGGGGCCGCCCCGAGGAGTCCTCCGACCACACCGCCGCCGCCGTTGAACTTCACCTGAAGGGAGTCGATCGCCTCGACGGGCATCTGCCGGACGGGTCCGTCGTATGAATCGTAGGGGCGGAGCATACCGGGAACGTAGTACACCGAGTCGGCCGACAGGCTTACTTGCGACACCTTCTCATACCCGGACGACCCGGCCCGGTGTAGGCGAACCGTTTCCCCCGCCATGGCTTCGTTCACGTCGGCAAGGGTCGGGTCCGATGTGCGGAGAGGACCGGCGAGCTGGCACCCCGACGCCAGCAGGGCGAGCGACACGAGAAATACCGGGAGGGGTCGAAGAGCGATGGCGGCCAAATGCCTTGCAGAGAGATGAAGTGCCTTTCGTGTCACAGGCGTCCGCGCCAGCTACCGCGCGTCGTTCATTCCTGTGGACAAACACACACGAATATGCCGCTTTTTCCCTCTAAAGGGTAACACGTGAGTCCGGCGCCCCCGTCCAACTCGTTCCCAGTCATGCGGTGCGAGCCGGGGCATCGCTCAGGCCGGCAGGGTTCACGCCGGCATCGTCGCGGCCCGGTGGCGGGCGATAGCGACGGCTTCCTCGATGGCGCTCCGCATCGAGCCCGGCAGCGCCATTCCGCGACCGGCGATCCCGTACGCCGTGCCGTGATCCGGCGACGTACGGACGATCGGGAGTCCGGCCGTGTAATTGACGCCCCGGTCGAACGCCAGTGCCTTAAAGGGGACCAGTCCCTGGTCGTGGTACATGGCGAGGACGGCGTCGTATCCCTGGTTGAGCTGGGTGGCGAAGTAGCCATCGGCAGGCAGCGGACCGTGAACGTCGATACCGTCGGCACGCGCTTTCTGCACCGCCGGCTCGATAACCTCCTCTTCTTCCGACCCCAGCACACCGCCGTCACCCGCGTGCGGGTTCAGTCCGAGCACAGCCACGCGCGGTTTGGGGATGGCAAAGTCCTGAACCAGCGCTTCCACCAGGACGTCCAGCTTCTGCCGGATCGCGGTCTGGGTGACGGCCTCTGCGACCTGCGAGATCGGGATGTGCGCCGTCACGAGGCCCACGCGGAGCGTACCAGCGACCATCATCATGGTCGGCTGCTGCCCGCCTGTTTTCTTGGAAATAAACTCGGTGTGGCCGGGCACCTTGTAGCCGGCTTTCGCAATCGCGTCCTTAGAAATCGGAGCCGTTGTCATCGCAGCCACGTCACCGCTGAGGCAGGCATCGACCGCTCGGTCCACGGCTGCCATGGCGAGCGTGCCGCCGGAGGCCGTGACATCGCCGAAGGCCACCTCGGGGGACGCACCGTCAGCCACATCGAGGACGGTGACGCCCGTTTCCGGCACGTCATCCGGAATATCGGTGACGGTGTGAATCGTGAGGTCTGAGTAGCCGAGCGTGTCGGCATGGACGCGGAGGACGTGGGCGGAGCCGATGACGATCGGTGCCATGTTAGACGTCAGCTCCGGATCGTGGAGGCATTTCAGCAGCACCTCCGGGCCGATTCCGTTCGGATCCCCCATCGTGATCGCCAGCCGGGTACGTTTCCCGTCTGATGCATGGCTCGGATCCGGTCGCTGGTACGTGGGTCGCTGAATGGGCATAGTGGAACGTTGGGTTCGGCGAAATACGTAGCGCGGGAGGCGCGGTGATGAAGTCGGCCACTGGAAGGGACGGTCCGTGAGCGTGCAAGCGCTGTGCCCACCGGACCCAGGCCCCGGCGCTTCGGTGCGGCCGGCCTCACCGTGAACATAGCACAGGTCTGTTACCGTGTGGTCGCATAATTTTCCAGGTACGAGAGCAAGAGGCGGACCCCGAATCCGGTGCCTCCGACCGGCCGGTACGGCTTCGCGGTCGAAAGGAAGGCCGGCCCGGCAATGTCAATGTGCATCCAGGGGAAATCAACGAAGTGCTCCAGGAACTTGCCCGCGGTGATGCATCCCGCCTCGCGTCCACCGACGTTTTTGATGTCGGCGACGGTCGAGTCGAGGTGCGTCCTGTATTCGTCGTACATCGGGAGCGGATGGACGCGCTCTCCACTCCGCTCGCCGGCTCGCTGGATGGCGTAGAGTCTTTCGGCCGAGCCGTCGGTTTCGTTGGTCATGACGGCGGCCGCCTCGGAACCGAGGGCGACGACCTGTGCGCCCGTCAGCGTCGCCATGTCGACCAAGAGTTCGGGGTCGAAACGGCGGGCATACGAAAGCGCATCGGCGAGAAGGAGTCGCCCCTCGGCGTCTGTGTTGAGGACTTCAACCGTGGCGCCGGAGTGCATGGTGATCACGTCCCCGGGCACGTAGGCATTCTCGCCCGGCCGGTTGTCGGTAGCAGGAATGAGTCCGATCACGTGGAGCGGGACGTCGAGGTCCGCCAGCGCTTCGAAGGCACCGACGACGGATGCGGCGCCGGCCATGTCGGACTTCATCAGATCCATGGATCCTTTCGTGTCCTTCAGCGAGAGACCGCCGGTGTCGAACACGACGCCTTTCCCGGCAAGAACGATCGGTCGCTCGTTCTTCGGGTTCTCCGGCCGGTGCTGCAGCACGGAAAAGGTCGGCGGCTCTACGGATCCGAGGTTCACGGCCAGCAGGCCGCCGAACCCCTCTTTGCGGATGCGTTCTGTGTCCCAGACCTCTACGGCGTATCCATGCGCCTCGCCGGACGCCTGAATTCTGTCGGCAAAAGCGCGTGCCGTCTTGTCGTTCGGTGACAGGTTCACCAGGTCCCGCGCGGTGCACGTCGCCTGGGCCAGGTGCACGCCACGACGGGCCCCGCGGTCGATGCTCTCTCGATCCGTACCCTCTGCCTGATGAACGCACAGGTCGATTGACGGCGACGTGTCATCGTCCGTTTTGTACTGAACGAACCGATACGCTCCGAGCGTGAAGCCTTCTGTGAGTGCCTGTGCCTCGCTGAACTCGGAGAGGTTCGCCCCGCCGGACGAAGCGCCCAGAGCGCCTGGCAGCAGGATACCGACGGTGGCGGCCTTTAGCTGCCGTGCATCATCGGCTCCGGCCGCTCCGGCGCGTCGCAGGTTCTCCGTGGCGACGTCAGCATCCGCGGTCGGCTGTCCCGTTCCCACCAGAACCACCCGGCCAGCCTCCGCATCGGCGTACACCCGAAGAGCGTCGCCCGTATTTCCTTCGAAGTCATCGGCTGCGCGCCGGGCGGCGGAGCCGAAGTGGTGTTCCAGGGCATCGAGAACGTCTTCTGGACAATCGGGCGGAAGCGGTACCAGAAGGAGATCGGCGGAGAGGTCCGCCGGGCGATCGGACGAAACGGAGACGGTCATACGCGAAAAAAGCTCTGTGCGTGGAAGATCTATGGGGAAAATGCTGGCCGGCCTTACTTCTGGACGGCCTTACTTATCGCCGGATCGGGCCTTCATCATGGTCTCGAGATACGATGCATCTTCGGCCGAGAGGCCGTCGCCGAGATTGTGGGGCGGGTCGAGGTCGAGGAACCGCTCGGCCGCGTCCATGACGTCTTCGATGGCGTCCTCGAAGGAGGAGCGCTTGACGTACGCACCAGACGCATTGCGGTGACCCCCGCCGCCGAACGACCGCGCCCATTCGTCGACCCGGGTGTCTGCCTCAGAGCGGAAGCTGATCTTGGCTCCGTCGCTGACCTCAGAAAAGAGGAGGGCCGCCTTCACGCCGTCTACGGACAGGATGTAGTTCACGAACCCATCCTTGTCATCCCAGCTGGCACCGGTATCATCCACCATGCGCTGCGTAACGACCGAGTACGCCACCTGCCCGTTGTGCCGCGTCCGAATACGGTTCAGCATCCGACCCAGCAGGCGGAGGCCGGGCATCGACTTCCGGTCGTAAATATTCTCGTGGATCGGTGCCGGTTCAATATCGCCACGCTCGAGGATATCAGCGATGGCACGGTGCAGGTCGGGCGTGACGTGGCTGTATCGGAAGGACCCGGTGTCAGTCATAATGGCGGTGTAAAGCGCTGTCGCGATCTCGGCATCGATCAGCGACGGGTCCATGGCGTCGATGATCTCATAGATGAGCGAGCCGGTCGCCGCAGCGGTGTTGCGCACAAACGGAACATCGAACCACGCCTCCGGCTCCATGTGATGGTCGATCAAGACCTTGACGGCGTCGGTCTTCCGAACGGTCGAGCCCAGATGGCCGAGTCGGTCTTCGTCATTTGTGTCGAGGACGAACACGACGTCCGCCTCCAGGATCGCCTCACGTTGCGACAGCGCGCCGTCGTACACTTCGACCTTTTCCGAGCCCGGAAGCCAGTCGAGGTTGTAGGGCGGAGCGTCACTGTTGATCATCGCCACCTCCTTCCCCAACTTCTCCAGGAAGCGCCCCAGGGCAAGCTGGGAGCCCAGCGCGTCGCCGTCCGGGCGAATGTGGGTGATGATGAAAAAGCGATCGTGCTCGCGAATGAGCGGGAGAATTTCGTTGACCATGCGTCGCCTCCGACACACAAATGAATGGGCTGGCAAAGGGGGCATCCGAAGATGCCATGCCACCGTCCGCACGGAGAACCCCGGCAGTGATAGCTTTTTCGTTACGCACCACCTTTGCAGTGGGTTCGCCACCCTCGAAGGACCTCACCGGGTTCAAGGAAACTTGTCTGGGGAAGGGGCGGGGCGTTCAACGGTCAAGGTTCAGGGTTCAGGGGGGCTTCCTCGGCTTCACGGGTAACAGATCACCTCGGCGACATGGGTTACACGCGAAACCGCTTTTGCGCTCGTCCTCGACACGTTGCGAGCGCCCTCCCGTAAGGATCCACCGAACCAACGACCCAACGACCCAACGAATCAACGCGAGTCCCCAACCCTCACCCCCCATCAAGCCAGTCCGCTTCGGCAATACGCTGTCGGATGAGGTCAGGTTGTTCGTTTCCGGGGGAGCCGGGCGTAGAGTAGGTGCCGAGCACCGTGTCCGGCGTCGGCGCTGCTTCGCCGGCCGTATCGACGGCGGCACGGCGGTAGGCGGACCGGAACGGCACCCCGTCTACCACCTGCTCCAGGGCGTGGGACGTGGCGAGCAGGTCGGGCGTGCAGGCACTCTCGGTGCGCTCCGGAACGAATCGTAGTTCCGAGACGACGGCCGTCACCGCCGACAACACGTCCTGTGTCCGTTGCAGGCTCTGCATTACCGCCTCTTTCGTGCGCTGCAGGTCCCGGTGGTAGCCGCCCGGCAGGTTGGCCGGTTGCACCAGGAGGCGCTGCAAATCACCGACGAGGTCAGCATAGGCGGCCCGGGACAGCTCCAGCACATCCGGATTCTTTTTCTGCGGCATGATGCTCGACCCGGTACAGTGCGCCTCTGGAAGATCCACGAAGCCAAACTCGGACGTCGCGTAGAGGACGAGGTCGGAGGCCATCCGATTGACGGTGCTGACGGTCTGCGTAAGCGCATGCACGACGGCGATCTCGTGCTTCCCCCGGCTCAACTGGACGGCCGTCGCATGCGTCTGCACATCTCGGAATCCGAGCCGATCGGCAACGGCCTCCCGCGGCAGGTCAAGGTGCGGCACGCCGTATCCTGCGGCGCTTCCGAGAGGCGACACGTTCACCCGCTCGCGCGCCTGTCGTAACCCGGCCAGGTCTTCGACCAGCGTCTCCGCATAACCGAGTGCCCACAACGCCACGGTCGAGGGCATCGCCCGCTGCAGGTGGGTGTACCCGGGCAGGAGCACGCGGGAATGCCGATCGGCGACCCCACACAAAGCCTCGCACAGGGCGGCGACGCGTTGCCCGGTGTCCAGAAGAGCATCCTGAAGATAGAGACGGAGAGCCGCTAGCACTTGGTCGTTGCGCGATCGCCCGGCATGGATCTTCTTTCCGATGTCGCCGAGGCGGCGCGTCAGGGCATTCTCAATCACCGTGTGACTGTCCTCATCGGCCGGCGTAATCGTAAGGTCGCCCCTCGCAAACGAAGCGAGTACGTGATCGAGTGCCGCCATTACGTCGTCGTACTCGTCACCGCTCAAAATGCCGATCTGCCGAAGCCCCCAGGCATGCCCGCGCGTCGCCCGGACATCATACGGTAGCAGACGACGATCCCAGAGGTGATCATCGCCGACGGTGAAGCGCAGGACCCAGTCGTCCGTTGCCGGAGCATCATTGGCCGTTTTCTTCCAGAGATTCGACATGGTCAATCGGTCGAGAGGCAAGCACGAGTGAAGTCGTCCGTCCCGAACAGTTCATCGTCCGGTCGCAAAGTAGGTCTGCGCGAGGTCGGTGTAGACCTGTTGCGCGGCGTGGACCTGAGAAACGCGTATGCGTTCCTCCGCGGTATGGGACCGCCGGCTCTCCCCCGGCCCGAGCTTGACCGCCGGACGGTCGTGCATGAAGATCCAGTCGGACGCCGTGGGCGAGCCGGTGGGCATCAGTGCCTTGCCATGCACATTCGAGCAGGCAGCGAGCGCCGCCGCCCTGATGGCGGCATCGTCCGGCGTGGCGCACGGGACGAAACGATTACTGTAGACCTCAACCTCGATCCCGGCGAGCGGCGAGAGCGCCTGCCGGACGAGCGCGATGACCTCCTCATGGGTGTAGGCCGGCGTCGTGCGGATGTCGACCGCAAAGACGCAGTGGTCGGGGACCGCATTTCGCGCGGTGCCGCCTTCGATGGTCGTCACGGTTACGGTCGGCGTCCCGAGGAACGGGTCGGTGCGGTCCAGGGCAAGTCGCTCGATGGTCTGGATCGCCGCGGACGCCCGGGAAATCGCATTTACGCCGGATTGCGGCCGTCCTGCATGCGCCGCGGTCCCATGCGCGTGGATTTTCAGAATGAGCAGCCCTTTCTGCGCTACGCAGGGGACGAGACCCGTCGGCTCTCCAATCACGACCGCGGACGGCTCGGGAAGCTCCGGCCGAATGCTTTCGAGCCCATTGTACGCGCCTCCGCCCTCCTCACAGGCCGTGAGGGCGACCATCAGACGCCCCCCTGTGGGAATGGCGCCCGACAGCGACACCTGCAGGAATGCCGACACCATGGCCGCTCCGCTGGCCTTGGCGTCCACGCTTCCCCGGCCGTAGATCCAGCCGTCCCTCATGACGGGGTCGAACGGGTCGTACGGGTGGTCGGCGGAAGGGGGCACGACGTCAAGGTGCGAATTCCACAGCAGCGTGTTCTCCCCGCTGCCGGCGGACAGGACGACGTTATCGTCGCGCCGCCAAACGTCCGCGCCGGCCGCACGTGCCGTTTCTTCGATAAAAGCCGCCGCGGGTCCCTCCTCTCCCGTGAGAGACGGAATGGCAATCAGGGAGCGGAGGAGCGAAACGGGGTCGGTCCGTGTCGCGGACGCAGCAGAAGGTACTGGAGATGGCATGACGGCGGTGACGTTACGTTCGACAATGATTGATCAACATGAATCCATGCAGGGTAAGGCGTGCTGCCTATCGGGTGACGCGTGTGGCGTCCGACCGCGTGAGGAGGTCACTCGCAGCACAGATGAATGCTTCTCGGACGCCGTGGTCCAGCGCCGCGAGTGCGGTTTCCACCTTGACGCGCATCCCGCCCTCGATCCAGCCATTTTCAATCCCCTCTGCCACCGTCTCCCGGTCGCATGTGTCCAGTCGCGTGCGCGCTGAGCCGGCATCTCGGCGCACGCCCCCTGTTGCCGTTACCAGCAGGAGGTGCGACGCCCCGAGGGCCACGGCCACATTCTGCGCGACCGTGTCGGCATTCACGTTGTAGACTTGCCCGTCGTCGTCAATGCCGAGCGGGGCGATGATCGGCATGCGTCCGGTAGACAGGAGGTGAACCACCACATCCGGCTGCACGCCGGTCACGTCGCCAACCCATCCGAAATCCACCGTTTCGCCGTCCACGGTCCATGCCGGTCGCTTTCGTACCTGAAGGAGTGCGTCATCGGCTCCGGACAGGCCGACGGCCCGAAGGCCGTGACGCCGGGCCGCGGCGACCAGTTGCGTGTTGATTTTTCCGCAGAGGGCCCACTGGACGATGTCGAGGTCGAGATCCGTGGTCACGCGACGCCCCTGGACAACCCGGGGCGTGTGCCCGAGACGTTCGGCCAGCTCCGTGGCCTGTTGACCGCCCCCGTGAACCAGGACCACCGGCCCCTCCGAGGCGAGGTTGGCGATGGACTCCCAGAAGGCGCGCATGTCGTCGGCCCGACCGAGCAAGGTGCCGCTCACTTTGACGACGGTGATTCCGTCAGGCGGAGCGTCGGAACCGGAGTGATCATTGGATGCGGTCATGATGTCGTTTCACCAGAAAAAGAGGAGTACGGCAGGTCTGTGCAGCCGCGGGGCCGTCAACAGTCGAATACGTACTCGAGGAGCGCCTGCTGCGCATGCAGTCGGTATTCTGCCTGATCGAGATGCATCGCCTGCGGACCGTCGAGGACTGCGTCGTCGACCACGACGTTTCGGCGGACCGGCAGGCAGTGCATGAAGCGCCCGTTCCGGGTGGTAGACATCTGCTTCCGGGTCACGCGCCAGTCCGTCAGGGAGGCACGGATTGCCTTCTCCCGCTCCGGATCGGTGTACCGCATCGGGCCACCCCAGGCCTTCGCGTACACGACGTCCGCCCCGTCGATGGCCGCGTCCATGTTGGTACTCGTCGACACGCTTCCACCGTGGGCGCCTGCTAAGTCCGTCGCCTCGTTCATGACGTCTGCCTCCAGCGAGTGGGAGTCCGGCCGGGCCACGATAACATCCATCCCCAATCGCGCCGCCGCCAGAAGCGCGGAGTTCGGAACGGCCATCGGCAGGGCGTTCGGGTGGTGCGTCCATGTTAGGACGAACCGCTTGCCGGCCGTTTTACCGTCAAAGTGATCCGAGAGAACCGCGGCGTCGGCCAGGGCCTGACACGGGTGGTTCCGGGCAGACTCAAGGTTGACGACCGGCACCGTGGCCGATGCGGCGATTTCATTGATCATCGCATCGGCCACATCCCGTTCGCGGTCCGTGCCGGAAGCGAAGACGCGCACCCCGAGGGCGTCCACGTAGCGCGACAGCACGCCGAACGCATCCCGCACATGCTCCGCCTCTGCGCCGTCCATGACCACGCCGTCTCCGAATGCGATCGTCCATGCATCCTGTCCGGGGGTGAGCGTCGTGACGTGAGCCCCGAGGCGTTGCGCGGCAAGCTCCATCGACGTCCGGGTCCGGAGCGATGGATTCAGAAACACGAGGCCAAGGCTCTTCCCCGTGGCGATCGGCTTGCTCGCCATTCCCGCCTTCTTATAGATCACCGCAGAGTCGATGACGTGGCGCCACGTCGCGTCGTCAAGATCCGAGATGCGGAGGACGTGTCGCGGGGTCGGCGTCCCGTTCAGAGAATGGATCGTCGCCGATTCGTCGCTGGAGGAGACGGTGGAAGTGGCAGGTGCTGCACCGGGAGAGGTCATCGGTTCGTTCGGTTGGGTGAAACACAGAAACGTAGACAGAGGCATGCCACGTAGCATCAGGCCACGCCGGCCGCCTGGACGGCGTCGAGCGATGCCTCGAGTGCCATCGCAAAGCTCTCTATCTCTGCATCGGTGGTCGTCAGCGGCGGCATCAGGCGCATGACGTGCGGGTCGGCCGATCCACCGACGAGGACGCCTCGCTCGCGGAGCCCGTCGATCACCGGCGCGACGGGCCGATCCAGCGCGAGCCCGATCAGGCACCCTTTCCCCCGGACCTCGGCGACCATCGGGCCGACATGGTTGGCGAGATGCGAGTGGATCGCCTCCGCACGCGCCATCAAGCCGTCATCGACGATCTGGTCGACGGTTGCTTTCACCGCTGCCATCGCGAGCATGCCCCCGCCGAAGGTGGAGCCCTGGTCGCCGGACTCGACCGTCGCGGCGATGTCGTCATGAACGAGGACGGCGCTGACGGGAACGCCAGCCCCGAGGCTCTTCGCCATCGTGATCAGGTCCGGCGTGACGCCGTAGTGCTCGCTGATGGAAAACGTCCCGGTGCGCCCGACCCCGGTCTGCACCTCGTCGAAGATGAGGGCGGTGCCATGGTTTGTGCAGAGATCCCGTAACTGCCGGATGTAGTCGACCGGTGCCATCCGCATACCGGCGATGCTCTGAATCGCCTCGACGATTACGGCCGCGACGTCACCCGACGAGAGCAGATCGGCTATCGCTGCCACGTCTCCGTGGGGCGCAAAGTGTGTCTGCGGCAACACGTCGAGGTACGGTTGCCGGTAGGCCGGTTTGTGCGTCGTCGCGAGTGCACCCAGCGTCCGACCGTGAAACCCGCCGCTGAGAGCGACGACCTCCGACCGACCGGTGTACGTGCGGGCGAGCTTGAGGGCGGTCTCGTTCGCCTCCGAGCCTGAGTTCGCGAAGAAAACGTTCCCGAGGACGTCCGGGGCGCGGCTGACGACGGCCTGCGCGGCTGCCGCTCGAACGGGGCTGTGGGCGACGTTCGAGTAGAACATCAACTCCGCAGCCTGGCGCTGAACGGCGCGAACGACCTTCGGCGGGCAGTGCCCGAGAATGCAGACGCAGTGACCACCGTAAAAGTCGAGATACGCGGCGCCGTCGGCATCGTACACGTATCGCCCTTCGCCGCGGACGAGCGCCATCGGCATTTTGTTGTAGGTGGGAATCTCGAGGGTGTGCTCGAGCGCAATGGTTTCGTCGGTGGTCATCATGGCAGATCGGAGTCGAAAGCGAGGGAAACGGGTGTCAGAGGACGAGGTCAGGCGATCACCGCCGGGGACCGCGGGGCCGGCGCAAGCAGGCCGGTCGTGTCTCGCAGGCCGAGCAGGATGTTCAGGTTCTGGACGGCCTGGCTCGCCGCCCCCTTCATGAGGTTGTCGAGTGCAAACCCGATCACGACGCGCCGGCCCGACACGTGCCAGCCGAGATCGACGAACGGGGTATCCACCACCGGTCGAAGCTCCGGCAATGCGCCGGGCGAGAGCCGGACGAACGCAGATTTCTCGTAGGCCGACGTGAACCACTCCGTCAGGTCGTCCTCCGACAGACCGCGGGGCCACGTCATCTGCACCGTTCCCCAGATGCCCCGGGTCCACGGCCCGCTGACCGGCACGAACGAGAGGTCGATGTGCGTACCGACGGTCTGCTGAACCTCAGCGGTGTGTCGATGCGAAAGCACCCGGTACGCCCGAACATTGCCGTCCCGGTCCGGGAAATGCGTCGCGGCGGACGGGGAGGCGCCGGACCCGGATGCGCCGGTACAGGCGGTAATGTGCGCCGACACCGGCACCTGCTGCTCGGCGATGGGCGCAAGCGCGAGGGACAGTCCGGTGGCGTAGCACCCGGGGTTGGCGATCAGCCGCCCATCGGGTGGGTACGGCGCGCAAAGCTCTGGCAGGCCGTAGATGGCCTCCGGCAGCAGATCCTGCGCCGCGTGAGGCACCCCGTACCAGTCGGCATACGTTGTAGCATCGGACAGCCGAAAGTCTGCGCTCAGATCAACGATCGGCCCAGTGAAGCCCTGACGTCGAAGGGCTGGCACGACGATCATGCCGCGGCCGTGTTCAGCGGCCACGACGACGGCATCAATGCCCGACAGGTCGAGATCGTCGGGCGCGGTGAAATCAAGGCTCACCTGCGACCGTAGCGCCGGGTGCGCTGCAGACAGTGGCTCGCCTGCATACGTCCGGCTCGTCACCGCTTCGAGGGACGCGTGCGGATGGCGGAGAAGAAGCTTGACCAGTTCGCCGCCGACGTAGCCGGCACCGTGAAGCAGGGCAATGGAAGATATCATAAATCCAGCGGGCGGGGAGGAGAAGAAACGGGGAGCGGGCAGAGTCGTCACGCGGCACTACCGGCCACCTCGGGCTCGGCATTCGGAGTGACGGAAACGGTTGATGGAACGGGGCCGGACGCGTTGTCACCGTGCACTGCCGCATCCACGACGGCTGTTAGCTGCTGTGACTGCTGCAGGGCGTTCACCGCCGGGATGCCAAGCTGTGTCCGGATGTATCGCCGTCCCACAGCGTTGTCGGTCACCGGGCCCGTGATGGCGGTGATGGGCGCGCGGTATCGCTCGAAGAAGACGCGCTCCGCGGCCCACGCGCCGGCGAGGTCGGTCGCTGCCACGACATGAGCCCGCGTTAGCTGCTGTAGCTCCCGGTCGACGAGCAGGTCGTCCACGCCGTAGTAGCCGATGAAGCCGTCCCCGAGCTCGAGCACGATGACGTCCGGCGCGGACGCGTTCAGATGGTCGATGATGCCTTTCGCGACGGGCGCCATGTCTCCCTGCGTGGAGCACACCACGCCGGCGTCGGTGAACGTCGACACGGCCCGCGCTCCGTGCGACATCATTTTTCGCACATCCCGCTTGAGAGACGCACCGGTCAGCTTGGCTGCCGCCACGTCGTATCCTGCGTCGGTGAGTCCCTCCACGAGCCCACAGGCAGCCATGGTTTTCCCCGTGTTCATCGCGGTGCCGCTCACCATGACCAGCGGCGCGGACGTCGACAGCGTCTGCTGCGGCTCAATCGCTCCGTCCTGAATCCGCGCGTGAACCGGCCGACCGTTCCGCTCGACCACAACAGAGCCGAGCACCTCGACCCGAAGCGCCGGGCCGAGATCGGGCAGCGCCGACGAGCACTGTCCGATGATCCCGCCGAGGTTGAGTACGTGAAGCGTATCCCCAACCTGAACCTGGCGCGGAACGGTGCCGCTGTACCCCTTCAGGGCCTGCCGCTCCCCGAGGACGCCGACGATGACGTCTCCCTCCCGGATGGTCCGGAAGGTCCCGTCGAGGCATTCGATCTCGTTGTAATGCGGCTTTTCTTCCAGGGCCCGCACGACAACGGCGTAACCGGCCTGCGCGACGATGTAGGGCGACACCGCCACGTCCGCCGACAGGCCGCATCGGGCGGTCGTGGACGCGATCAGGTCAGCGTGCAAGGAGGTCGTGGCAGTGTGCGCAGTACCGTTCATGGAATGGAGAGGCATGGCAGGAGCGGTAGTTCGACGGGCGGGACGGCGACGAGGCAGCAGGCGGGATCTTGACTCACCCGGAGATCGGGGTCACGGACGGACCGGTTATGGATGCGAGCGGCGGCGATGCGGGAGATGCGTCCGCTCCGGACTCTGCGGCGAGAAGGGACGGGATCCCGGCAAGACGCGTAAAGCCTTCGGCGTCTCGCCCATTCCAGAGCGCATTCTCCTCCCCGTAGGTGGCGAGATCAGCGTTGAACAGGGAGTTGGGACTGTCGGCGCCGAGGACGGAGACGCCGCCCTTGTAAAGCTCGACAGTAACGGTTCCGCTGACGGAGGCCGCGGATGAGAGGAGATGTGCTTCGATGTCCCGCATCACCGGGTCGAAGTACTGGCCCTCGTGGAGAAGCATTCCGTAGAACCGGGCCAACTCGTCCTTTTTGACCTGCTGCCACTTCGAGAGTACGAGCTTTTCGAGCTCCCGGTGCGCGGTCAGCAGGATCTCCGCGGCCGGGGCCTCGAATCCCACTCGCCCCTTGATGCCAAGGATCGTGTCGCCGACGTGGATGTCGCGCCCGACACCGTGGGCGCCACCGACGTCGTTCAGATGCTCGACGAGCGAAACGCCGTCCATCCGCTTCCCGTCGACGGCTACGGGAAGGCCCTGCTCAAACGTAATTTCAAGTTCGACCGCTTCGTCCGGCGCCTCTTTTGGAGAAACGGTATCCGGGTAGGCGTCCTCCGGCAGGGGCGTCTGGGTCGTGAGCGTTTCCTCCCCGCCGATCGTCGTCCCCCACAGGCCACGGTTGATCGAGTAGGCGGTCGTCTCCGACGGGACCTCGAACCCCCGCTCCAACAGGTATTCGGTGGACGCCGCACGGGTGAGACCGAGCGAACGGATCGGAGCGACAACGTCGATCTCGTGGCCGAGCATCGACCGGCTCAGAACCTGGATCGCAACGTCAAAACGAACCTGGTCGTTGCCCGCCCCCGTGGAGCCATGGGCAATCGCCGTACTCCCGTGATCGGCCGCTGCCTGTACCATGGCCCGCGCCTGCACGACGCGCTCCGGGCCAACGCAGAGCGGGTAGACGCCGCCACGCAGGACATTCCCCCGGATGAGATACGACAGATGGTCGTCGTACAGGGCCTTCTTGCCGTCGATCAGCGTGTGGCTGGCCGCCCCGAGGTCGGCTGCCCGTTCGGCGATAGCATCCGCATCACCCGGGCGCAGTCCGCCCGTATCCACGGTTACGGTGTGAACCGGGGTGCCGTACGTTTCCCGGAGGTAGGGGACGCAGAAGGACGTGTCGAGTCCTCCGCTGAAAGCGAGAATAATAGACATGAGTGCAAGCGGTCGTGTGGCGAGCGGCGATTGCGATCCTTCAGGCGAAAACCTACAGGAGCCACACAAACGCAAAACGGCGTCGGCTCCTGTCGGAACCAACGCCTGTTTCGAAGGGGGAAGGGCCTTCCCCGGTCTGATTACGTCTTGATGACGTTAAGCCATGGCGCCCTCTGCGTCGATTCCGTCCATACGGGTGCGAGTACGTCGCTCGCGTCGAGCGCGTCGTCGGGCACGGGTGGTATGGACGGTTTGGGTCGTCATGGTGCTTCTAACGGTACGGGGAACGCGGGCGGTTTGTCAAGTGCGTGCAGGAGAAACCCACCGTTTCAGCTCTCTAGGCCGCCTGAGCGGGCCGAAAGGACATGTTCTTCACCTAATCTACGCGAAGCTGCGTCGCGATCCATTGCCCGGTCATGCGGATGGAGTGAGTATCTTCCGGAACGCCCTCGCGCGATCCTTCCATCGTGAGATCGAAATTTCCGCCGATCTCCCCCTCTCCGGTGTACGTAACGCTGACTGTCCCGTCCCGGGCTTCAAACGCCGCGTTAGGGGTTTCGAGAAAAGCCATCGTGCCCGGCTCTCCACCGGGACGTTCCACCTGCATCAACTCCCATTCGACGACCTGAAACGTCGTCCGCTCGATCGGGCTGTGCTCGACGTCGATGGAAATGCCGCTCGTCGAGTCGATCACGAGTTCAAAGCCGGCGAGTTGACCGTCGACGAGTCGATAGCGCGCCTCTCCCGCGTACGAGGCCTCCATCGCCCCTTCCACGCTCACGTCGAACCGTCCGACATCGACATCCGGCGGTGCGCCGCCCTCCTCCGAACATCCGGTGCCGGTAATCGACAGGAGGACGAGCGCGAGGCTGAAGAAGAAGAAGGAGAGACGGGCAGACATCGGCGGCGCGGAACCGGCGGCGAAGGTGGCGGCGTCCTTCTATCACGGACCGACGCGGACGTCGATCCTCCCCGCAGGCGGCTTTCGCGATTGCTTCTCCGGCAGCCGGACAGATGCCGGCGCGTCAGGCACTCACCTCTTTCAGCTGCTCTCGAATCTTCTGGTCGACCTCCTCCACCTCCAGCGGGATGTCGTCGTCGATGGGTACGATGTCCAGGATGAGTCGCGCCGAGCGGCTGTAGGTGAAGTAATTGTAGCCCCAGTTGACGAAGGCACTCAACCGGTTTCGGAAACCGACGATTTTCGCAATGTGGATAAAGACCCAGAGCACCCATGCGAAGAACCCCTTGAAGGCAATCCCTCCCGGCAGCTCAGCCACGGCGGCGTTCCGGCCAATTGTTGCCATCTGGCCGAGGTCCGTGTACGAGAATCGGCCCGTCTCTCGCTCGCGAATGCGATTCAGGATCTGCTTCGCCGCGTGCCGGCCCGACTGCATAGCCACCTGGGCCAGTTGCGGGTGAAAGCCGTCGCCGTTCTCCACACGCATCGCCGCCATATCGCCCACGGCGAACACGTTGGGATGATCGGCCACGCTCAGATCGTCGTTGACGACGAGCCGTCCGTCGCGGGCCTGCTCGGACTGCACATAATTTGCCACAGGACTCGCCTGTACGCCGGCGGCCCAGATCAGCGTCTGGGTCGGGATGCGGGTGCCGTCTTTCAGCATCACGTCGCGCTCACTGACGCGATCCACGACCGCGCCCGTCTGAACCTCGACCCCGCGCCGCTCAAGGACGTTCCGCGTGTACTTCTGAAGGGACGACCGGTATGGCGGAAGCAGGTCTTCCTGCATTTCCAGAAGGATGCACCGGCCGACCTTCCGCGTGTCGAACGCCTGGAAATCTTCGTTCAGCGTATCGAACAGCTCTACGAGAGCGCCCGCCATCTCCACGCCGGTCGGGCCTCCGCCGACGATCACGAAATTGAGCGCGCCCATCTCGGCGCCGCCCGGATTCCGGTCATATCGCTCGAACTGCCGGAGAACGTGATTCCGAAGATTCACCGCATCCGGGACGTTCTTCAGCGGAAAGCCGTGCTCCTTCACGCCGGGAATACCGAAATCATTGCTGACCGCGCCCGCAGCCATGACCAGGTAGTCGTACGGGATCGGGTCAGAGCCGCGCACCTGGACGAGTTGGGCATCCGCGTCGATGCCGGAAACCGTGCCGAGCCGGAAGGTGACGTTCTCGCTGTCCTGAAAGATGTGTCGGACGTTGTGAGCGATGTCGTCCGGCTCCAGTCCCGCCATTGCAACCTCATAGAGCAGCGGCTGAAACTTGTGGTAATTGTTGCGGTCGACGAGCGTTACGTCGCATTCCGTGCCCGTCAGTTCTTTTGCAACGTCGAGGCCGGCAAACCCCGCCCCGATGACGACGACGTGCGGCCGCCCCGTCCCGCTGGTGTTCGGGCTGGTGTCGGACCGCATTCGGCCGTGAAGGGCCGGACGATCACCATTGGTGGTGGACTGGGTCATATCGGGCATGCGAGTTCGGGAAAACGTGCGTGGCGGACAAGCCGCTGTGGGATGTGAAGCAACTACACTCAATCCAACCGCTGGCGCGGACAATTACCTCACCGAAAAGTGGACGGAATCGTAATGTTCGCCTCTAGACCGCCGCCGATGCGTTATCTTCACATCTGGCCTGCCTGAGCGGAGACTTCTCTCCCCGGCACGAGCCGATTTTGCCGCCGCGGTCCACTGTCCTCCTTTTGTGACGAGGCACCGATAACCTTTCTCCCGACACGATTTCTTCGTAGGTTTTCGCCGTTTCGGTACTACATCAACCCGACCCCGCGGCGTATGTCCAACTGGTGGAAGCACGGCATTGTATATCAGGTTTATCCGCGCAGCTTCCAGGATGCAGACGGGGACGGCGTCGGCGACCTGGCCGGCATCACCGATCGCCTCCCCTACCTGGCCGACCTCGGCGTGGATGCTGTGTGGATCTCCCCGATCTACCCGTCCCCGATGGCGGATTTTGGCTACGACGTGGCCGACTATACCGGCGTCCACGAGTTGTTCGGCACATTGGACGACGCGGATCAACTGATTGAGTCGGCCCATGATCTGGGCCTGAAGGTCATACTCGACTATGTGGTCAACCACAGCTCACATCAGCATCCGTGGTTTCAGGAGTCGAGAAGCTCGCGCGACAACCCGAAGCGTGACTGGTACTTCTGGAAAGACCCCGGCCCGGACGGCGGACCGCCAACTAACTGGGTCAGCCGCTTCGGCGGGGGCTCGGCGTGGGAGTTCGACGAGCAAACCGGCCAGTACTATCTACACACGTACCTGGCCGAGCAACCCGATCTGAACTGGGGTAACGCGGACCTCCGCCGTGCCATGCTGGATGTGCTCCGCTTCTGGATGGATCGCGGGGTCGACGGCTTCCGCGTAGATGTCGCCTACCGGGCGATGGTGGCCCCGCAGTGGCGCGACAATCCGCCGAACCCCGACTGGCAGGAGGGGATGGACCCGTACCGCAAGCTCCAGGAAACCTACACCAAGAACCTGCCGGATGCGCATGTCGTCGGGCGGATGCTGCGCGACGTCGTGGATGAATACGACGACCGCGTGTTGATTGGTGAGGTTACCCTGCCCGTCGACCGCTTGATGGCGTTTTACGGGGAAAACGCCGACGAATACCACCTGCCGTTCAACTTCAACCTCATTCATTCCGATTGGACCGCCGACAGCGTGCGCGAGCACGTCGACGACTACGAACAACACGTACCCACCACGGGCTGGCCAAATTACGTTCTGGGTAATCACGACCAGCACCGGTTCGCCTCGCGCGTCGGACCGGAGCAGGCCCGGGTCGGACACATGCTTTTGCTCACGCTCCGGGGCACGCCGACGATCTACTACGGCGACGAACTCGGAATGCCGGACGGCCGCATCCCGCCGGAGATGGTGCAGGATCCGTGGGAGCTGAAAACGCCCGGACTTGGCCTCGGGCGCGATCCGGCACGCACGCCGATGCAGTGGTCAAAGGCTCCGCACGCCGGCTTCTGCCCACCCGACGCCGAGCCGTGGCTGCCCGTCGGTCCGGATGCCAACGTGATCAACGTCGAAGTTCAGCAGCAGGAGGCGTCGTCGATGCTTTCGTTGACCAAGCGCCTGATCGCGCTGCGGCGAGAGAATCCCGCGCTTCACGCCGGTCCGTACCGGTCGTTCGACACGCCGGAGGGCGTTTTTGCGTACGCCCGGCAGTCGCCCGAGGACGATACCGACCGCTTTCTCATCGCGCTCAACTTCACGGCCGAGACCCAAACCTGGGCGCTCCCGGATGGGCTGCACGGCACCGTCGAGGCGAGTGCTCGCTACGGCCGCCGCGACGACACGGTCCGGGGCATTCTGGCGCTCCGCCCGAACGATGGCCTGGTGATCCGGGTCGACCACGCGCCGTGACGCACAGCCTCGCCGTTCCTCTCCCCCCGCGCCCGCCTCGTCTATGTACGCCGTTGTCGCCATCCCCCTCAACCGACCCGACGTTCGGGACTTCCTGAGCACCGTGACGGAACGGAAGGAACCGCAGGGTGCCCGCGTCGAAATCATCGGGCAGCGGCCCACGCGAGAGGCCGTTGGGGCCTGGTGCCGAACCCTGGACGCCATTCCGCCGGATGTCGACACCGAAGATGCGGTTGAGCACCTCCTCGCGATCGACTCGCCGCACGCCCACCTTCAGCGCGTTGCCACGGATCGCCTCATTCCCGTCCAGTTCCTGACGGACCCCGGCTTTTTAACCCGAACGATGGGCGGATGGGCACCCATCTACTTTGCCGTAATCGGCGTGGACGGGCCGGAGGCGATCGGAGGTGAGAGCGAGGACGTATTGCTCCGGCACGCGGAAACCCTCAGGATCTACGGGGACCAGATCGACACGCACGGTGCCGACCCGAAGCAGGTCGCCGAGCACGTAGAGGAAGAAATGGATGCGCCGGTGGACGAGGTGGTGCGCGGGATCGTACGTCTCCATCGGCTGGACGAGGAAACCGACGGCGCTCCGGAGCAGCAGGTCCCCCTGCTCGTCGCCGCCATCGACGGCAGCCAAGCACTACAGACGTCCACCGGTCGCCCGGTCGCAACCCCGATCCTGTGCGATGCGCTGCTCGACCGACTCGTTCGGTTCGAGCGCACACGACGCATCGCCGATGCTCGGGGGGACGCCGACGCCGTCGCACGGCACGCCTTCCACCAGGG
>JAAAOT010000244.1 GCA_009908725.1 Bacteroidota bacterium | reverse complement strand
GGGGGCGACGTGGAACGGTCTGCGAGCCTGCGGCGTGCACCCGGTGTTGTCCCCATCCGCTCCCGACGCCGGTGCCTGTTGACCATGCCCGACCGCCCCTCGTCTCTTCCTCTGATGCTGCTGTCGATCATCGGCGGCGTGCTGGTGTTCGCTTCGGCGAGCGGGTACGCCGCCGACGCGCGTTCTGGGCCGACCGACCTGGACACGACGCTCTTCCGCGACGCGACCGTGGAGCACCTCCCAACGTCAGCTCTCACTGGTTTGAGTATGGATGCGGCCACGGCCGACGTCAACGGAGATGGGGCGCTGGACGTGGTGATCGCGAACGAGTTTCGCCCGAACATTCTGCTTCTTGGCGACGGCACCGGACATTTTCGCGACGCCTCAGACCGGCTGCCGGCCCACGAGCGAGACAGCGAGGACGTAGCCATTGCCGACTTCGACGGGGATGGCGACCTTGACATTGTCGTTGTCACCGAAGATGACACCGTCAACGAATACTACACGAACGACGGGACGGGTCATTTTGACGACGCCGGCGATCGCTGGCCCGTCGAAGGAACGTCCAACGCCGTGATCGTTGCAGACCTCAACGGGGATCCCTTTCCGGACCTTCTGGTCGGCAACAACGGCCAGAACCGGGCGCTGGTGAACGACAGCACCGGTGGCTTTACCGACGAAACCGACCGGCGACTCCCCCGGCGCGACGACGTCACACAGGACCTCGAGATGGGCGACGTCGACGGGGACGGGGATGCGGATATCATCGTCGCAAACGAGGACCGAAACCGGCTGCTCCTCAACAACGGCCGCGGACAATTCGAGGACGCGGATCCAGCGGCACTGCCGATCTGGGACGTACCCGAGGAAACGCGCGAAGCGGACTTCGGGGATGTCGACGGGGACGGCGACCTCGATCTGATCTTTGCGAACGTCCGCCTCTTCGTCGAAGACGCGCGGCGCCAGAATCGGCTCCTCCTGAACGACGGCAGCGGTCGCTTCCAGGACGCAACCAACGTACGACTGCCGATCGATGACCAGAGCTCGCTGGACGCGGACTTCGTCGACCTCGACCTGGACGGCGACCTCGACATCGTCACGAGCAACGTCCTTTTCGACGGTGAATCCATCAAGAGCGCACCGTTCGGCATCTTCCTGAACGACGGCGGCGGCCGCTTCTCGGACGTCACCCGGCGCGCCCTGCCGGAAGTCATCACCGGGCGGGGACTGGATGCCGAAGCTGCGGACTTCGACGGGGATGGCCGTCCCGATCTCTACCTCTGCAGCCGCGGTACCGTCGATCGCCTGCTTCTGTCCGTTGTGCCGCCAGCGCCCGACTCGCTGATCGACGACTCCTCCGATGCTGAGACGCGCGACACCACCTCCGCCGACACCCTTTCGACCGATTGACATGCGCATGAACTCGTCCGACCCCTTGCCTCCCCGACGTCGCTCTCGCCCGCCGTATCTCCTCTGGTGCGGATGCCTGGCCCTTCTGGTCGGAGCCGGTCTTGCTTTCCCCGCACAGGCGAAGGCAACGCCCGAAGCGGTCCAGCACGAGGCCGCTCCCGTGGATACTGCCGAGGCGGCGGTCAAGGCGGCTATCGAAGGACTGTTCGATGCCATGCGGGACGGGGATGCCGAAGGCGTGCGGAATGCGTTTCACGGGGATGCCCGCCTCTTTACCGCGACAAGCGATTCGCTCCGTTCCGGCAATATCGAGCGATTCGCCGAGGCCGTCGGTGCCCCGCGCGAGGCGGTCTGGGACGAGCGAACCTACGACGTTCGCGTCGACATCGACGGGCCGATGGCATCGGCATGGGTCCCCTATGCATTCTACCGCGGGGAGGCGCTGAGTCACTGCGGGATCAACGCCGTGCAACTCGTCCGGTATGGAAGCGAATGGAGGATTCTCCAGCTCGTCGACACTCGACGAACCGACTGTGATCTTCCGGCCTCCGTTCGTTCGCCGGAAGAGTAGAAAACAGTCGAGTCGGCTGGAGCGCCGAACTCGAATCTGTGCTGGCATTCGTTTCCTCAGTCGAGGCGCTCAGTCGCGCGTTGAACGCGGCCGGTGAGGTCCGTCACAGCATCGACGTACAGGCTCGTCCACCGCGCCAGACCGTCGGGAGTGCCGGCATCGATCTCATATCGAAGCCCGGGGAGCATCCAGGACGCGTACCCGCTGAACGGGTCCGGGGAGGCGTAGAGCGACCGCTTCAGAGGATTCCCCTGCAGACCGGGCGCGTGAAGAAACGCTTTTTCGAGCCCGATCATGTCCTTGTTCAGTCCATCCGGGATCGTCCCCGCGTCCTTCGCCAGCGCTGTATCGCGGGCATGAACGAAGGCCTCGGCCGCGGTCTCGAGAGAATCGATCGCCGTGTGCAGGCGCTCGAAGTCCGTGGGCGCGCCAGCGTCCGTCGCGTGGTCACTGAGGTCGTTCAGGTGGGCGCGCAGGTCGGTGGC
This sequence comes from Bacteroidota bacterium, assembly GCA_009908725.1. Taxonomy (GTDB): domain Bacteria; phylum Bacteroidota; class Rhodothermia; order Rhodothermales; family Salinibacteraceae; genus Longibacter. The sequence goes on along the minus strand of JAAAOT010000244.1, from coordinate 3,014 downwards.
GTAGCGGACGACGTCGTAGGGTAGCACGTCCGCGTTGGCGAGTCGGAGCGCGAGAATGCCATCGACGCGGGCAAGCGCTGGACCGTGGACGAAGGTGGTGTCGGCGAATCGCTCGTACCACGCAAAGTTGTCGTACGCGCTGTGATAGATCGGAGAGGCACCCTTCATACCGGCGCCGAGGGATGGCACGCCGGCGAACGTGTAGAAGCCGACGTGATCTGATCCTCCGCCGAGATTGCCCAGAAGCTGGTCTTCGCCATCCTGCCGTGCTTGTGCCCGGTCTCGGACGCTCATCGTGTCGGCCGAGGGGTGCGCCACCGCACCGGCTGCGTCGAGGAGCGGCTGTTTCAGTGACGGAGCGGATGCGCCGCTGAACCGATCGCCGGAGACGGCGGCATCGGCGTTGATGTATGCGACGCCTCCGTCGTGGAGTTCGTCGTGGAATTGCTCGACCCACTCCGTTGACCCGAGGATGCCGTATTCTTCCGCATCCCAGTGACCGATGAGGATGGAGCGGCGCGGACGACACCCGGCCTCCGAAAGCTCGCCCAGCGCTTCCGCAATCAGGAGAAGCGTCGCGGTTCCACTGTTGGGGTCGACGGCACCGAACGTCCAGGCGTCATAGTGCGCGCCGAGAACGACCCACTGGTCCGGATGGTCGGTTCCCTCGATGCGCCCGATGACGTTCGACGCGCGGACCATCTGCTTCGGCTGGTTAACGCGAAGGCGTACCGTGAGCCCGGGGCCGCCGGTGACGCGATAGGTGAACGGCAGGGCACCCTGCCATCCGTCTGGCACGGCTCGGCCGGTCATCCGCTCGAGAATGTGCTGCGCCGACGCGTGGGGGAGGGGCGTCACCGGAATGGTCGGCAGATCGGCTTCGTCCGGATCCAGGCGCTCAGCTCCCTCACCGTCCGGCAGGGACGGGCCCGCCGGCGTCAACGGGTCGCCCGAGAGAGGCGTCAGGACCGATCCCCGCTGGATGGTGCTTTCGCTGAGGTGGCGGCCGTCCGGGTAGGGGAGGCCATCGGCGTAACCGCCGTCCGCCGGATCGGTGTACATGATCAGTCCTGCAGCGCCGTACTCCTCCGCATATTTTGCCTTGTACCCGCGGAAATTGCCGCCGTACCGGGCAAGCACAATTTTCCCCACGACGGACACGTCGTTTTCAGCCAGCCATTCAAAATCCTGTTTCCGCCCGTAGTTCGCGTAGACGACCTCCGCGGTAACATCTCCGGACCCGGAATACGCGTTCCATGCCGGCGTCAGATCCGGGTGTGCGGAGTACGGATCGGATGGAAGGACGTATTCCTGCCGGTTCAGGGGCCGGCGTATGGGGGTGACAAGGGCCACGTCTACGTCGTGCGCGGCATTCGGAGACGGCATGTAGAGATCGTAGGGGTACCGCTCCACCGTGAGTCCGGCCCCGGCCATGACACTGTCGATGTAAGCAGCGACCCGCCGGTTGGCGGCCGAACCGGCCGGATGCGGGTCCCGGGTCAGCGCTTTCAGATGGCGACGGAACGCCTCGGCCGACGGGACCTCCTTCAACGCTGCCTCGCACGACCGCTGGGAAGACGTTGCTTCTGCCGTGAACCCGGTCAACGGCTGTGCGGCTGCATCTGGCACGAGCAGGAAAACGAGCAGGGCGAGCGCGTAACGGACGATTGTCGGCATGGCTGTGTATCGGGGAAGGACGGAAGGGGGAGCGCGGTCGCAGCCGGATCAGGGTGCGTCCGGTGGAATCAGGAGCGCGTCCGGGATCGGGCCCGGGGCCATCTCTGCGGTCAGGCGGGCCAGGCGCTGCTGCTCCGGCCACTCCAGCCGTCGACAGGCCGCGGTCGGGGAAAACCACCGGTACAAATCGTGTTCGGCATCCAGGTCGATCGACGGATGGGTCAGCTCCGCACCGAAGGCCGGTGTGAGGTTGATGCGGTCCGATTCCCACTCGTAAAATGTGTTTACGGAGGGTAGCGTCCAGAACCGGTCGGGCTCACAGCCGGTCTCCTCCAGGAGCTCGCGCCAGGCCGTTTCCCACGCCGCTTCGCCCGGTTCGATGCTGCCGCCCACCATGCGCCAGGTCCCCGCGTAAGACCTTCCTTCTGCGCGTCGTAGGAGCAGGAGTTCCACCCCGGACTCGCGGTCGGGCGTGAGGCGGTACGGGTACACGTCAACAACGCGAACGGTGGCTTCGGGCATCCGGGGAGGGGAAGAGAGACTGGTAGGGAAGGCAGGGCAAAGCGGCGATCCGCCCGTGGGAGTCCTTCGGTTTTACGCAGGCGCTGGAGGACAACAATAAAGCCCGGCGCTCGCCCCCGGTCAAATGGAGCAGTCTGGATGCTCACGGACGCGCAAACCGGCGCATTTCCCCGCCGGGATCGGAGCCGACTTGCGTGTTCGCCGCTACGGTCGTGTAACCTTGATCGATGTTCAGCGTAGAGACCGATGATGCCTGAAATCATGATTTGGGTATCGGTTCACGCATTTCTCCACCTTCCTTCTTGGGGGCCGATATGGATGTGACTCTACGCAGGATCTGGCTGGTATGTGTTCTCCTGGTCGCGGGGCTGATGTATCCTTTGTCGGCTACAGCACAGCCCGGCTCGCCGGATATGGCGGGATATTACGAGCAATCGTTCTTCCTGTCGGCGCCTCCGGCGGCGTTCGGGGATGGGCTGTACGGAACCGCGAACCCGGCCCTTGCCGGCATGATCGGGTCCGGTACGTCGTTCATCTGGAGCAGTGACGGCACCGACGCGGCGAGCATCCAGGACTGGGGCGTATTCTCGAACTTCGGCGGCCTTTCCGCCAGCTACGCGCGGCTGAACAGGGGTGCGTTCAACGTCAACGCCTATCACATCGGGGTCAGCGGTGGGACGCGTAGCGCGAGCTTCGGACTGGCGTATCAGGGGTTCAGCGGAGACGCGACGGCACTGGGGCGATACAACCGCCTCGTCACGGGGACGGTGCTGCGCCCCTCGCGGTACCTCTCCGTCGGTGCCATCGGCAACGTC
>JAAAOT010000009.1 GCA_009908725.1 Bacteroidota bacterium | reverse complement strand
CGGTCAACTGCACCTATGGCGGAAGACGGACCTTGGGCGCTCCACAGACGCACCCCTCGGCCGGGAACTGGTGTCATTATATCCTTTATCGAGTATGAGGTATCGAGATCTCGGGACCGGCGACGCCGCTACCCAGCCGCTATGCACCCAGCCGCTATGCACCCAGCCGCTATGCACCCGGGCGGTATGACCGATACACGACAGGCTCACCCTCGCGCGAGGATGAGCCTGTGGCTTGAGCACCGCGCGGGGGTGGCGCATCAAAGCATCATGCCGGCACTCTGCCGCTCGATCAGTTCGATCAGCTTGATCAGCTTGATGCTGGCGGCTTCGGAGTGGGTACATCGGCGTCCCGCCCGTGAGTGCCCTGCCCATACGTCCACTGAACGGCGTACTGGAGCAATTCGGACACCGTGTCGAACCCGAGCTTTTCTTTCGCCCGGCGACGATACGTCTCGATGGTCTTCCGGCTCAGGCTGAGGCGATCCTGAATGTCCTGCACGCTGTAGCCCTGGCCGAGCATCTGAAAGACCGCCATCTCCCGGTCCGTAAGCTCGTCAATCGCAAAACTCGGTTCGGAGGAACGGCCCATCGCCACCTTGTTGAGGATGCTCGAGGCCATCTTTCGGCTCAGGTACACCTCGCCGCGATGAACACTCCGGATCGCCTCGATGACGGTCTTCGTCGGTTCACTCTTCATCAGGTACCCGGATGCGCCGGCACGGATGGCGCGCTCGGCATACACGTTCTCGTCATACATCGAGAAGACGATCATCGTCACATCCGGGTACTGCGCCCGGACGTTCTGCACGAGATCCAAGCCGTGCGCGTCATTCAAAGAAATATCGACGATCGCCACGTCGGGCTCCAGATCCTCGATCATGCGAAAGGCTTCATCCGACGAGCTGGCCTGACCGCAGATCTCAAGATCCATGGTGCCGTCGATCGTGTCGGCAACCGCCTCCCGGATGGCCGGGTGGTCGTCGACGATGAAGACACGAATGTGGTCGCTAGCGCGCTTGCTGGTAGAGTTGGCCATGAGTGGTCGGTGCGTTATGCTTCGGTCTCGGAAAAGAGTTCGGGCCGATGCGGCTCGGGCTACCGGCTCGAGGATCGCCCGCGTTCGTCCGACCCACCACAGTACACGTCCTTTCGAGGCGCACAAACAATCACTCGGAAGGAGACAACATCTGGATGATCGGATGTCAACTGCCTATAACAACGTGAATCCGCCATGCGCCACACTCATCTTTTGGATGACGCAGGGCGGGCTGCCGGGATCACAGATGGCGCAACTTGATCCGAAAACGATGATCCTGCGCCAGAGGAGCAACGAGCCTCATCTAAATCTACCGGTGTTCACGAAGATACTGAGCAGCGCGGACATTTGAAACCTGGACCCGCTGAGGTGGGCAGCTCGTCGCTCCTCCCGACTCCAACCGCAGGTCCGGGCCGGTGCATGAGAACATGCGCCGTTGCTGAACGACGCCGGACGCACAGCATCCGACCTGTCTCACCCGAGACGCCGCTCAAGAATCGCACGCGGTAGCGTGATGCGGATGCGGGTGCCGTCTCCCTGGGCCGAGTCAATGTCCAGCTCAGCCCCCACGGTGTGAGCCCGGTACCGCATACTGTGCAACCCGAGTGTGGATGTGCCCTCGTCGCGGATGTCGCCGGGATCAAACCCCTGCCCATCGTCCTCCACCTGGAGCACGATGGAGGTGTCGTCCCCGCGCAACGAGACGTGAAGGGATGACGGATCGGCGTGCGACAGCGCGTTCCGCGCAGCCTCCTGTGCGATGCGGTAGAGCTGTAGCTTGACTTCGTGATCGTCCACGTCCGTTTCGCCATCGTGGACGTACGTGCACGTCACGTCCGGGAAGCGCTCGAGGCGACTCGTGAGTTCGCGAAGCGCCTGCGCCAGTCCATCACGATCGACCTGCACGGGCATCACACCGCGCTGCAGGTCCGACACGTGTTGTGCGGCCTCCTGCACGTAATCGATAATCTTTCCGACTTCTCGTTGCCCCTGCGGATCCTCGTCGAAATACCGGGAAGCGAGGTTCTGCGCAAGCATTCTCGTACCGGCGAGTTGCTGGCTGACGCGATCGTGCAGGTCGTGGCCGAACCGCTGCTGCTGACGCTCCAGCGCTTCCACCATGCGACGTTCAAGCACCACCCGGTCGGTTACTTCGGTACCGCTGCCCCAGATGCCTTCGATGCCGTTGCCGTCGTCCACACCGACCGTGTTGACCACAAAATAGCGCGACGGTCGATTATCAAGCGAAACGATATACTCGTGCTGCCGGAGTTCGAATTCTTCTTCGACTAGCTCGAATAGAAACTCGCGATTCAGGCCCTCCATGAACCGGGAGACCGGGATGCCGATTAAGTCCGATGCATTAGACACCCCGAAAAGCCGGGCAAGCGCCTCGTTTGCCTCGCTCACAACGCCGTACTCCAAAACGTGATCGATCTGCGTCTGCACGGACGCTTCCCCGGGAATCGGACGCTGCAAATCGATGCGCCAGATGGCTTCCGCGATGGTGTCGACAAAATACCGGTACCGCTGTTCACTGCGCCGCAGCGCCTCTTCCGACAACTGCCGGCGGAGATAGGTGCAAAGCATGTCTCCCAGGACGGAAAGGACGCGGGCATCCTCATCCCGATACGGTGCGGACCCGATCTCATATTCGATTCCCAGGTAGCCGAAGAGCTGATCGTCTGCCGACAGGATCGGAACGGCAAAGGTCGGCCCGCCATCGTCTTCGATGTTCCGCTCATCGGCCACCTCCGGGGACGAAAACCACTCGTGCTGCCGGTACGTGTCGAGATGGATGGGCTGGCGCGTCACCTCGGCAAGCGATCCCTCCTGCGGAAAGCCGACGACATCGTCCGGCGTGATAATGACAAGGTATGCGTACCGTGCGCCGGTGGCCTGCCCGACGATGTCCAACAACTCGTCGAAGTCGCAGGCATCAGACGAAACCAGTAGCTGAGAGGCTTCCACGAGGGCCCGCTCAGCGCGAACGCGGCGGCGAAGACTGAGCGTCTGCTGTTCGTTGGAAAGGGTCGATACGTTTGACGCGGTGCTCTGAAACCAGCAGACGGAGCAGACCGGCTGATCGTCTTCGTCCCGGATCGGCGTCAGCCGGAGACGCAGGTTCACAGGATCAACAGATCCGACCGTTACGTCCACCTCCTCCTCCAACCCGTCATGCAACGCCTTGCGCACCGTCCCGCGGCGCTCGACAGGTCGGACATGCGGGATCAGGCCGCCGTTCCGGTTCAACCCGACGCGCGTCCAGCCGCAGATATCGACAAGCGTGTCGTTCTGGTATAGCACACGGCCCTCCGGGTCAACCACCGCCACACCACCCTGCAACTGACCCGCACCGGCGGCGTGTTCGACCACCTGTGACACGACATCTGGAAGCGACGTGTCAGTCACGGTACGCGAACGACTTCGGCGGATCGCTTCGCCGAAATTGCGTGCCATCAACTGGAGGATGCCGATTCGACGGCGCATCCACGCCGCTTGGTGATGCGACGTACGGAGTTGCAGGCCGCCCCACGTTCGGTCGCCGATCGCAATCGGCAAGGTCAGGGTGGCGCCTCCGTCCGGGGCCGACCCCGCACCGCTTGACCAGTCAAACAGAATCTCCGCATCCTCGTCCGCGGCAGTGTCGATGGAGTCATCGGGCGCTCCGTCTGTGGCCAGCGCAGCCATCGCTCGCGACGGGATATATTCAACGATCGCCGCTTCCTCCGCGCTGACGGCCTGACCGAGGATTTCGAGGGCTCGCCGGACCGAGTCCTCAAGATCGCCTCCCCGAAGCAGGCGCGCCGTCGCGAGGATGATGTCGCGCAATAATGCACTGTTTTCAGTGTCATCCATCGTTGGCAAAACAGGTGCAGCAGGCCGATCCTTGCTCATCTAAATGAGGGTCACGTATTGATGTAGGCTCAACTGCTGTTCGGGACACAACGGAAGCCTCAACGTACGGTCGAATCGCCGGACGGGGACCCCGACGAAGCGACACCTGTGCACATCTTCACCCTCCGGGTGCGACGACGGGACATTTTTAAACAGTAATAAAGCTAAGTACTCAGGGCATGGCCCCCCGGTCGCGTGGGGTTAGCGTCCGAAAAACTGCTGGCGACCGTATCAGAGCGCGTCATCCATTGGCGCATATAATGTCATCTTAAATCATACGATGCATCAACGGTCGTTTCAACAGCACGAATGGCGCAGCCGTTTAGCGGCAACAGATGACAGCGCGCTCGACGCGGAGGACGAGATCAGAAGTTGTCACGTCGCGCAGCGAATGTCGTCGTCAACGGGTCGAGCGCGGGCACACGAAAGAATGCGCCTGAAACGCAAAAGAGGCGACGAAGGAGGGTTTTCCTTCGCCGCCTCGGGGACGTGGAGCGGGTGATGAGATTCGAACTCACGACCTTCTGCATGGCAAGCAGATGCTCTAGCCACTGAGCTACACCCGCATCGGTGTGCTTCGAGCCGGCCTAAGTGCCGACGCGTACGGTCTATTCTAGGTTGTCAAAGATTCCTCCTCACATCTGACACCGTGGAGAATCGGAGCGGGTGATGAGATTCGAACTCACGACCTTCTGCATGGCAAGCAGATGCTCTAGCCACTGAGCTACACCCGCTGGTGGCGGATCTGAACGCTACCAAATCCGCGGTTCGATGTCAAGCCTGAGTCGCGGGACTGGAACGTGGACCAACACCACCGTTCACAACGACGATGGTCACACACGCTCCCAGGTTTCAGGATAACTCAAAACGCCCGCTCTCAATACCGGTTCCTAGCGAAAGCCGATCTTTTTCGTTCCTTCGTCATCCCCCGCCTCCTCTACGGGCTGACGCTCAATCGTGTATGTCCGGGAGAACGACACCGCATCCTGCGACTCCCAGAACGCCCGTGCTGCGGCGTTTTGCTCCAACACGCTCAATCGGATCCGCTCCGCACGTACCCGATCGCTCCAGGCAACAACGGCCTCCACGAGCTGCGCACCGTATCCGCCGCGTCGGTGGTCCGGCACGACGTAGATCTCGTCGAGGTAAACCTCTCCGTTGGTTTCGTAGATGGGCGGTGGCGCCGTTCGATGCGCGGTCGCAAACCCGACCACGTCGCCCTCCCGTTCGGCAACGTAGATCCGCCGCGTTTCATCCTCCAGCCACGCCCCGAAGTCGTTCTCCCAGCGTTCCCGGGCGTCCTCAGATACGCGAAGTCGATTGTCATTCTCCGACTGCTCCTTCAGAAAATCCATCCAGAGCCCCGTCACGATGTCTTGATCTCGTTTCAGTGCCTGGCGTACATCGGGATGCGCCATGAGTAGGTGTTGAACTCAATCAGAGGAAAAACGCTGCCAGCCGATCCGGTCACGATGACGCTTCTACGCCGCCGTAGATTCAGCCGAAGAACGCGTGAGGTACCCGTCTCGGGCCAACAGTTCAGCGTTC
>JAAAOT010000044.1 GCA_009908725.1 Bacteroidota bacterium | reverse complement strand
GCAGAACGCCTCCGCAGGCCGATGAGCCGCGGAGGCGTTTCTAACGAAGCGTGTGCTTCGAATGTGCGCGCGTCCCGGTCGATACCGGCGATGACGCAGGCTACGACGTCAGTGTCGCGTCAAGGGTGACGTCCGGGCCGGCCAGAGCTTTCGACACCGGGCATCCAGCTTTCGCCTTTTCCGCAAAGTCCTGAAACGCGGCGTCGTCGAGTCCCGGAACGGATCCTTCGGTGGTCAGGTGGATTTTCGTGATCGTGGGACCGCCATCATCCAGCATTTCCAGCGTGACGTCTGCGGTCGTTTCCACGCGCTCCGGCGTGTGGCCGGCTTCGGCCAGGATGTTGCTAAGGGCCATCGAGAAGCAGCCGGCATGCGCGGCGCCGATCAGTTCTTCCGGGTTCGTTGCGTCGCCGTCCTCGAACCGGGAATGGAAGGAAAATGCGCCGGAAAATGCTCCACTTTCCACGGCCATCTGGCCGTTACCGCTTTGAAGGTCACCTTCCCACGTGGCGTTTGCTTTACGTGTTGGCATATGAAGTCAGGTTTGGGTTTTGGAATAGAACCGCGCATCGGGACAAAGATACGCATTTGACAGGCGTTCCATCGGATGCGCAGATCCCGTAACGCGGCTGCTACAACCCCGGGTGCTTCCCGGGGTTTTTGCATGTGATTGTCCGGTGCTAGGCGGGCTCGCCATTGGGGGAGTCGAGGTGGACGTCCATCTGCGGGTACGGGATGCCGATTTCAGCGTCATCCAGCGTGTACTTCACAACCCGCGTGAGCTCCTGCTTCAACCGGAAATAGTCGTCCGGTCGCGCCCAGATGCGCACCTCCCAGATGATGGCCGAATCGCCCAGGCTGAGGAGAGCGGCCTGTTCTCCGTGCTCCGTCAGCCGATCGTCCACCTTTTTCGCCGCCTCCAGAAGCACCTCGCGGGTGGCGTCGATGTCGGCCGGATAATCGGTCCCGACGGCACAGTCAACGCGGATATGGTCGTAGGCGAAGACGTTTCGGATCGTGTTGCCGAATACATCGCTGTTCGGGACGATGACGAGCTGATTGTCCCGTGTGTCGATCTTCGTGTAGAAGAGCTGCAGGTCGCGGACGAACCCGTCCTCGCCGCCGATTTCTACGTAGTCACCCACGCTGAAGGGGCGAAAAACGAGCAGCAGCACCCCCGCAGCGAAGTTGGCCAGCGTCCCCTGAAGGGCGAGGCCGACGGCAAACCCGGCTGCCGCGAGCACGGCCACGAAGCTCGCAGTTTCAACGCCGACCATCTCGAGTGCGGCAAAAAGCGCCAGGATGAAGATGGCGTAGTAGGTGATGTTCGAGCCGAACTTCACCAGCGTCTGGTCTACGTTTGGACGCTGCAGCTTCGACCGGATCGTCGACCGTAAGCGGGACGCCACAAACCGTCCGGCGAAGACGATGATCAAGAAGCCGACGCCCTGGAGAAGATATTGACCGAGGAGCGTGAAGGTCTCGGGATTCAGATACTGCTGCGGATCCATAACCGTGTGCGGTGGAGAGAAAACAAGCACGTATGCTTCAACCGCACCAACGTACCCGCCGCGCACCGGGCACGCGAATCGTGGAAGGAATGATTACGAGCCTGAATTTGGCCTGAATTATTGAACGTAGTTTGCCGTGGCCGGGGAGGAAGGTTGGCCGGAGATTCGATGGACGAACCGCTCCAGGAGCTCGCGGTCCGGCCGAAACGGCGGCCGGGTCTGGCGGAAGTTAACGTAACGCCCGTTCCGTCCCTGCTTCAGGTGAAAGGTGAACAGATACCGTCCGCCGGAGCCCAGACCCAGGTCCGTTCGCCCGAAGCGCAGGTCGTGAAATCGCACAGAGCCGTCGGACTCCGAGACGGTGTAGTATCCTTTCGAAAACCATCGGAGAATCTCGATGGCACGGTCATCTGCGTGCCCCCTCAGCAGGTGGTCGTTCTTTGGAACGAACTCCAGTTCAATCGTGTCGTCGGGGTCGAAGAGCGAATACTGGCCGGTCCACGTACCCGATTCGTCCTGCACCATTCCGTTCCAGAGCACCACATTAAACGGTGTCGGCTGCGTGAAGACCTCGGTATGTGGCTTCCCCTGTGCTTCGAGTGACGACTCGAATACGGACTCGACGTGGGCCTTGATGCCAAGCGTGAGGACCAGGTAGGCGGAACTGATGGCAAGTCCGATGTAATTGGACCGACGCCGGAGTCTGTGGTCGTGTTGCCATCGGAAGCCGATCAGCAATCCGGCTGCCAGCGGGACAGTATAGACCGGGTCGATGATAAAAATGGACGGTACAGCGGCCCGGAGGTCGGAGAAGGGGGCAAAGACCTGTGTGCCGTACGACGTGAGCGTGTCGAGAATGATGTGCGTGACCAGGACGAGCAGCACCAGCGGGGTCCATGCCCGCCAGGTGGCGTCGTCCTCGCTGTGGAGTCGCGATAGGAGCCACGCGAGGAGGGGAGCGGCGACGATCGCGATGAAGAAGGAATGCGACAATCCCCGATGGAAGGCAAGCGACGTGGCCTCCGTCACGAAGGGATTGATGATCACGTCGAGGTCGGGGAGCGTCCCGAATGCCGCGCCCCAGAGCGCGGCCTTGTTGCCGACGCGCCGGCCGAGAGTGGCTTCACCGACGGCGGCGCCGAGTGTGATCTGCGTGAGGGAATCCACGGACGAGTCGGAAGGTGCGAGTTGGGAGATGCGTTTGGCACCGCAGCGTACCTCGTCAGGCCCGGTGTGATCCCGTGCTGGGGCGGCCGACTCCGTCGTTCACAGCCCCGTCACGTCCAGATTGCCGGCGGCTTGCTGCCTCGCCGCACTGTCCGCATGAATCCAGACCGAAGCCGGATCGTTGCTTCGTCCCTCAGTCCATTGATTGATCCCGCTCCGATGCCCGCGTATTCCTGCAGATTCACCGATGCGGTGGTCCGACCCGACCGGAAGGACGACCTGGAAGCTCTCATTCAAAAGATGTTCGCGCGGCGGCACCACAACCGCGTCTCGGCCGGTCCGAGTGGGCAGATGTGGCTAACCGTCGAGCTCGTTCAAGCACTCCGACGGGCGAGCGCCGTGTACCGCGAGGTGAGTACGAAAACGACGGGACCTCTCCCGTTCGAAATCGGATTTCTACGTATTCACGACGGTCGTCTTGAGGCGATATCCGACCCGTTGAAAACGGACGGGCCCGAGGTATTTGTCCGCATTCTCAGCGAGTTTCTCGAGCCCGGGGCGCAGATCACGCTGGACCCCGCGACGGATGGAGCGCAAGCAGAAGCAGGTGACGAGGCCAAAGGCGGCACGTGGACCGTTCGAGGGGCCGGGGAGGTGGAGAACGTCGAAAACGCGTGACGTTGGAACCGGCTCATTCGGTCCGTCTAGGTCGTCGGTTGACCGGTTTCTGCCGCGAAATAGTCCGCGATGGCCCGGGGGGCGACGTGAAACGGCAGATTTTCGACCGGTTTGGCCTTTTCCGGCAGAAGCGTGACGTCTACCGTTCGATTATTCTCGACGAGGCGGTCATGAAGTCGTACGCCGAGCGGGACGGAGCGGTGAACCACGAGGGCGGTGACGGAGTGCGGCCGGTTGGGGAACGGGTCGCCCTTCGGAAGGGTGCTCCGGAGCACATCCAGTATCGCCCCGGCTTCATCCGCCGTTTGATCCGCGAGCGTCATGAAGGCGCTGACGGTGTAGTCCCGATCGAACGTGACCTTTACCCGACTGAAATTGGGTGTGAGCGGACGCCAGTGAATATCGAGCGCCCCGAAGCCCTCTGTAAGTTCATCGACGGCCTGGATAAGCGCCGGAAACGAGTCTTCAAGATCATTTAGCATTCGCATGTGCCCCATGGCTTCGGCCTGCATGGCGTGCATCTGGCCGAGCCCTTCCGCGGCATCGAATGATGCCTGATGCATCCACGATTGGATCGGAGCGGCGTTCGTGATCGCGTCGCTGACGTCCTGCATGGATCGGTCGAGGTGCGGGCGGATGCGATCCTTCCAGTCGGAAACCGAGAGCGTGGAATCCACAGTGTCAGTCATGGCGGGTGGAAACGAGTCACGTGAAGCCGAACCGGACCGGTTAAGCGGCGAAGAAGCAACGAATTGCAGGGGCGTGGCATCGCTCAGCAGGCTCCGTGTCTGTCCGGAGCAGGACGGACCGCGCTACAGGCGTCGTAGAGGGGAAGGAAAGGAACAAAAGTGACCCCTCAGGGTATTTTTACAGCTATCACCGACTATCCACTCACGAGGACTTTGACAGTGGCTGAACGTTCGACGACGCGCGGAGAGATCACGACCATGCCTTTGGATGAACTCTCTGACCGCCTCAAACTCTCGAAGCAGACGATCGTTCGCTGGGTCGACCGGCATTTGATCGACGCGGATCTCCACTGGGCCCTCTCTGATGAGAACGAGGAGGTTCGGATGATTGAGATTTCGCCGCAGACAATGGACTTCGTTGAGTCCTTCGCGGCGGAGTACCGTGAAGACGTGGTGAGCCGCACCGAAGCCCGCCGCATCCTGAAGCAGATCGACCGCAAGAAGATCAAAAAGCTGATCCGCGCGGGCGATGTGAAAGACGTTGAAGTGGACGAAGAGACGCGTATTGTTGTCGGAAGCATCGAGGATTACCTGATGGCCCGCGAGCGGGATGAGGAAGAAGACGAGTAGGCCCTTTGTCCCGGCGCACCCCTGCACACATATTCCCAAAGCTCAGAAAAGCATGCTCCGCTCGGAGGATGCTTTTTCTGTTGGTGCCGTCGGGATGGCGGACATATACGCTGCCCCGTCTGCCGAGCGACACACGATCGGATGCGTGCATCCTGCTTCCATTTAAAAACGCGCCGCCGGGAGGACTCCGGCGACGCGTCGATGGCTCACTGTCTACGCCGTCGTTTAGGGCTTATACCGTTCGATGGAGCCGAGGCCCGACGTTGAGCGATCGACCGACGCCGGGTCGCCGAGGTATCGGATATCGCCGAGACCGCTCACGCGAGCCTTCAGAGATTCCGTCGCATGTACCAGGCAGTCTCCGGTCCCGCTCACGCGTGCCGTCGTTTCCCGGGTTACGAGGTCCGGGGCCTCCACGTCGCCGGTGCCACTGATCGACACGTAGTGCTGATCGGTCTCTCCCTCCAGTTCTACATCGCCGGTACCGGAAATACGGGTTTCAACTCGATCTGCCGTCACGCTCAGTTCGACGTCCCCGGTGCCGTTCACCTCGATCTCGAGCTTCTCGGTGGAAATCGGCGTCTGGCCCTCGATGTCGCCCGTCCCGTCTACTTGCAGGCCGTTCACGGAGGTCATGGTGATCCGAAACGAAAGGTCGTCTCCATCGACCCCGTTCCCGAGAAGGCGAGAAAGGAAGCCGGAATCGCCAAAGTCGCCGTCGATCACGAGCCGGTCCCCGACGACGCGTGTGTCGACCGCATCCAGGACATCCTGAGATGACGCCCGAATCTCGACGCGCTGCTCCGAGCCCTGCGACAATTCTACGTCACCGGG
>JAAAOT010000273.1 GCA_009908725.1 Bacteroidota bacterium | reverse complement strand
AGGATCACGTAATCGGCTCCATTCGATAGCGATGACCAGCTCGACGTTGTTTCGGGGAGCACCGCGGCCGGCGACCGGTAGGCGGACGGCTCCGACACCCAGTACGTGCTGCCGGGCTGTGGCGGCGTGTCGTCGAAGGATGCCGTTCCGCCGGACGGAGAGAGGGACCACCGTGTGCTCGACGCCGGCTGGAGAACGGTGATGTCGTCGCCGGACAGGCTGTCAAGTTGGAACCGTGTTGCCTGCACATCCGGCGCGGAGAAACGCTGTTGGTCGGCAGCCGAGGCCAGGGACCGCGTATACACCGCCTCCACGTAGTCGAACAAAACATAGTTCGGGTTCCTGGACGGGTCCGGGCACGACGGATCGGAAAACACATCATTCGTCGATTCCAGACGGATCCGAAGCCCGGTTGCGGGAATCTGATCCTGTGGGATCTGCGCGACGATGTCTTCCTGCGAATACCCTCGCCATTCCGCAACCCCGATGGAGGTGCGTGATGTAGACCCGCCAGACAGAAGGTCTGCAAAGACCTCAATGCGATGGCACGACGCAGACGACGAGTTCAGGCGAATTTGCAGGTCGAGCGTCTCCGACGCGGATGCGACGCGGCGTCCAACGTCTAACGTCGTTTCAAGAGCGAGCGGATTCGTATCGCTGTGCCGAAACTCGCGCCAGTAGTATCCCTCTGCATCCCGGTATAGCGGATGCTCGGCTTCGAAAGGTCGACCCAGATAGTATGTCCGGTCCTGCTCCGCGTGCAGCGTATCGCGAATGGTACTGCGCGTCACGGAGGGTGTCGTACCGGTTGGCGACTGATAGCGAATCCCATCCGGTCCGCCCCATGTCAGCCAGTAGTAGGTTGTGTCCGTGTACAGGCTGCGCTCATCGCTACTCTGGAAGTTCTCGACCCCGTTGTAGGCGTAGAGTTCGTCCTCACCCCGATTGCGCTGTCCGACGAAAAGCACGTCCCCGTTCGGCTCGAGATGGATGGGGACTTCACTTCCGTTCTCGAACAGGCGGAAAGTCGACGGATCCGCAGCCGGTGGAAGCCCGGCCGTTTCAAGGGACGAACGGTCGACGGCGTACACCCCGTCCTCCGTCACGGCGACGCGGACGTATTCGGCGGATGGGTCGTACCAGTCGGTTTCCGCCGGCTGCGCCCGGGCCCGATCGGCGACCACGGCAAGCAGAAGAGCGGCGAAACAGAGGAATTGAAGGGGGCGTACCATCGGCCAGCTTACTGCAAAAAGAGGTGGAAACTGAACGTGCCGGAGAGCACGTTCACATCGCCCCCCGTCGCTGTACAACCGACGACGGGCGGGCATTTGTGCGTACGATGACGTTTTATTGACTGATCAGATAAAGGATTCCCTCTGCTCGAAGCGGTGGACGGGTCCGGGTTCTTGATGCGTTCACGCCCGCACATCGCGTTATTCATTCCGTTGCTTGCGGGTGGAGGCGCAGAGCGCGTATTCGTCCTTTTGAGCCGCTGGCTTGCAAGGAACGACCATGTCGTGGACCTTGTGCTGACCGACGACGCCGGTCCGTACCGCAAAAACGTCTCCGAAAATGTAAACGTCATCTCATTCGGGAAGACGCACACATCTGCCGCGGGTCCCGCCCTCTGGCGATATCTCCGTTCGCGGAGCCCGGATGTTATTTGCACGGCCCTCCCAACCGCGCACATTCTCGCCTCATGGGTCGTCCGCGGGCTTCGCAGGCTGCCCGGTTCCACGGCACCGAAGCACGTCGTGACGCTGCACGAACTGCCGTCCGTTCGGCGTCGAGAGGCTGTATCCCTCCGTGCGGCTGCAGCTGTCAAATTGCAGCGCGGAGCGGTCCTGCACGCCGATCGGACGGTGTCGGTGTCGGACGCCGTGGCAGATGACGCGGCAACGGAGTACGACATCCGGCGGGAACGACTCTCCGTCATCTACAACCCGATCGATGTCGGAGAAATTCTGAATCGGCAACCGTCGGCGCCTCATCCATGGTTTCAAGATGACATGCCGGTCCTTGTAAGCGCAGGGCGATTCGTCCCTCAAAAAAATATGCAGGGGCTGGTCCGATCGCTTGCTCGCATAAAGACGCCCGCACGTCTCATCCTTCTCGGCGAGGGGCCCGAGCGTGCTAAAATTGCGCATGTGTCGGAAGAACTCGGCGTCTCAAACCGGGTCGACATGCCCGGGTTTGTCGCGAATCCGTACGATTATTTTCACCACGCCGATGTCTTTGCTCTGGCGTCTCGCTGGGAAGCGTTCGGAAACGTGGTGGTAGAGGCGCTGGCGTCGGGCGCTCCGGTCGTCTCAGTGCGAGCGGAGGGAGGCGTGGCTGAAATTCTCGAGTCGGGTGACGACCGGTTTGGTCGTCTCGTCCCGCCAGGAGATATTGGTGCTTTGGTAGATGCGCTGGACGAGGTCCTTGCGGCGCCACTGGATCCGGACCGTGGGCGGACACGGGCCCGGGACTTTCGCGTCGAACGCGCCGGTCGTGCCTACGTTAACCTCTTTCGTTCCCTGATGGGTACCGGGGACGCCCCGACCAAGAGCGAACATTCTCGTTCTCATTCCCCATCCGAGCACACCTCCACCGCATGAGGTTTGTCTACGTGGTTTCGCAGTATCCAGCCCGGTCCGAGACGTTCATCGCCCGCGAGATGCAGCAGCTCGTCGATGCCGGTCACGAGGTCGACATACTGCGCATGCGTTGGAGCGATACGCGTGACGGCCTGCGCGTCACGGGAGCCCGCGTGTCCCCGGTCCTGATCGGGCCTCGGGCCCTGACGCGCGGACTGTCGCATGCTCTCGGCAACCGACCCTGGCACGCCGTCCGGATCCTGAAATCCTTGCTTGGTTCTGAAACCCGGCTCGGCATCAGGGTGCGCCTGCTGGGAGTCTGGCTGGCCATGCTCTCCGGGCGAGCATGGCTGAATGGGCGCTCAGTCGATCACATCCGTGCTCACCTCGTCGACATGGAAGCTGCAGGCGCCTGGTGTCTATCGCAGATTACAGACCGTCCCTTCAGCATCACAGCTCAGACGACGACATGTCGCCTAGACGAAACGTTGATGCGCCGTATCCTCCGGGCGGCATCGGTCGGTGTAGCTACGACCGATCAAACGTCTCAGTGGCTCACGCACTGGCGAGACGACCGGCCTGTTGTTACCGTTCGTAGTGGTCTTCCGGTGACCGATGTGGAGCAGCGCGTGCCCGATCGGCCCGGAGAAACGTTTCGCGTGCTGGCCGTCGGCCGGCTGATCCCGAAGAAAGGATTCGACCTGCTCCTCAGAGCATGTAACCGGCTGCTTCAGAACGGGGTGAATCTGCGGCTGGACGTCTACGGCGAGGGGCCGGAGAGAGAAAGGCTTAAAACCATCGCGTCCAGATTAACGGCTCCGGACCGGATTCACCTTCACGGCGCTGCCACCTACGATACGGTACGGGCGGCGTATGCGGACGCCGATGTTCTGGTCATGCCGAGTCGCCGAGATCCTGAGACGGCCGACAAGGATGGTCTGCCGAACGTCCTGATCGAATCAGCAGCGGCGATGTGTCCCGTTATTGGAACCCCGATCGGCGGCATCACCGACCTCGTGCGGGACGGCGAGACGGGGCTTATCGTGGCACCGGAGGATGTCGACGCCTTAGTGCAGGGACTCCGAAACGTGTTGGGTGAGTATGGCGCGGCGCTTCGACGGGCTGCGCGCGCCCGGCAGATCGTCGAGGACCGCTACTGCCTCGAGACGGAGGTCAGCCGGCTCGTTACTGCCGTTCAGCACGTGGTGGATCACGCCCACCCTGGAGCGTGACCCGGACGCCTATCCGCGAGCGCGAGGCGGGGACGGCGATGGCGCGCCGCTTACCTGTCCGTCGCCCGACGGGATGCGGGCAACATCGAACAGGTGTTCATGCAGCGCATGGATCCTCGCATCCGGGTTCATGGAAAGCTGCTGAAAAGACTCAAACCGGTGCTGCAGTTCAGAGCGCGAGCAGGGTGGGCGGCCGTGGATTCCGAGGATATTCGGGTGATCGCTCTCCTCCATCCGTTCCGACGGCGTGATGAGCCGCTCGCTGAGTTTTTCCCCGGGACGCTTCCCGATGTACTCGATCATGCGATCGGCGACGACGTCTGGGTAGTAGGCCTGAACCATCTGGCGGGCCAGCCACTCGATGCGAACCGGTTCCCCCATGCGAAGCAAGTAAACCGGGTGGGTGTCGTGCAGAAGCGTCTGCAGGATCAGGCTGCAGGCTTCGTGGGCGGTCATGAAATAGCGCTCCATATCAGGGTGCGTCACCGGGAGGGGCTCGCCGGCCTTCAGTCGCTGCTCGAACAGCGGCACGACGCTCCCCTGGCTGCCGAAGACGTTGCCGAACCGCACGATCTTGCAGCGCGTCTCTGTCGATGCGCTCCGTACATACCATTCCGCAAGCCGCTTCGTCGCGCCCAGGACGCTCTGTGGCTCCACGGCTTTATCCGTTGAAACGAAAACAAACTGGTCGACGCCAGACGTGTCGCACAGGTCGACGAGGTGTGCCGTTGTCATCGTGTTGTTTTCGAAGGCAGCATCCGGATGCCGCTCCATCATGGGCACGTGCTTATACGCGGCCGTATGGATGACGACGCCCGGCGCGTGCCGGCGGAAGAGGCGATCCGTTGCGTTTCGGTTTCGCACGTCCGTGATCGAAAACTCGATGTCCACGGAGTGTCTCCGCCGTTCCAGACGGTTTTGCAGGCGATAGAGGTTGTACTCGCACATGTCGACCAGAATGAGACGGTCGGGGTCGAGCCGGACGAGCTGCTCGCACAACTCGGTTCCAATAGACCCGCCGGCCCCGGTGACGAGAACGGTCTCGTCCGTCAGCATCTCCTGCAGGCGCGCCGTGTCGATTTCGACCGGCGGGCGATCGACGAACTCGTTCAGCCTCACCGGTTCCCGCTGTACAGCGGGCGTGGTCGGCCGGCCCGCGTGCAGTCGCTCGGTCACGAGGCGAAGGCCCGATCGAATGCCAAGGAGTCCGACGATGGAGAGCAGCGCGTGGACCGACGCGATCCCGCGCGGGACGGAGTGTGTCGGCGTAATAAGATATGCCCCGGCGATGGAGAGGAGGAAGGCGCCGATCAGCGCGCCGGTGATGCGGACAAACTGCGGGAATCGAAGGGCGTGGGGTCGTCGATACCCACCACTCCACGCGGTTGCACTGACGTAGATCAGGGAGACCAGCACGGCCAGGGACGGGGAGAGAAGTTCGTGTGGCCATGCCCACGTGCCCGAACGCACGAATCCGGCCAGGGCCAGCGTCCCATAGACCCATAAAGCGTCCGCAAAGACGAGTAGGCCGCGCCCGGCAAGCGGGGCCAAGTGGTGAGCTTGCGTACGAACGTCGAGTTTCGTCTCGCGCACAGAAAAGCGGGACAATCAATGGGAACAGAAGAAATCAGCCGGCGAGCATAGCCCGTTCCGTCATATCGCAGGACGCGTACGGCTCCCTCTAATAGACGAATCGGAGGGCAAGAATGCAATAGCCGGTTGATACGAGCTGAGTATTGTTCGATGACGATAACTCTAGGATCCGTTACTGTTGATCCCGTCCATCAGAATGTCCTCGATGGCTGCGGTCGCCATGCATCTTCGAAACGAGCGTCGGGCCATGGCAGCGGCCTTTCGAGCGGCGTCCTCCCTTATGCCCGGCGAATCCCGCAGGGTGAACAGCATATCCGCAAGCGCATGTGGTTTCTCCGCCGGAACCGCCCATCCGCATCCTTCCTCTTCAACCATCCTTGCGGTCCATCCGGGGTTCGTGACGACAACAGGCGTGCCAACGGCGAGGCTATCGAACAGCTTCCCGGGTGAGTTGGTCGCGAGGACCGGCCGGTCGGCGAATGATACGATCGATACATCGGCGGCGGAAAAGAGCGCAAGGGCCTGATGGTGAGGGAGCGGCGGAAGGTGTGTGATGGACGGAACCTCCGCCGCCGCCTTCTCAACGGTCGGTGCGTGATACCCTTCACCTGTGAACACAAATTGGATCCCGGATCGATCTTCCAGATGCCGTGCCGTTTGTATTAGCGTAGGAATGGCGTTCGCCCGGCCAAAGCTACCAGCGTAGAGAACAATGAGTTCGTTCTGGTCACCGGCAGCCGCCCGCAGCGACTGCACGTCACTCCGATTCAGGCTATCGACGAGATCGAAGTCGCTTCCATAGAGAACGGTCGAGACGGGCGTGTCGGGAGCGTGCTCGCGGATGTGGTCGGACATGTCCGGTGATAGACCAATGATGTGGTCTGCATCCCGGTAGAGCCATCGCTCGAGACCGTAGAGCATGCGCTGCAACGTTGGCGAAGGCACAGCGCCCATCTGGATCGGAAAGTCGGGCCAGAGGTCGCGGACTTCAAAAACCCACGGCACACCATGCCATCGGGCGGCAAGCGCACCGGCGACACCGGTGGAGAGCGGGGTGGACGACGCGAACACGACGTCCGGACGATCGGCACGGAGTGCATCGAATAGCGACCGTCCGGCAAAGCCGGCAAACGCCAGAAGACGGCGCGCTGTGCCCATCTCGTTGCGATAGGGGAGCTGATACTCGACGAGGTTCACATTTGGCGGCACCCACTCGAACCTCCATGACTTACGACGGGCCCGCCAGGCGTCGGTCGTTATAAGCGTCACGTCGTGGCGCTCGCTGAGGCGCCGGATCAGCGAGTACGGCCGGGCCGCTGTGGCACAGTCCGGGGTATGGTAGTGATGAATGAATGCAAGAATGCGCATCCGTGCGGGGGCAGACGAGAGAAATACGTGCGTCACGACGAGATGCGTCGTGCGGGTACGCCGACGACCGTGACCCCGGGCGGTACGTCTTCAGTTACGACGGCACCGGCTCCAACCTTCGCACCGGCCCCGATGACAACGCCGGGTAGGAGAACGGCGCCCGTCCCGATCTCAGAACCGGCTTCGACGACGGCACTGCCGGAAAGATGTACGCCGGGGTGGACGGTGACGAAGTCCGATAGGACGACATCATGCCCGATGGTGACGTTAAGATTTACAATCGTGTGGCAACCGACGCGTATATCGACGGTGGCGGTTACGCCCTGGCAAAGAATGGAGCCGGGACCGACCTCCACGCTCTCGTGAATAGCGACTTTCGGATGCAAGAGGCGAACGGGGTTGACGTTGGCACCATCGAGTCTACTCTCAATTTTTCGCCGCGTCTCTGATGTGCCGATCGTAATCGCAAACGAGCCGCCCGCCGCAGTGGCCAGGTCCGCGACCGTTCCGTCAATCGGAAGCCTGTGCCGTCCTGAATTGACGACGCTTTCGTTGTCATCTACAAAGGCGACTCGACTCGACCCAACCCTGGAGCAGCGGTTGGCCCATGCGGCGACCTCGCGGCCGAAACCACCGGCACCGATCAGCCAGAGAGACGAGCGTTCGTGCGGTTGTTCGAACGGGGTGCTCAACGGAAAGAAGATGGCGGTGACGAAGTGCGCGACGGGTCGTGAGCATCGTGCGCCGGGAAGTCCGGATTCCTGCCCTCACGACCGTTTACGCCATGCCCCGAGAGTACGACAGCAGGCGTTCGAAGAAGAATGCGCAGGTCTAGCCCGAGAGACCAGTTTTCCACGTACCAGACATCCAGATTGATGCGCTCCGGCCAGGATAAAAGATTGCGCCCGTGAATCTGCGCCCAACCGGTGATCCCCGGACGCACGCGAAGGCGCTTTCGTTCATATTCGCCGTAGCGAGCGACCTGTTCCGGTATCGTGGGGCGCGGACCGATCAGACTCATATCGCCGCGAAGCACGTTCCATAATTGCGGAAGTTCGTCGAGAGACCATGCCCGAAGAACGCCACCAACGCGCGTGGCTGCGCGAGCAGGCATCTTCCTGGCATGCATGGATCGACATTCTTCGCCGACTTCACAATCATCATCGGCCGTCGCACTCGCCTGTGGAGCCGGTGGAAGCGTTCGGAATTTCCAAATCCGAAAAGGGACTTCGTCGCGCCCGACGCGAGTCTGTGTGAAGAAGACCGGTCGCCCGTCGTCCAGCAGAATGGCAGCCGCGATCGCGGCGAAAACAGGCGCCATGGCAAGAAGGGCGATTCCGCCTCCAATGATATCAGCGATGCGTTTCACACGTCGTGTGATGGCCTCGCTGGTAGGCAGGTCAGTCACGGAGAAGGTCGGGGAGCTCGTTCGATAGAACGTTTGCGACGCGGTCAATCTGCTCGTGCGTGATGCCGGCGAAAAAAGGGAGGGCGAGCGTTCGCTCGGCGACGCGCTCCGTGACCGGTAACCTGCCGGTTTCGTAGCCAAACTGTTCCCGGTAGAACGGCTGAAGATGAATGCTGGGAAAGTACGGGGCGCTTCCGATGCCGCGGTCGTTCAAGCGTTGAACGAGTCGGTCGCGATCGCCGGAGGAGGCATCGTCGGGCAGGCGAACGACGTATACGAACCAACTCCGCGTGCCAGCAGGGGCCGCTTCCGGGCGATGAAGCACGTCGCTGAGAGAGGCCAGTGCCTCGTGATACGCCTCCGCGGCGTTCGAGCGGCGCTCCAGAAGATCATCCAGCCGTTCCAGCTGGGCGCAGCCGACGGCCGCCTGCATCTCGCTCATCCGGTAATTAAAGCCGAGCCGAACGTGCTCCATTCGGGTCGACGTCGCGCGGCCCTGATTGCGCAGGGAACGGCAGAGGTCCGCCAGGTCCGCATCGTTCGTCGTGATGCAGCCGCCTTCTCCCGTCGTAATCTGCTTATTAGGGTAGAAGCCGAACGACGCTGCATCCCCCCAGGTCCCGATGGGACGGTCCTGGATGCCGGCGCCGAGCGCTTCGCACGCATCGTCGATGAGGACGAGGTCGTGTTTCTCTGCAAGATCGGTCAGGGCGGGCCAGTTAGCCGGGGTGCCGAACACGTCCACTGCGAGGATGCCCCGCGTCCGGGATGTGATGGCCTGTTCGAGCTTTCCGACATCCACGTTGTACGTCGCCGGGTCAATGTCCACGAAGACCGGATCGACGTTTTCAAACAGGAGCGCGTTGGAGGAGGCGACGAAACTGTAGGGCGTCGTCAGCACCTCGTCCCCGGCACTCAGGGGTAATGCACGAACGATGCAGTGAAGCGCCGCGGTGCCGCTGCTCACGGCAATGGCGTGCTCCGTTCCGCACCGCTCGGCCATCTGTGACTCGAATCGTTCGAGAAACGGCCCGAACGAGAGGCGCGTCGAATACAGCACGTCCGACACGTAGGTCCGCTCAAGATCAGAGATGTCCGGCTGTGAGAGCGGAATCGGATCCGAATTGGGTGGCACAGGGTCGCTCACGACAGGAGGGCAGCGAGAAAGAACGTAACGGGCAGGTGGAAGGGGAAGCGTGTGCGCAGGGGGAACGTACAAAGATCCAGGATAAAGCGAAATGGTGCGGTCCTTCTGTCCTCGACGGGGGCGTTCCGTCGTTGCGGCATCCGGTTTGTGTCTAGAAGCCTGTAGCCGGTGTGTTGGGATGAGGCGAAGCCCATGCGAAAAAGACCGGAATCCGGCCGATTCGAGCGCTTCGGATGTCTCAAGCACGTCGGTACCGCATCCTTCGCATTGCTTTTGCGCACCTTTATTCCCACGTTACAGCGAACGTGCGGCATGACATCGACCGAACCTCGCCCTGGCTTGCTCGATTCCACTGTTTCGTTTTCAGGGGCCGGTGTCGCACCCAGTCACCGTCCGGTACGGCCGATCCCCAGTGAACCGAAGTTGTGGATGACACGTTTTCAATCTCATGGGATTAGAGGATGATGCCTGTTGCGCCGGGTGTGCCGGTCTGGCTCTCCCGGAAGTTTGCAGGCTCTCGCGGCTGAGGCCGTAGGTTCATGACCGCATGAATCTGGCCGTTTCAGCCCATCTCGGAGATCGGTCTACCGGAAACGGGCGCATTTCTTCGTTTCTCGTTTCCACTCGTTATTTCGTTTCCCTTCAAGTGTGATCGCACCATCCATTTTATGAATATCGCCATCATTGGGACCGGATATGTCGGTCTCGTATCCGGAACCTGTTTCGCCGAGATGGGCAATCAGGTGACCTGTGTTGACATCGACGAGGAAAAGGTAGACATGCTTCGGGGCGGCAAGCTCCCGATTTACGAGCCGGACCTCGAGCACTACTTCGCCCGGAATCGAAAAGAAGGGCGCCTCACGTTCACAACGTCATACGACGACGCAGTCCTGGACGCAGACGTCATCTTCCTGGCCCTGCCGACACCGCCCGGTGAAGACGGATCCGCTGATCTGAGTTACGTTCTTCAGGCGGCCGGCACCGTTGCGGACCTGCTGGTTGAAGACGACGAGCCCGGCTACAAGATCGTCGTCAACAAGAGCACGGTTCCGGTTGGGACGGCTGATCGGGTGTCGGAGACAATGAGCGACCGCGGTCTGACCGTCGGCGAGCAGTACGATGTCGTGTCCAACCCGGAATTCCTCCGCGAGGGCGCAGCCGTGGACGACTTCATGAAGCCGGACCGCGTGGTCATCGGTACGTCCAGCGAAAAGGCTGCCGATAAGATGACGCGCCTGTACGAGCCGTTCGTTCGCCAGGGCAACCCGATTCTGGTCGTGGATGAGCGGTCGGCAGAGATGATCAAGTACACCGCAAACTCGATTCTGGCGACCCGGATCTCCTTTATGAACGAGATCGCGAACCTCTGCGAGCGCGTCGGCGCAGACGTGGACAAGGTTCGCCTCGGCATCAGCAAAGACCATCGCATTGGCCGCCACTTCCTGTATGCCGGCATCGGGTTCGGCGGAAGCTGCTTCCCGAAAGACGTTCAGGCGCTCCATCGGACTGGTCGCCAGCACGGATACGATTTCCAGATCCTGGATTCCGTCCTCAAGGTGAACGACCAGCAGCGCGAGCTGATGGTCCATCGCCTCGACGCCTACTTCGACGGCGACCTCGAAGGGAAGAAGATCGCCATGTGGGGGCTTGCGTTTAAGCCCAATACGGACGATGTGCGCGAAGCTCCGTCCCACGTCATCATCGAAGGACTGCTCGAGCGCGGTGCCGATATCGTGGCCTTCGACCCGGAAGCCATCGAAACCACGAAAGTCAACTTTGGCGACCGCATCGGCTACACGGAGGACATGTACGCTCCTCTGGAGGACGCCGACGCCCTCGTGATCTGCACCGAGTGGCACGAATTCCGCCGTCCCGACCTGAACCGGGTGCGCGAATCGCTAAAGGATCCGGTCGTCTTCGACGGAAGAAACCTGTACGACCCGTCGCGAATGGCCGAAATGGGCTTCGACTACTTCAGTATCGGCCGCCCGCACGTCGCCCCGCAGGAAGATGTGGAAGCGATCGAAGCCGCCCTGTCGGAGAACGGGCGGGCGTAGTACGTAAACGACACCGGCCGCCGGGGATGAACGTCCTTGGCGGTGGGTGTCGGTTGGCCCCTTCCTTTGCCCTCGCTCTTCAACAGATTCCCTGACTATGCCTCGCACATTAATAACAGGAGGCGCAGGCTTCCTCGGGTCGCACCTCTGTGATCGATTTATCGACGAGGGGCACGAGGTTATCTGCATGGATAACCTGATTACCGGCGATACAAAAAATGTAGAACACCTGTTCGAGCTCGGCAGCGATTCCTTCCGCTTCGTCAAGCACGACGTGACGGACTTTATCCACGTCGGTGGCGAACTGGACTACGTGCTCCATTTTGCGAGTCCGGCCTCTCCGATCGACTATCTGGAGCTACCGATCCAGACCCTGAAAGTCGGTGCTCTCGGCACGCACAAGGCGCTTGGTCTTGCGAAGGCCAAAAATGCGCGCCTTCTCCTCGCCTCTACCAGCGAGGTCTACGGGGATCCGGAGATTCATCCTCAGAAGGAGGACTACTGGGGAAATGTGAATCCCATCGGCCCGCGCGGCGTCTACGATGAGGCCAAGCGGTTCGCAGAAGCGATGACGATGGCATATAACCGCTATCACGGCGTGGAAACGCGCATCGTCCGGATTTTTAACACGTACGGCCCGCGCATGCGAATCGATGATGGCCGTGCTCTTCCGACCTTTATGTCGCAGGCGTTGAATGGCGAGCCGCTCACTGTTTACGGCGACGGCAGCCAGACGCGTAGCTTTTGCTACGTAGACGACCTCGTGGACGGGATCTTCCGTCTCCTGATGAGCGACGAAACACATCCTGTCAACATCGGAAACCCGGACGAGATCACGATTAAGGAATTTGCGGAGGAGATAATCGAACTCACGAATTCCGACAGCTCGCTGACGTTCGAGCCGCTTCCGAAAGATGACCCGCAGGTTCGTCAGCCGGACATCACTCGCGCTAGGGAGGTCCTCGGCTGGTCTCCCGCCGTTGATCGAAAAGATGGACTGAACCGCACGCTCGACTATTTCCGCGAGGAAATGGGCCTGTCCCGAGTGGAAGCCTGACGCGTCTCACGTCATTCTTGATCGATACGTCTGATTACGCAGTCGTTGGTTCTCTCGCACCTTCATGAGCGGTTTCGGATACGTGACGAGCGATCCGTGTCGTACGAGACCGACGTCTGTGTGGACGCTTTGCTTTTTCTGAATACTACAACCCATGGTTTTTTCGAACGATACCTCGAAGCACCTGGCCTGGCTGGAGTCCGAGGCTGTCCACCTGATGCGTGAGTCGGCGGCTCAGTTCGAGCGGCCCGTTCTCATGTTCTCGGGCGGGAAAGACTCCCTCCTGATGGTTCACCTCGCCAAGAAAGCCTTTCACCCGGGATCCATTCCGTTCCCGCTGCTGCACGTGGACACCGGGCACAACTTTCCGGAAACGATCCGTTTCCGAGACGATCTGGTGGGCCGGCTGGGCGTGGAGTTGATCGTCCGAAGCGTTGAGGAGACGATCGAGAAGGGCCTGGCGAAAGAGGAGAAGGGCGTCACGCCGAGCCGCAATAAGGCGCAGATCCCGACGCTTCTCGAAGCGATCAAAGACTTCGGATTCGACGTGGCCCTAGGCGGTGCCCGCCGCGATGAGGAAAAGGCACGGGCAAAAGAGCGGTTCTTTTCACACCGTGACCGCTTCGGCCAGTGGGACCCGAAAAACCAGCGTCCCGAGCTCTGGAACCTGTATAACGGACGAAGCGAGAAAGGAGAGCACTTCCGCGCCTTTCCGCTCTCCAACTGGACGGAGCTGGACGTGTGGCAGTACATTCTCCAGCAGGACCTGGATATCCCGAGTCTCTACCTGGCGCACAAGCGGGACGTCGTTGAACGGGAAGGCGTGCTGCTGTCGAAGTCGCCGTACATTGAGCTTCAGAGCGGCGAAGCGTACGTCGAGAAGATGGTGCGCTTCCGTACGATTGGCGACATGACGTGCACCGGAGCTGTGGAATCTACGGCGACATCGCTCGAAGAGGTTGTCGAAGAGGTTGCAACGGCACAGCGCGCCGAGCGGGGCGCCCGCGCGGACGACAAGCGGTCCGAGGCGGCGATGGAAGACCGCAAGCGACAGGGGTATTTCTAATGCGAAGGTCGAAATTCTATGTTCGAAATGGGACAGCCCGTCGGTAGACGCCTTTCAGGTTGACCATTTCGTTCAATCCTCTCGCCCCATCTTTCGCCTTTCGCACTTCAAACTTCGCATTCAAATAAATGGACGTCCTACGATTCACAACGGCCGGTAGCGTCGACGACGGCAAGAGCACGCTGATTGGCCGCCTCATGTACGACACCCAGCAGATCTTCGAGGAGAAGCTGGAAGAGATCGAACGCAACACGCAGCGTGATGACGAAGACCTTGAGCTGGCGCTACTGACCGACGGCCTCCGGGCCGAGCGCGAGCAGGGCATCACCATCGATGTCGCGTACCGGTACTTTGCTACGCCCAAGCGCAAGTTCATCATTGCCGACACGCCGGGGCACGAGCAGTACACCCGCAACATGGTCACGGGCGC
Organism: Bacteroidota bacterium; assembly: GCA_009908725.1. Lineage (GTDB taxonomy): Bacteria > Bacteroidota > Rhodothermia > Rhodothermales > Salinibacteraceae > Longibacter. The sequence continues at coordinate 11,055 of JAAAOT010000273.1, read as the reverse complement.
GTCGACCGCGGAGCTGGCCGTCGTGCTGATCGACGCCACCAACGGCGTCCTGCAGCAGAGTCGACGCCACGGGTTCATCGCGTCGCTGCTTCAGATCCCGCACATGATCGTGGCAGTCAACAAAATGGACCTCGTCGACTACGACGAGGACGTGTTTCGCGAGATTCAGGCCGAGTACCGGCAGTTCGCGGAGCAGCTCGACATGGACGATATCACGTTTATCCCCATCTCCGCGCTGAAAGGCGACAACGTGGTGGATACGTCCGATAATACACCGTGGTACAAGGGGAGTACGCTCCTGCACAAGCTGGAAACGGTCAAAACACAGAGCGATCGCAACCAGGTCGACTTCCGGTATCCGGTTCAGCACGTCATTCGACCGAACCAGGACTTCCGTGGGTACGCCGGCCAGATCGCATCCGGCAAAATTCGTCCCGGGGAAGAGGTGGTCGTTCTCCCATCTGAGCGGTCCACGACGGTCGACACGATCGTGACGCTGGACGGGGATCAGGAGGAAGCAGGGCCGGGCGAGTCGATTGTCATGACCCTCGACGACGAGATCGACGTTAGCCGCGGATCGATGATCGTCCGCGCCCGCAATCGGCCCGAGATCACGCGGTCCATCGATGCCGACCTTTGCTGGATGGACGAAGAGGCCATGCGAGCGGATCGCCCCTACGTCATCCAGCACACGACGCGCCGAACGCAGGCGTACGTTTCGAAGGTCGTGTACCGGATGAACGTGAACTCGCTTCACCGCGAAGAAGCGTCGACCTTTAAACTGAACGAGATCGGGCGCGTTGAGCTCGAGACGGCCGATCCGCTGTTCATTGACGCCTACAAGGTGAACCGGGCGACGGGTGCGTTCATCCTGATCGATCCCGACACCAACGCGACGGTGGCCGCCGGAATGATCCGCGGTGTGGCCGAGAACGTCGCGCCGTATGGCACGGAGTCCGAGACCGGCACCGAGCGGGCCGCGTCGCCGAACGTCGTCTGGGAAGACCTGAACGTCCCACGGGAGGAACGTGAATCCCGGAATGGGCACCAGGCGGCGGTCATGTGGCTCACCGGCCTTTCGGGTTCCGGCAAGTCGACTATTGCAAAAGAGCTGGAGCGTCGTCTCTACGATCGTGGATGCCAGACGATGATGCTCGACGGCGACAACGTCCGGCACGGCCTCTCCGGCGATCTGGGCTTTTCCGCCCGCGACCGCAAGAAAAACATCCGGCGCGTCGGCGAAGTAGCGCGACTCTTCTTCGAGCAGGGCAACATCACGCTCTGCACCTTCGTGTCGCCGTACCAGGAGGATCGGGACCGCGTCCGCCAGCTTCTTCCGGACGATCGCTTCTTCGAGGTCCACGTCGACTGCGACATCGAGGTGTGCAAAGAGCGCGATCCGAAAGGGCTGTACGCGAAAGCCGAGAGCGGTGAGATCGCCAACTTCACCGGCATCTCCGCACCCTACGAAGAGCCTGCGTCGCCCGAGGTGGTCGTCCACAGCGACACGGACGACGTCGAGGCCTGCGTCGACCAGCTGGTTGAGGCACTGCTGGACCGCGGAATTATCGAGTAGCCGCCGTTCGTTCTTCCCGACAGCCCGGACCCGCCTCCTGCGCGGTCGTCCGGGCTGTCCTGTTTCGACCTATTCTTCCACGACATCACGACGCTACCATGTCTGACACCATTCTCGTCACCGGCGGCGCAGGTTTCATTGGCTCCGCCGTGGTGCGGCAGCTGATTCGTGAAACCGATGCCGAGGTGGTGACGGTCGATTGTCTCACGTACGCCGGGCACCGCGCCAACCTGGCGGCCGTCCTGAATAGCCCCCGGCACCATCTGGTCGTGGAAGACATTGCCGACGCTGCGGCGATGAACGATGTGTTCGAGCGGTTCGAACCGAGAGCCGTGATGCACCTCGCGGCCGAGTCGCACGTGGACCGGTCCATCGACGGCCCCGCCGCGTTTATCGAAACCAATATTCTCGGCACGTACACCCTGCTGGAGGCCGCGCGTCATCACTGGCGTGAGCGGGACGGCGAAGACACAGACCCCTTTCGGTTTCTCCACGTCTCCACCGATGAGGTGTATGGAGAGCTCGGCGATGAGGGTGCGTTCCATGAGACAACGCCGTACGATCCGAGCTCGCCGTACTCGGCCAGTAAAGCCTCCGCGGACCACCTGGCGCGAGCCTGGCATCGAACCTATGGCCTCCCGGTACTGGTCACGAACTGCTCGAATAACTACGGGCCGTACCAGTATCCGGAGAAACTCATTCCCGTGATCATCCTCAAGGCGCTGGCCGGCGACCCGATTCCCGTCTACGGAACGGGGGAAAACGTGCGCGACTGGCTGTACGTCGACGACCACGCGACGGCCCTCCGTACCGTACTTGAAAAAGGAGAGACGGGAGAGACCTACAATGTCGGGGGGCGGGCAGAGCGCCAGAACATCGAAGTCGTGCACACTGTCTGCGACGTGCTCGACGAGATTCGTCCGCGCGGGGACGGCAGCTATCGATCCCTCATTTCGTTCGTGACGGATCGCCCGGGGCATGACTGGCGGTACGCCATCGACTGCACAAAGATCGAGAACGACCTCGGCTGGACCCCTACCACCTCGTTCGAGGACGGGATTCGGCAGACCGTCGAGTGGTACATCGATCACCTCGACTGGGTGGATGAGGTGCTCGAAAGCGGATACGACCTGTCGCGACTCGGGACGGGGGCGTAATCGTCGCTTCCGTTCGTGATCCTTCGAGGCCGATTCTGCCAGACAAGGTGGGACTCATGGGACAGGCACCGCCCCGATTCAGCGTGGTGATTCCGGTGTACCAGCGGGCGCACGTCGTTGGCCGAGCCCTCCGAAGCGTACTGGCGCAGACGTGGCTTCCGGCAGAGATTCTCGTCGTGGATGACGGCTCCACGGATGCGGTCGAGGCAGTCGTGCATGAGGCGACGGCTGAGGCGAGCGTTCCAACGCGTGTTCTCCGGCACGAAACCAATCGGGGGGCAAACGCCGCGCGCAACACGTGTATCGAAGCCGCCAGCGGCTCATGGGTCTCATTTCTCGACTCTGACGACGTCTGGCATCGGGATCGGCTGGCCAGACACGCGGATGCCATTCAGTCGGCCGGCGATAGCGCCGGCGTGATTTACTCCGCATTTGAGATTATACGAACAGATGGCTCGATCGACGACACCAGTCCCTATCAATCCTGTGTGAGAGAACAGGTGTCAGTTGCGGTGGGTCGCCGCAACGTGGTCGGCACCTTTTCGACAGCCAGTGTTCGAGCGGACGTGCTTCGAAGGGTCGGTCCGCTGGACGAGAGTCTGTCGAGCTGCCAGGACTGGGACCTCTGGATCCGGTGTGCCCAGCACACGTCCTTCCACTGCATCGACGAGAAGCTTCTAACATATACCGGCGGGTACGCAGGTGACCGGATCACAGCACGCCCGGATAGTGTGCGTGAGGGTCATGAGGCGCTACTGCATAAGCATCGCGCGTTCATCCGAGCCGCTGGCGGGGAGGGGCACCTCTTCCACCGGCTGGGCGACGTCTGCATGCGGGTGCCGGAGGTTGAGGCGGCGCGGCGGTATTTCGGTTGGGCAGTGCGCGAGAATCCGCTGCGCGTGAGATGGTGGCTGAAATGGCTCGCCTCGTGGTGTGGCGTCCGGACCTTTCGGCGACTCCGGAACGCGTTGCGCCGGTTGCGAAGAACGCGGCTGGGCGATCTGAACCGCTCGGCAGATGCTCGTTTACAGGCCCGGGACACGTCATGAGCCTCCGAGTCCTTCACGTTATCGCCCGGTTCTCGGCACCGTCCGAGACCTTTGTTTACGCGACGCTCAAGGCGCAACGGTCCGCGGGGCTGGATGTGCACGTTGCAACGTTCGATCGCAACGAAATAGAAGATCGACCGTTCGAGGATGTCCATTCGCTGCCGCTGCGGTCCATCTGGCATCCTGGACGCCTCCTCGGTCGGGTCGGGGCCGCCGTTGGGATCCGTCACCGGGAAACCTATACATGGCCGGATCTGCGTGGAAAACTCGCGTTACTGATTGACCGGCTGCAGCCCGATGTTCTGCATGCTCATTTCGGGCCGATGGGGGTGTTCTCTGCGCCCGTCGCAACGTCCAAGGACGTACCACTGCTGACGAGTTTCTACGGATTCGATGCCTCGCAGCGAGCAGAAGACCGGTTCTGGCGAAGAAAGTACTCGGGGCTCTGGGACGAGGGAGACCTGTTTCAGGCACTCTCAGAGGAAATGAAGGACCGGCTCGTCGCGCTCGGGGCGCCGGAACGGAACGTCCGGGTTGTGCATCTCGCACGGGATCTGGATACATTTCGGTACCGCGATCCGGGATGGCCCGTCCGCGATTTGCTGTGCGTCGCCCGGATGACGCCGAAGAAAGGGCACATCGACCTCCTACAGGCGGTAGCCCAGGCGCGATCAGAGGTCCCGGATCTAACGCTCCGACTTGTCGGGGACGGGCCGCTGCGTCCTCGTATCGAGCGAACGATCGAGGATCTCGACCTGTCTGGGACCGTCGAACTCACGGGCTGGCAGCGCTCAGAAGATGTGCGCAGGCAGCTCGATGCGTCCGACGCGTTCGTGCTCTGTAGCAAGGTGGCACCCGGCGGGGATCGGGAAGGCACACCCACGGTTCTGGTCGAAGCACAGGCCGTCGGATTGCCTGTTGTTGCAACTCGCCACGCCGGGATCCCCGAAATGGTGCCGGCCGATAATCATCACCTTCTGGCACCTGAAGGCGAGCCAGAGGATATTGCCGAGCGGATTCTGAGGCTGTGCCGGGCGTCCGGGGGAGAGGTGAAACGGATCGCACGTGCCGGGCGGGCGAACATCGAGAAGAACTTCAACCTGAAGCGCGAAACGGATCGGCTTGTGCGCCTATATCAGGAGCTTTTGCCTGATACTCTGTAGTATCGCTCATCTCTCTCGGCTCGCGGATCGCCTCTCTCCTTCATGCCTCCACCGCCAGGACAGAACCGCCGGACGTCATCGGAGACCGGTGAGCCGGTGTCGCGGTCCGACCTGAAAGAGCAGTCGGTCACAGGGGGGCTGGCCAGCCTCTCCGGTCAGGCCTTCATCTTCGTACTTCGGTTCGGGGCACTGCTCGTGCTGGCGCGCCTTCTTCAGCCGGAGGATTTCGGCCTGATGGCGATGGCCGTCGTCGTCACCTCGTTTCTGACGCTGTTTCGGGACCTCGGGCTCTCGGATGCCACAATCCAGCGCTCCGACATTTCGGATGCGCAGGTGAATACGCTGTTCTGGGTAAATGTCGCGGTTGGCCTGCTGGCGACTCTGATCTGCGCGGTCTCGGCCCCGGGGCTGGCCTGGTTCTACGACGATCCCCGGCTCGTTGGTGTGGTGCTCGGACTCTCGGGCGGATTGCTCGTCAGCGCCGTCCGTGTACAGCCGCAGGCGCTGTTGAAGCGGCATATGTTGTTTCGTACGATCGTCCGTGTGGAGGTTGCCTCGCACGTCGTTGCGGTCGCGGCTGCTGTGGCGGCCGCGCTACTCGGGGCGGGCTACTGGTCCCTCGTCATTCAGTATCTGACGATGGAGGCAGCCGCCACCGCAGGCACATTCTGGGTCGTTCGTTGGTCTCCGTCGCGGCCGGCATGGTCCGAAGGGGCGGGCGATCTATTGCGGTTCGGCGGCGATCTGACCGGGTTTCACCTGGTGAACTACGCCGCTCGAAACGCCGACGACATACTCATCGGGAGGGTCCTCGGAGCGCAGGCACTCGGATTCTACTCCAACGCGTACAAGCTCCTTCTCGCGCCGATACGCCTTATTCGCCGGCCCGTGAGCAACGTCGTCATTCCTGCGCTGAGCCGGCTTCAGGATGACGGAGAAGCGTTCCGCCAGTACGTTCGGTCGGCGTTATCCAGGCTTGTATTCATTAGCATGCCGATCATCACGTTCACGTTTGCCGACGCCGATCGTGTCGTGGCGGTCCTTCTCGGTCCGGGCTGGGAACCGGTTGTCCCCATTTACCGAATTCTGGCTATCGCTGCCCTCGCTCAGAGCTTCAACGTGGTGACGGGTTGGTCATACACAGCCCTGGGAGAAACGCGCCGCTGGTTTCGGTGGGGCGTGGTCTACAGCGCGTTCATTACGTTTAGCTTTGTTGCCGGAATCCCATGGGGCGTGCACGGCGTCGCGGCAGCCTATGCAGCCGCCACCTGGGTGATTCTGCTTCCCGGCTTCCAGTACTGTTTTGCAGCCTCTCCGCTCACCCTGATGGACGTGTGGCGGTCGATATGGCGACCGCTTACGGCGTCGACCCTTTCAGCCGCAGCCGTTATACTGGGTAGCCAGACAGTCGGTGGTGCGGCGTGGGACGAGTCGCTGTTGGGACTCGCGGTAAATGCTTCCGTCTTCGCTATAAGCTACATCGGCGTGCTCTGGTTTCTTCCGGGCGGGCCTTCGTTTTTGAAGCATACCTTTCGTCTCGTGACGTCTTACGCCTTTCCCGACCGATGACGCTTTCGAAGGATCTGCCTGGCTACGACGCGCCGGTTTTTCTGGTCGGCTGCGACCGGTCCGGGACGACGCTTCTCCGGTTGATGTTAATGCAGTCGCCGGACCTGCACCTGTTTCACGAAACGGGATTCGTACCGGTGCTTGCAGAGCGCGCCCGGGAGTACGGCTCGTTCGAGACATCCAGACAGCGATGGTCGTTTCTCCGGGATATTCAGCGCTTTCCGGCGACAACGAAAACCACGGGATGGACGCCGTTTTCCATAGACATTGAAGCCGTCGAGGCGGCGCTGCAGGAAGCGGCACCGCTTACCTACCCCGAGGCCTGTCGGCTCCTGTACAGAACGGCGGCCGATGCGTTGAACGCGCGGCGCTGGGGCGACAAGACGCCGGCCTACGTCCACCACCTCCCGCGGCTTGCCGAGATGTTTACGGACGCTATCTTCGTTCACATCGTTCGTGACGGACGAGACGTGGCTCGCAGTCTCGTTCGGGCAGGATGGCATGTGACGCTCCGTGAAGCGGCGGAGCGATGGCGTGGTGCCGTTTCCGCTGCCCGACGAGCCGGTGCGACGGGCCTGCATGGTCGATACATTGAGCTTTCCTTCGAGGATCTCGTTACAGATCCCGGGCCGACACTGCGCAGGATATGCCGTGAGATCGACGTCGAGTATCATGCCGCCATGTTGGATTTCCACGAGGCAGAGCGACGTGGCCTTCCGGATCGTCACGCCGATCTGTACGAGAACACCCGCCGCCCGGTGGATCCAACCCGTGCGGAGTCCTGGCGCCGTGAGGCCTCACGGACCGACATTGCCGACGTTGAAGAGGTGGCTGGAGACGTGCTGCAGGCTCTTGGGTACGAACTCGTCGGGTACAGTGTCCCTCTGCATTCGCGAGTCGCCCGGTCGATCGTCGAGGCGGCTCGCCCCGTCGTCCGGCGGTTTCTGTAATTCAGCCGTCCCGTCCTCGGACCATCCGGCGAGTGCGGTCGTTCTGCACGCTCGATCCTGTTTCTCCCGATCCTCGCTTTTTCTGTCTATCGATGAACGTTGACACGACCGTTCTTCCCGGTTTTCTTCGGATCCAAACCGATGTCTACAAGGACGACCGGGGAGGATTCATGGAGACGTTTCATGCCGATCGCTACGCGGAGGCGGGAATCGATGCAACCTTCGTCCAGGACAACGTATCGCGGTCCGAAACGGGGGTCCTGCGCGGATTGCACCTGCAGAATCCGCATCCACAGGGCAAGCTGGTATTCGTTCTTTCCGGCACGGTGTACGACGTCGTCGTCGACGTTCGCCCCGACTCGAGCACCTTCGGCCAGTGGATCGGCACGACGCTTCGTGCATGGACCGACCAGCTGTACATCCCGGAAGGCTTCGCCCACGGATTCGTCGTGACGGACGGGCCGGCCACATTCGCGTATAAGTGCACCGATGTCTACACGCCGGACGCCGAGTTGTCGATTCACTGGAATGACCCGGACCTTGGCATCGACTGGCCGATCGACACGCCGACGGTATCCGAGAAAGACGCCGCGGCCCCTCGATTGCGCGACATCGACCGGGACCGGCTTCGCCTTGCACCGTCGATCGCGTCGCATCGGTAGCGTCACGTTGGTAGCGTACCCTCACGGCCTTTCTCTGCAAACCCGCTGTAGATTTCTGTGCACGAGACATCCATCCTTCTTTTTGGTCGCAACGGTCAGTTGGGACGCGCTTTGCAGGCCGCGCTCAGCGATATTGGACCGGTGACCGCCCTCGGTCGGGCTGATGCGGACTTCTCGCGACCCGAACAGGTCCGCAGCGTTGTGCAAGACCGGGAGCCGAAGATGATCGTGAACGCTGCGGCGTTTACCGATGTGGATGGTGCGGAATCCGATAAAGAGACAGCCCATCTCGTGAATGCGGTGGCGCCGGGCGTGCTGGCGGAAGAGGCCGAGCGCATCGGGGCGGGGATCGTCCATTACTCGACCGATTACGTGTTTGACGGCCGCGCCGAGCGCCCCTACACGGAGGCAGCCGCGACAGACCCCCGGACGGTCTACGGAAAAACGAAACGGGAAGGGGAGCGCCGTATTCAGTCGGGGGCAGCCCCGTTCTGGATTTTCCGGACAAGCTGGCTGTATGGACCGACAGGCGACAACTTTCTTCGAACGATGCTCCGTCTTGGCCGAGAGCGGGACCGGCTACAGGTTGTGGACGATCAATTCGGTTCGCCGACCAGCACGCTGTGGCTGGCTGACGCGACCCGGCATGTCATTCAATGTGTTCTGGGCAGTATCGACATGGGACGGACGTCCGGAATCTACCATTCCGTATCGCGCGGGCAGACGAGTTGGTACGGGTTCGCTCAGGCGATCTTTCGCGTGTTCGATGTAGACGTCGAGGTCGAGCCGGTCGACACCTCGGCGTTTCCCCGGCCTGCATCACGCCCTGCGTACAGCGTGCTCGACCCGTCGAAGCTGATGCGCACGTTCGGTCTCCAACCGCCCTCCTGGAGCCGGCAGCTTGCCGATATTCGCAAACCGCTTTTGGAGGCGGAGCGATGATCGACCATAGCGAAGCGCCGTACACTGGAACGATTCGTATTTCTGACGGACGCAGACCACCACTTTATGGCTCGTAAAGGAATCGTACTGGCCGGAGGCGCAGGCACCCGGCTGTACCCGGCAACGCAGTCCGTTAGCAAGCAATTGTTGCCTGTGTACGACAAGCCGATGGTCTACTACCCGTTATCAACGCTGATGCTGGCAGGCGTGCGAGATGTCCTCCTCATTTCGACGCCTCGCGATACGTCCCGCTTCGAGTCGTTGCTCGGGGATGGGAGCCAGTGGGGGATGAACCTGTCCTACGCCGTACAGGACAAGCCTCGCGGCATTGCCGAGGCGTTCCTGCTGGGAGACGATTTCATTGGGAACGACCCGGTTGCACTCATTCTCGGAGATAATTTATTTTATGGTAGCGGCTTGCAGAACATGCTGCAGGATGCCGCCCGGGCGGAGGGCGGCGCCACGGTGTTCGCCTACTACGTGCAGAACCCCGAGCGGTACGGGGTCGTCGACTTCGACGAAAGCGGGCGCGCGACGAGTATTCAGGAGAAACCGGACAATCCGGCGTCGAAGTATGCGGTGACCGGTCTTTACTTCTATGACAACGCAGTCGTCGATATTGCTCGCTCTCTCACTCCATCCGCCCGCGGTGAGTTGGAAATCACCGATGTGAATGCGCGCTATCTATCGAAGGGAGCTCTGCGAGTCAAAACCATGGGTCGTGGGTTCGCGTGGCTGGATACGGGAACGCACGGATCGCTGCTGCAGGCGTCGAACTTCGTGCAGACGATCGAAGCGCGGCAGGGACTGAAGATTAGCTGCCCGGAAGAGATCGCCTGGCGGAAGGGGTGGATCGATCGCGCGGACCTTGAGCGACTGGGCAAGAGCATGTCTAATAATGCCTACGGGCAGTACCTGTTGGACATTACGGATGCGGCAGAATCTGGACCCCGTCGGTGATACACGCTATGCAGGGCGAAAATTTGAGAAAGTTGAAAGGTATTGCCACGCGATCATTCGCTATTTTCCGTTACAGCACGTACCAAACAGTGTGGTATCTGTGAGGCGTTCGTCGCCTCCGATCGGTTTGTCGATGTGATTCCCCTTCTTTCGGACACCACGTCGTTCCGTCCCTTGCTGCGCCGCGTCCCGCGTCGGCTCATCGTCTCGTGCCGATCTCTTGGAGGTACGCCGGGATGCTGTTGATGTAACGCGCTCCGTTCTACCGCCCGAACCGTATCGCGCGCCCGGCACCTGCCGATTCTCTGCCGGTCGCGACTCTGGATTACGCCCCCGTCTCGTCACGCCGTTTATCATGTTGAAGCGCATCATACTTTTTCTCTCGCTGATCACCGCGATCGGGTGGGGGATGCCATTTCAGGCGCACGCTCAACAGCCGCAGCAGCAACAGCAGGAGGAGGTACCTGCCGAGGTGCAGCAGGAACTTGATCGCCGCGGTATGACGGTCCAAGAGGCGCGTCGCCGTGCCGAGCAACTAGGAATTGACCTGAGCAACCCGCAGCAGGCCATCCGTCGAGCGCGGGAGCTGGGCATCCCCGAGTCCCAGATCCAGGCTATCATCCGGGCGGTTCAGCCGGAACAGGCGGGGCAGGATGCTCGCTTCGATATGTCGACCGACACGTCCCGAGTACCTGCATATCCTGTCCTCGGCGGAACGCCCGAGATCGAGCCGGACAGCATCGGTGTCGAACAGTTGCCTCGTGAGATCGACGTGTCCGTTCCCGTGCGCAGCAGCGCCCTGATCCGGGAGGTCCGGCCGTTCTTTCTGACCGCCGGAGGCGATACCAGCGCGGTACAGAACCCGCAGCGGCGGCAGGGCTCTGTATTGGACGGTACCTGGGGCGGGACGATAACCATCCCTAGGGACACATCCGCCGGCACGTGGACATTGTTCGTAGAGGCGTCCACGCAGGACACGACCGTGACACTCTCCACCGGCCGCACACTCACGATATTTCCCGAGGGC
>JAAAOT010000111.1 GCA_009908725.1 Bacteroidota bacterium | reverse complement strand
AAACGACATCCAGGGCATAACAGGCGAGGCAAAGCGAAAGGGAAGGTGACCGTGCGCGTACGGCTATTCGTCCGACGGAACGAGCGTGTCGTGAGCGGCCGCCGTCAACGTTACGTCCGGCAGCCCGAGGACCGCCTCCACCGTCGACGCCGACGCGTCGTCGTGGGTCGCGACGTTGTAGCCACCGACGCCGGTGATCATCAGCAGAACCACGACGGCAAGCCGAAGGAAGGCCGTCTGCAGCATCCGGTCGAAGGCGGGCACCGGATCCGCCTCCCGCACGCGCTCCATGACGCGGCCGGCGAACCCGGTCTCAAAACGGCGTTCCGGAGCTTTCACCGTGTGATGTACCGCGCGGAGACGCTCGAGCCTGGCGCGCATCTCCGCGTCCTCGGCGAGGCGGGCCTCCGTGCGGTCGGCGTCTGCGGGCGACAGTTCGCCCGTCAGGTAGCGCAGGAGACGATGGTCGAATGCGTCGTTGGAAGGTGTCATCGGGAGGGTAGATCGTCGGACGAAAGGTAGGGGCGCAGCAGGGATTCGAGGGTCGATGTAGCCCGGTACAGGCGCGACATCACGGTTCCTTCTGGAATGTCCAGCATTTCGGCCGTCTCACGGGTCGAATACCCGTCCAACAGTCGGAGCACAACGACGGCGCGGTGGTCATCCGACAGGTGCTCGAGGGCCCTGTGAACCAGTTCGGCATGGTCCCGCGCGTCGATTTCCTCCTCTCCATGCACGGGCGGCTCGCGGGTGAGCGCTGCGTCCGGGTCGGCGTCTCGACTCCAGAAGCGCTCGTACCACCGCTTCCGCTTCTTGAGCGCCTTCAGCGACTGGTTGATCGCGATCCGCGTCAGGTAAGTACTCAACTCCGCGTCTCCGCGATACTGGTCCAGCGACTCGTAGAACCGGATGAACGTCTCCTGGCCCACGTCGTCGGCCTCCGCACCCGGCCCCAGCATGCCGATCACCGTCGCCGCCACCTGGTCCTCATACCGCTCGACCAGTTGCCGAAACGCCCGCGACTGACCGTCCCGCGCACGGGCGATCAATTCGGCATCGGACGGGGCGGAAGCAGGCACAGGGAACGGGTAGGGTCGAAAGGAAACCGGTGAAAGGCGAGGGTGAACTGAACAATGCTTAGATCGGGCCGGAACGCATACCATTCCATCCGACCTCCAGGAATCGCCTCCTTTCACACAATCCAAACAATCACGCACCGATACGAAAGCCAGGTCATGAACGGGTCGGGCTTCGTCACAACAGAACGGTGCGCAAGCAGAATGACAGGACGCCCCCCGTGCGCACCCATGCTCCACTCCACATCAGCCAAACGTGCACATCAAGCGGACACGATGGGCTTCGGGCACAACCGTGGACCCGTCGCTCGACCCGCGTCTCCCACCTTTTTCGTCGTCAAAAAATGGCCGACGCGCAACGAAGACGATTTCCCCCAAACCTTTTTTTTCGGTTCCGATACGCACCAGACAGAAAACGTCACCCAATAGCGCAGTCGATGGGATTTGATCGAAAGGGTTCAGAGAGTCCGACAACATTTCCCATCAATCCGGCAACAAGAAAACGGCACCCTGACAAGCCCTTAATTAAATATTTATTTTCTGCCTGTGTAGAAATTAATATGTAAGATACTTATAGTGGTGTCTGTTATTATACATCTTGCATCCGTTTTATTATGGTTTGTGTACGATGTCGGGCCGTTTTTCGCCGCGGGTCCTGTGACCGGGGAAGCTTGATCTACCTGCTCATCCTCCTCTTGATGGCGACAATGCCTACCCGCGTAAGCGCCCAGTCCACAACGTCCTCCCGCCACACGCTCAGCGGGTACGTCGTGGACGCCACCGATGGCGAGTACCTCGTCGGCGCGAACGTGTACGTATTCGCCAGATCAATCGGGACGACCACGAACCAGCAGGGCTTTTTCAGCCTCACGCTTCCGGCCGATTCCGTCGAGCTTGCGGTCTCGTATCTCGGCTATCAAACCCGGACGTTAAACCTCCGACTCGCAGCGGACCGGCACGTCACGATCGAGCTGCAACCGACCGATCTTGCCCTGGAGGAAGTCGAAGTGGTCGGCGACCGAAGACCCTCGGTGCTGAATCAAACACAGATGAGCGCCATCGACATGCCACTGGCGAAGATTCAGCAGGTGCCCGTACTCCTCGGCGAGACGGACGTAATCAAGACGCTGCAGCTTCTCCCCGGTGCCAAGTCTGGTACAGAGGGATCGAGTGGCCTCTACGTCCGTGGCGGAAGTCCCGATCAGAACCTGATTCTGCTCGACGGCGCCCCTCTCTACAACGTCTCGCACCTGTTCGGTTTTCTGTCCGTCTTCAACACCGATGTCGTGAACAACGTGAAGCTCATCAAGGGGGGCTTCCCGGCTCGCTACGGCGGACGGCTTTCGTCAGTCGTCGAGATCAACATGGACGATGGCAATCTGAAGTCATTTGAAACAGACGGCGCCGTGGGTCTGCTCGCCTCGCGCCTGGCCGTGCAGGGTCCGATAAAAGAGGACCAGACGTCTTTCATGGTTTCCGGACGGCGCACCTACGCCGATATTCTGGCTCGGCCCTTCCAGTCCGGCGAAGACCTCGTCGGATACTACTTTTACGACGTCAATGCGAAGATCAATCATCGCCTTTCATCCGTCGACCAGATTATCTGGAGCGCCTACGCAGGCGACGACCGCTTCTACCGCACCTATTACGAACAGAGCGAAGCCACGGGGGATGAGCGGTTCGACTTCGACTTTGGGTGGGGAAATATCGCCTCGACGCTTCGGTGGAATCACATTTTCAACAGCCGGCTCTTCGGGAGCTTCTCCCTGCTCTACAGCGAGTACCAGTTCGATATCGACTCGCGTGACGTGTCAACCAACGCGACCCCGGACGGCACCGAGGAAGCGAGCTATGCCTTGCAGTACCGGTCGGGCATCCTGGACATCGGCACACGGGTAGACCTCGACTACGTGCCGACACCGAGGCATCACATCCGGTTCGGCGGGGTTGTCACGCTCCACAGCTTTCGACCCGGCGCGACGCAGTATCGCGAATCCGGTGGCGTCAGTGTAGCCGACACGACGCTGGCTCCCAGCCCGTCTACGCGCGGGCTCGAAGCGGCGCTCTACGTAGAGGATGACGTCGACATAACATCTCGCCTGTCCACGAACGTGGGCCTGCGGATCACCGGATTCGACGTCGAAAACTCGTTCTACACCTCAATTCAACCGCGCATCGCTGCCCGCTATCGCCTCGCACCACGCTGGTCGATGAAAGCGTCGTACGCCGCCATGGAGCAGAACATTCACCTGCTCACAAACAGCTCCACCGGTCTGCCCACCGACCTGTGGGTGCCATCAACCGACCGCGTCAAGCCGCAGACATCCCAGCAGGTTGCCGCCGGATTCGCGCATACGTTCGGCGAGGGCGCCTTCGAACTCACTACGGAGGGCTACTACAAGGAGATGCGCAATCTCATCGAATACGAGGAGGGCGCCGCATTCACACTTGGTGCCGACGAGGACTGGCAGGACGTGGTGGTCTCCGGCGATGGATGGTCGTACGGCGCGGAGGTGTTGCTCCGACGCCAGAAGGGCCGTACCACCGGCTGGGTCGGCTACACGCTGTCGTGGACGATGCGGGAGTTCGATGATCTCAACGAAGGCGACCCGTTCCCCTACCGGTATGATCGCCGGCACGACGTCTCGGCAGTTGTCACCCACGACCTGACCGACATGATCACCCTCTCGGGAACGTGGATCTACGGAACGGGCGATGCCATCACGCTACCCACCGCCCGCCACCGCGTGCCCGGCCGCACCCAGCGAGGAGGCCTGCCTATTCCCAATGTCGCGGTAAAGACCTACGACGAGCGCAACGGCTATCGCATGCGGGCCTACCACCGTCTCGATTTCGGCGCCACATTCACGTGGTCGGGCAAGAACGAGCACACGCTACATCTCGGGCTCTACAACGTCTACAATCGCAAGAATCCGTTTTTCATGTACACGCAGGAGTACTCAGAGGAACTCGAGGCAAAACAGGTATCCCTCTTCCCGATTCTGCCATCGGTCAACTATCGCTTTTCGTTTTAGCTACCGTGCCCCGGCCAACGCCCCCTTCCCTGCCGACTACTCGTCCTATGAACCCTGCTTCATCTCTCCCCGTCTGGGCTCTTGCTCTCGTTCTTCTGGTCGCCACCGGCTGCGAGTCGACCGTCGATGTGGAAACGACGGACCACGAGCCCCGGCTCGTTGTGAACAGCTTCTTCGCGAATGATCAACGCTGGGTCGTTGAAGTCAGCCAGTCGACGAGTGCCTTCGAAACCGCCGACCTGGAGGCGCCAGAATTTACGATCGACGATGCTACGGTATCCGTCGAGCCCGAGGGGGCCGCGCCGATCGAGCTCAGCTACACCGACACGCTTACGTATGAAACGATCCTGGGCTCTCGCACCCCGAGCTCAGGAGGATATGCGGAACTGAATCGTCATCCACTCCCCGGCGAGACGTACACCGTACGCGTCGACGCGAAGGGCTTTCCTCCTGTGGAGGCTACCAGCCGCGTCCCGGCACCCGTTCCCGTAACCGTCACCTCGGCCGCACGCCGTGTCGAAGACTCATGGGTCGATCCTCCGTCCGTGCAGCAGGAGCGAACGATCACGCTTCGTATCCAGGACCCGCCCGGCACTGAAAACTACTACTGGGTACGGATTGCCCAGATTGGCAAGATCAGCAGTAGCGAAGTCCGATTTGCGACACGGGATCGATCGATTATCAACGAGACGCCGACGGATCTAGACTCCGATGGTGATGCCGAGCTCAGTCGCGCTCATTTCCAGGACGCACTCTTCGACGGGCGAACGCACGAAATCGACCTCGTCGTAGAGGAATTTCTCTCCCCGGACCAGGAGGAAAGTCCGTACCCGTACTTCAAAGTCGAGTTCGGCGTGCTCAGCGAAGACCTGTACAACTACCTCGTGTCCGTCCGCACCTTCGAGGAGACGGACGTGAATCCGTTTGCGGAACCGATCAACCTGCACTCGAACGTCGAATCAGGGTACGGACTGTTCGCCGGACGCTACCTGCAGACGTTCGTCGTACCGTCGGAGATTGTCACGCCATGAGAACCTGTTTGACGGGCTCGCCGATGGAAGCAGCAACAGGGGCGAGAGGGCGAAAGGGTGAAAGGGGGAGAGGGTGAAAGGGGGAGAGGGCGAGTCCCTGTACCCTTCTTCGTGCCGGTTTTTTGGTTTGACCAGGCGCGGCAGTGTGCATGTATGAACGTCTGAAGGTCTGGAGGTGCGTTGGGGGAAGCGTCCGTAGGTTTGTAGTGTGTAGGTCTTAGTGGACCCGGCACGTGGCTGGCGTGGGCCTAAAGGTGCCGTTTCCCCGGCCTTGCGCGGTCTGGCGAATCAGGCGGCGAAGTGACGGCATCAAGCACCCTTAACCGGCCATTGTGACGTTCGCCGGGAAGGTCGAGGCGCAGGTGGCGCGAGCGAGTCAGGATCGATATGTGAAAGGATAGCACCCGTCTCGCAACGATAGGAGGGATTTGCATTGCCCG
>JAAAOT010000233.1 GCA_009908725.1 Bacteroidota bacterium | reverse complement strand
CGTCGGGTTTGGGCCGTACCAGCCCATCGCCACGAATGAAACCGCCGATGGTCGACGCGAGAACCGCCGCGTGCGAATCGCGGTCCTTCCCGGCAGCGAACCCGACGCGATCGGCTCCGATCGGTCGATGGACCGGGCGTCCGGCTCGTCGAGTCGACCGGGTGCACGGAAGGGATTTTAGTTAACTCTACGACACGGGCGACCTGCTGTGCTATGCCGCTTCCCAATCGCCGTGGGCGACGTCTCGGGCGGCATGTGCCGTGATGCCGATCATCGGTCCCAGCGCGGCAAAGCGCTCGTCCTGCGTCTGTCCGCGCTCATACCGAATGTAGATCTGCGCGACGATCACTGCGAGGCGAAACAGTCCGAGTGCGTGGTAGAACCGGATGTCGCCGACGTCCCGACCGCTGCGATCCGCGTAGCGGGAAATGAGGGATTGTCGTGATGGGAAGCGTTCGTCGACCGGCATGGTCGCAAACTGTTGAAACGGTGCCGGATCTGACGGCTGCACCCAGTATGTAAGTAGGGCACCGAGATCGCTCAACGGGTCGCCGAGCGTGCACATGTCCCAGTCGAAAACGGCTATCGCCGTTCCCGGGTCGGATGCGTCGAGCATCAGGTTGTCGAGCTTGTAGTCGTTGTGGACGAGCGACGTTGCTCCGTCTTCAGGTCGGTGATCCGACAGCCACTCGTAAACCTCCGTCATGGCGGCAACGTCCTCGGTTTTCGCTGCTTCCCAGCGCCGGTACCAGCCCTCGATCTGGCGCTCGATGAATCCCTCCGGGTGGCCGAGGTCGCCGAGGCCGGCCGCCTCGTAGTCGACGGCATGCAGATCGGCGAGGGCGTCCACGAGGGCCTCCGCCATCTGTTGCGGTGCGTTCGAGATGTCCCGGAACGCCTCAGGCATGGTTTCCCGCACGACGACGCCTCGCCGGCGCTCCATCACGAAGAAGTCTGTGCCGATGAGCGATTCGTCGCCGCAATAGACAAACGCCTCAGGTGCGAGTGGATACGCTTGATGGAGGCGGGACAGGACTGTGTATTCGCGCTCCATATCGTGCGCCTTGTCGGCGACCGGCCCGAGCGGCGGCCGCCGAAGAACGTACTCCACCTCGCCGTAATCGAGGAGATAGGTCAGATTGGCTTTGCCGCCCCCGAATTGTCGCACCTCCGGTGTGCCGGACGCCTCCGGGAGCCGCGTCTCCAGAAAATCCGCCACGGCGGTCACGTCGAACGACTCGTCCTCGCGGACGTCGATGATCTGCTCGGAGGGATTAGACACGGCAACTCGTGGGATCGATGAGGAGATCTGTGAGGGCACAGCCATGATAGGGCACGCGGGTCAAAGTGCCAATCGGTGCCGATTAGCCGCAATCGGAGGCCGGAGCTACGGGTGCAACCAATGCCACGGGATTTCGGTGGACACAGGCACCCGGTGATACTGCATACAGAAACCGCTCACCCGGAGCGCAAGCTGCAGGCGCTGAAGCCTGCACCATGGTTGGATGAGCGGTTGTGCAATCGCCTCACTGCGATGACGGGCTCAGCTGCCGGGAACCAGTACGACCCGGAATCGAGCGTCATTGTTCATCATGCGCTCGTAGGCTGTGCCTGCCTCTGTCAGCGGATACGTCTCAATCATGGGAGCCACATCATTGAGAGCGCTAAAGTCCAGCGTGTCTTCCGAGTCGTCCGCCGATCCCGAAGGCCATCCCTGAACGGATTTTCTCCCCATGATGAGCTGCATCGGCGAGATCTCAATCGGTTCGGCCGTGGCGGCAACGATCATGAGCTTGCCGTCGCGGGCGAGTCCATTCGCTACTTCTGTGATCGCGGCGGAGCTCGGTGCCGTGGCCAGGATGATGTCCGCGCCGCCGAGAGCCTGAAGCTTCTCGGAAGGATCTCCATCCGTCGTGTCGATGAAGTGATCTGCCCCGAGTTCGTAAGCAAGGTCTTCCTTGTCGGTACCACGGGAGAGGGCGATCACCTCGCAGCCGAACGATGTGGCGTACTGGATGCCGAGGTGGCCGAGGCCGCCGACGCCCTGAACGGCCACCCGGTCGCCGGGTGTCAGGCCGCTGTTGCGGAGCGCGTTGAACGTGGTGATGCCGGCGCAGAGGAGGGGGGCGGCCGCGTCGAAGTCGAGATCATCCGGCATTCGGGCGACCGCTTCCGACGGTGCGCACATGTACTCGGCATATCCGCCATCGAAGGAAATGCCCGTCACTTTGCCGTTCTCGCAGTTCACGAAGTCCCCGTCGCGACACGCCGGACAGGTGAAGTCGTGGCCGCCGTGCCAGCCGACACCGACGCGGTCGCCTTCGCTCCACATTTCCACGCCGTCGCCGACAGCATCCACGATGCCGGTCACCTCATGACCGGGGACGCGGGGGTACTCGATTCCGGGGAACGCCCCTTCCTTCACGAAGGCATCGCTGTGACAGATGCCGCATGCCTTGACCGCGATGCGAACTTCTCCGGGGCCGGGTTCCGGAATGCTAAGATCAACGACATTGAAGTCTCCACCTGCTTCGTCGACCTGTACGGCTTTCATGGTACCCATAGTCGGATATAATGTCTGGTGGTGAGAGATCGAATTTCGCCAAAACTCTCAACCACATGGGTACCGTTGCGGTCCGCTCGGGGCGACTTTGTTTCGTTTTCCTCTCATCTTTCATCCGCCCGTCGCAGACGAACGGGCTTTCGACGAAACGACGAAGCGTCCCGGTTCGGCCTTCGACGTGCGGAGACGCACTGGCCCGCGGGGGCGCTTCAGCACACAGATCCGACCATCACTCGACAGGGTCGACCGTAAGAGAACCGACGTCACGGCTGGTCGATCAAGAGAGAAACAGGTACGGCTTCCAGGTATCGTCGACGCTTCCGACGAAATCGCGGATGAACATGACGTAGCTGGGCCGGAACGGCTCGCGGTCAAGCTCCATGCCCACCTCATCCGGCGTACGATCGCCCTTCGCATTATTGCACGAGACGCATGCCGTGACCAGGTTCTCCCAGGTGTCACGGCCGCCTCGAGACTTGGGCAGAACGTGATCGATCGTTAAATCGTCCCGGGATCCGCAGTACTGGCACGTGTTCTGGTCCCGTTTGATGATATTCTTCCGGGACAGCATCACGCGCTTGTAGGGCACGCTTGCATACTGCTTCAGGCGAACAATGCTGGGCCAGGGAAACCGCAGACTGGGCGACCGGATGTATTCATCCGGCACCGACTCGACCAGATGCACCTTCTGGAGATGCATCAGGATGATGGCCCGCTGCACGCTACAGACCGTAAGCGCGCTGTAATCCTGATTGAGAACAAGTACGTGACCGCTCATGGTCGAAGTCCCTCTGCCTGCCTCGTAAGACGACGTTTCGAACGAAGTTGAATCGGCTTGAGGTCGCGTCGCGGTCGCGTAGCGTTGCATAGGCGAATGATTCTGAAGGGGATGTCCTCTCCCGGGAAACCGGGGACTGTGATCAGTCAGCGTGGGGACAGACGGAAGAATCGCCGGCTGGCGCTGCCCCCGTCAGCTATCTCCCATATCTAAACTTTCATCTTTTGTTTCCTGAATCTCCCCGGCATCGCTCCGCGACGCGGCTCTTTACCGTCCGATAACGATCTCGCCTCAGTTGCAGCATCTCGCGCATGCGGGACGCCGTATCGCTGGTCCCATGATCCGTAGGCAACCGCGGTCTCATCCATAGGTCGGGCGGACTCGGTGGAAACGAGCACCCGGCGAAAAAAATGTAGGCGTATCATACACTGGGCGTGGCCTGCCTGCTGTGCCCACCCGGCCCCCTTGATCCCCGGCGTTCATGCGATGAGCATACTCTCTCCCGTGCCGCACCTGCGTGTCTTTCGAAGCCTAATCCGGATAGGCTTGGTTCTAACCGTTCTGGTCTGGAGCGTGGTACCGGCGGTCTCGCCGGCAACCGCACAGGCAGACGGTCGCCCCGTGGCGGACTCGGCTCAGGGTAACCTGTCTCCGCCATGGTCAGACGTATGCCCGTCCCGCACGGGATCGGATGCGACCCTTATCTTTCCCGACACGGCCGACGTGGACGCCGGTGGAATGCCGGTCCAGCCCGGTGATCAGATCGCCGTTTTCACCCCGTCCGGCCGATGCGCGGGGTACGTGACCTGGACCGGGGCCTCCGTCGCACTTACGGTATGGGGCGACGACCCGATGACCGACGAGGTAGACGGGATGACACCCGGGCAGAAGATGCACTTCCGGATTCGGCGGTCGGAAACGCCTGTCGAATACACGCAAGAACAGGTATCGGTGTCGTTCGCAGATCACGAACCGTATCTCACGCGTACAGCCGTATTTGTGCCGAACGGCATCTACATCGTGCGCTCTCTAACCATCGGCACACTTGAGCACGCCGAAGCATCCGAGCAATAATGTCGTTTACGACGGCTTCACGTCAAATCATCGGATGCAACAGATCCTGACGGGGGACAGAACGTTACGCGTATTGTTCTACTCCGACAACAATGCCTCCGTCCCGTGACTCGACTCGTCGCACGCGGTGCCTGGATCGTACCCCTTTTCTTTCTTGTGGTCGCTCTGCATCAGGGGAAAACTACCGTCGATCTGCAGGCGACCCTCGAACAGGGAACGCCCGCAACAGCCGAAATTCTTGAGGTGCACGAGGAGAATCGAGTGGATGTCACGTTCGACTGGGTCTCGCTCCGAGTGCCCCTGGGCGATGGTACTGTCATCACAAAAGACAAGCTCGCCCTTCCCCACTCGTTGATTCCGCTTGTTGCCGACAAGGAGACCGTCGAGGTGCGCGTCAACCCCGGAGCGAGTCAGGACGTCGTGATTACGTCGATCGTGAATACGCAGTGGCGCATCGCCGCGATGAACGCTGCGATCGCGTTTGTTGCCGCGCTCCTGTTTGCCGGCGGTGTGTTTTACTGGAATCGTAGCCTCCGGCGGGTCGGTGATCCTGCTCAGCGCGGCGTCGACGAGCCGGACCCGGATCATCCTGCGCGAAAGGTTGCGTGGTAGGCAGCGGGCAGGGTAGATCATGTTTTGAACGTACGACAAACGCCCGGCGGGTATACCGACCGGGCGTTTTGCGTTGTGTGTTCCGTTATGTGATGTGGTAAAGTCGGCGTCGGCGGTCATCCGGAAACGATGAGCGCGGCGAGACCGGCTACCCCGTTGTACCCTGTGTCGATTCTGCGCGCTGAAAGGTGATCGGAAGGGTCATCTTCACGGGAACGGCCTGTCCGTTCGTTCGACCCGGTGTGAACTCGGTTGCCCGTACCACGCGGAGCGCTTCGTCGTCCAGCAGCTCGTGGACGCCCCGCTCAACGGTCGCTTCCTCTACGTTTCCATTCGCATTCACGACAAACTGAACCAGCACGCGGCCTTCAACCCCCGACTCATACGCGATCTCCGGATACCGCACCGCTTTCTGGATGGCCTGCAGCCCACCGACGATTTTCGGATGCGTATCCACGGCCGAGGCCGGGGACGCCTGCTCGTCGCTGGAGGAGGACGTGACAGTCTCCTCCGCATCGGTGGACGTGGAGCCGGAGGGGGCGTCCGCACAGGCAAT
>JAAAOT010000336.1 GCA_009908725.1 Bacteroidota bacterium | reverse complement strand
TCGCGCTCGCGGTCGTAGAGGCTGGTTGGACCGCCTTCGTCAAAACGCCTGATCCACTTGTAGATGGTCACGTCCGTCACACGCTGAACCTCGGCGATCTCTTGCGCCGTAAAGCCACGAGAGGAGAGCAATATCATCTACGCGCGCATGGCCACGCGCCCGGCCCCCTCGCGCGTCATGCGTTCGAGTTCTTCGCGCTCCTCTGGGCGTGGCGAGCGAACCGTGAGGTGCGATGACGACATAGCGGTTGGGGCGGCTTGTGCCATAGAACAGACGCTTCGAGCTACACTGCCATCGTTAGTGTTCTTTCGTTGACCTACTTAGAAAGCAAATGCCCCACATGACGGCGCCGATCGTGAGGAGTATCCAGATTTCATCTCCGTGAATGATGACATAGAAAGCGATGAGGATCGGTGTCGAGATGACGGTCGCCCAGAACCAGATCGCGCAGCCATAGAAGCCGCCTTTACTCCCCGCGATCTTCAGCTTTTCTCCGCTTTCGCAAATGGATGAGAGCATCATGTTCGGTCTTTGGAAGTGAAGGTGATTTACGTCAGCAACACGCTACCGCGCCTGAGCGGTCGCGACCACGAGACCCTTCCATTGTGCTCCTAATTTCGCTCGTCCGCGAGCCATGACCAGATCCGCGCGGCCGACCAATCCCGGTCAGTGGGTCCGATCCGGTCAGTTGGCAGGTACTGGAACCCATCGGGCCATGTGTGGCCATGTTCCTCGATGCTCCACAACTCGACCACGGAGTCGCAGTCTTGCCAGCGAGTCAACTGGGAGCGCAGCCCGTTTCCGTCAACGTCGTCCTCGGGAGGAAGGCTCTCGGATCCGTCACAGCCGTTGCGCTGTGCCCAGGCATTGGCGGATACAACCGCGCCGACCTTCTTCGCGAAAAAACCCTCTGCGCACGACGTGTCGGTCGTTTCGTAGGTCCAGCATGGATCGCCCTCGCCGTGGACCTGGAGGATGGAGACAGGCTCATCGGGCGTGCAGTCTTCCACGGTGGCGAATTGATTGGCTGCCCCCACCGATGCGATGGCGGCAACGCGATTGGAGCGCGTACAGGCCAACTTGTGGGCGAGCGCGCCGCCGTTGGAAAGCCCCGTAAGAAAGGTGCGTCCCGCGTCGATCCTGGCCCATGTGGAGACGTAGTCGAAGACGGCATCCAGATAAGCCTCCTCATCGATACCGGCCCGGCATGCGCCTGCCGAGACACATTGCCAGCCGTCTTCTCCCCCGCCTGCGTTGAAGGTCCGCCTGCCGGTGCCTCCCACGTCGGAGCCATTGGGGGCGACCAGCACGAAGCCCTCACGCTCGGCGAGTTCGTGCAGGCACGTCTCGGCCGTCATGTCGGGGCGACCTCGGGAGTTGGGTGGACACGTGATGGCGAGTCCCGTGCGCGCCGAGCCGCCGCCGCCGTGAAAGGCGACCAGGAGGTCTACTCGCTCGGAGAGATCGAGAGTTTGCGGGATATAAACCCACATGGAACGGTTCGGAAAGCCGGGTACGTCGCACTCGGCCAGCGCGCCCGGTTGGGCGCAAGGCGGGTCCAGGTCGGTTCGGGCATCCGCTTCAGACGCATCGCTCTCGGCTCCATCTTCGTGTGTGGAACTGGTGTCGGAGACCTCGCCGGCGTCCCGAGAGAGGGGAGATTCAGACGCGGATTGACATCCCGCCAATGTGAGCACGGTGATGGTCAATACGACCTTCAAGGTAGCGTTTTCGCTGCTTCTCATCGTGCGTCCTCGAGCTAAATTGCGAATAGGTCGTGCTAACGAGGTCAATCGACCCGCGAATAGGTCCCCTGATCGAGATTCAAATCCAGAAATTGGTTCGCGCTGACGCCCTGATATCGAACCACGTCACCTGACGGAAGCGTGACCTCGACATCGACAGACTCGCGCTGGCCGAGTCCAAAATGGGCCTGCAGTGGGCTGCTCGTCTTGTAGGCGTGATTCGTGTAGATGCCGCGTGTACCAATGCGGCCGTCGGTGTCGGTGTCAAACAGCTCGACACGCGCACCGATCAGCTCCGCATGACTGACTCCCGAGAAGCGAAAGCGCATCCAGTGGTTGTTCTCTCCGAGCTCACCGGTATTGACATAAACCTTGTCCTCGTAGCGGACCAGGGTGTCTTCTCGGCCTTCGATGGCGCTGTTATCAGGGTCCCCGGAAATGAAGAGGTCGACGCGTCCATCGTTGTTGAGGTCGACGGCCTCCCCGGCGAGGCCGGAGCTGTCGATACCCGAAATCTCGGTCGTGATCGGTTCGAAGCCCGCTTCGCCACGATTCAGGTATAGGACCGCTCGCGTCTCGATATTTTGCGATTCACGTCGGTCCAATAATACGAAGTCGATCCAGGCGTTGTTGTCGAAATCTGCGAAGACGACGTCGGCGTGGTATGGACGAAGTCCGATCGGGCGAACGGGTCCCAGTCCCGGCTCGTTTTGTTTCCAACGATCAAGGTCGTATTTTCGAGTCAACCACAAAGGAATCTCGTTGTCGAAGAACGTGTACCACTGCTCGTAAGTATCATTAAGCGTCTCTAAACCGGTATCTTCGGTCGCCTCGCGAAACGTGTATCCACCTTGGTTTTCCCAGAAGCGACCGGCGACGTCCTCGGTTTTCGGAGTGAAGGTCGGATCTGTCCCGTCTACCGTAATTACGTCGTAAAAACCGCTGTTCGTGACGTCGGCGGTCGCGAGATACGCCAGACCGGGCGCTTGCTGCCCGTCCGCCGGTACGTACACCTGAGCGTCGGCATTCCACTCCAGCCGTGCTTCATCAGCAAGGCCGTTCTCCGTCGACTTCTCGAAGCGAAATTCACCAGTCTCTTCGAGTAGGTTTCGCCACGTGAACACGCCCTGTCGGTACCTGATGGGAGACAACGGGAGCCGTCGTGCGTTGTACTCTCCCCGAGCCAGGACGTGCGTGCTCTGGAGCAAGTCGAGGTCGCCGTCGTTATCCATGTCGCGCAGGGCGAGGTTGGGGCCGGCCTTGTCCTTCGACGGATCGTCGTAGAAGCCTCCGAAGTCGGGAATGATCTCTGTGCCACCCACGTCCTCGAAGGTGCCTCCTTGGAACGCACCGTCTTCGGGTTGGAAGACCAGGAGCACCGATTTCGGGATGCCCTCGAAACCGTTGGTCGGGTTGTCGGCCCCCACGGCGATGTCCAGAAAGCCGTCACGGTTGACGTCGCCCAGACTCGGCTGCCGGTTGTATGCTCGCTTGTTGAGCACGCCGAGCTGGCCGGAACGATCCACAAATGACGTCGCGGATCCGTCGCTAATAAAGAGGCTGTTGCCGTGGGCGGTAAAACCCTGGCGTATCTGACCGCCGCGGCACGGACATTGACGGGTGACGAATAGGTCCAGAAAGCCGTCTCCGTCGAAGTCGGCGAGCACGGGAACTTGGCTGCCCCGCCAGCCCTGGCCGAAGTCATCCGGGGTCGCGTCCGAGCCCATCAACTCGATCTGCTCCTCGACGAAGACGAACTCGCCTTCATTCGATAGAAATCGCAGGCGGTCGCGAACAGAGTCGCCCTCACTATCCAACTCGAAGGGTGGAGTCCTGACTGTGACGACGTCCAGCAGGCCGTCGCGGTCGAGATCGACGAAGGCTGCTCCGTTCGTACCCTCCCGAACATCGGTCAGGCCCGGCACATGAATGGACTCGAATAATTGCCCGGTGCCCGCAGCATCGGAAGCAGGGTCGCCGGGTGGCATCGACTTGGGGGAACCCGGCACCACGGCGTCGTCTCCCTCGCTCGTATCGACAGCGGCATTGAGCCAGGTAGTGAGGCAATACCCAGGGCTGGCGTTCATGGAGGCGGTCGTGGAGGCGGTCAGTTCTGGCATCAGCGCGGAATCGACCATCCATTCGCCCTCCCACTGCCCGTCGTTCAGGAGAAGCCGCCCGAAGCGAAGCCAGTCGTGTGCCGTGAGAAAGGCGCCTCCAGCCAGCTGCGCATCGCCATCGACGCGGTTCCAGTCGGCGATATCCGTGCCGATGGGCGAAAGGACGCGTCGTGCCAGATAGTCCGTTGGGTCCTCCCCGTCAAGCACACGTTCGAGGAGTGCGCCGAACACCTGGAATGCCGTTGGTCCGTAGCGAAATCCTTCGCCGGGCGGATGCGCGAGCGAGGCCTGCACGGCCTCGTCGAACGAGGGCACCTGGCCAGTCTGCGTACCCAGCCCACCTGTCAAGTGCAGTAGTTGGCGGATGGTGATCTGTGCTTTCTGGGGGGCGTCTTGCCATTCTGTGACGTACTGCGCCACAGGATCGTCGAGAGCAAAGAGGCCGTCGTCTACGGCTGCCAGTGCCATCGCGCCGCTAAACGTCTTGGTACCGCTGGCGAGGAAGTGGGGCTCGTTGGAATCGAACCCATTCTGATAACGCTCCAGGACGAGCGAGCCTTTTTTCCATACGAGCAGAGCGTCGCCCGCCCGCTCAGCAGAATATGTTGCGGCCATCACAAGCAATGAATCCGCATCCGCTTCGGGCGCGGGACCGTACAACTGGTTCGCGTTCACGCTGCCGCATCCTATGAGCAGGATCAGTCCTGAAACTATCGTCAGTGTATATCGCATAGCCAATACTCTGTGCAACTTTCGATATGTCGGTTTTGGGTCAGTCAGTCATGCTGCCCATACGGACGACTTGCCTAACCCGCGCGTGATTTAGGGTAAAACGACCCATGAGACCGAGTTTGGCTAAAAGCTGGCCCACCAGCCAGCGATTGTACGCCCGCCGTACATAGCTGTTACGCGAGAGCTTCTCGTGATCGAGCCCAAGCTCAAGCCGCGCGACGTTGATGGCCGCCAAGCTCATGTTGAAATGGAAGTCGAGCTTCTCCTAACTACGGGCCTGGCAATGGCAAAGGCCCGCAAACTGCTTGGCATCTCGGAAGAGCAGCTCAATCTGGAAACGCAGCCGATAAAAGCGAACTACCTGCCGGGCCGGTTGAGAGCAGTCGGTCGAAGCCAGCACCACGTAGGAATCGCTGGTCGCGTCGACGAGCATGACCACGCGGACGTCCCGTTTGAAATGTGGACTGTTCAGGCGCTTCGTGTAGAGATCGACCTGTGGCCGGTCGCAGAGCAAGCCCACGTAGTCAAACCGGCGGGGGTCATCGAAACGCACTTTGCCGTCGTGTTGCCTGGGCGCCCCTGGGCCGTTCTTCCGGGACCCGGTGTAGAGATAGCGCAGGGTAGAGATAGCGCAGGTTGTTGGGCGATCCCATGAGATCGCCCTCCGAGCGCAGCCGAGTGATAAGGTCTTTGCCGCAGGCGCTCATGCAGGTAAACATCTTCATCTTGGCGTAATTGCCGTCTGCGACGAAGTATTGGGACCTCTTCAGGCGCTCGGGAATCCTGCGCAGACAGTCGGCAACCTGCTCGAGGTAGAAGTCGATGCGGCTGTAATCGCTCGCTTCGGCCTTGGCCAAGCCGGGCGGGGTCTGCGCCGCGTCGAGGGCGAAGGCCTCGCTGCTTTCGGGTCAGGGCCAACACCGACACCTCCAGCCCCCGTCTGTTGCTGCTGTGGCAAGAAGACCAGAAGCGATCCAAGCCGCTCGAACCCTACGTTTTCACGGACTGAAGCGACCCATGCCGACGAC
>JAAAOT010000282.1 GCA_009908725.1 Bacteroidota bacterium | reverse complement strand
CCAGCTGTCCACGACTGTGCCGGCGCTGGCATCCGTGACGGCCGGCCCCGAGCAGAAAACGGCTGTGACCGAAGCCGGGGTCTGATCGCACCGTCACTTCTTCGTTTACCATCTGATCATTCCCCGGCACGCGTGGGGAACTCGTGGGCTGAATCTTTGGGAGCACCGTTTCTCTGAGAGTCTAACGTATTTCACACACGCGACGGGTCGGGCTGCATCTCCCTGTCATCACGACGATGGCAGGCACAACTTTTTCCAATGGTCAATATGTTATTCGACCCGTCGAAATGTGGAAAATCGCGTTTGTGAAGGAAGCGCGAAGAAAAAGGGTCGTCGCCCTCAAAGCGGTTTGGAGGAAGCGGTCGGAGAAGCGCCTCTGACTGCCACAGATCCGGTTTTGATGTCCTTTGTCGCTCCGACGGATGGATGAAGCCTTGCCACCGGGGCGGGAAAGCCTTTGATGTTGTATTAAGGCGCTGTTACGTTGAATCATGTGTTGTGCACATCTCGACCGGGAACCTTATCCACATTCCGTGACGCGGGACGTGGAAACGTTACGGCCGAGGTCGCAGCGACAGCCGCAGCCAATGTGTATTCACCCGACCGGATATCGGATGACGATGACCGGAGCAAAGGGTGGTTGGTTTTCGGCACGCGTTGCGATGGCTTCGACACTCCGGCGATATCTCCACAGGACCGAAGCGCGTGATTTCATCACCGATGGTTTTCCAGGTGCGATTCGCTCGTTGTTCTGCCGGTCCCGCCGGCACCTCCTCTCGACGACGTCTCTGTCGAGGGGAAGTGCAGCAGATGGTCGTCTGCCGTCGCCCTTAGGTGGCGGTTGTGTCTGCGATCCTGCTGTCGTCCCCCTGCTATCGACCGTTTTGACGGTGCATTTATTATCGCGATGAGCTCACACGGTCGCGATTAGCCTGCGTCGATAGTTCTGTAGTGCGTGCTGCATGTCATACGCAGCGCATTTTCCGAATCCCGATCCCCGACGGGGGCGCATTTGTCTGTGGATCCGGGATTCACTCGTTCCGACTCCTCGTTTAGTGAGACTTCCCACATTATGCTACGAAAGCTACTTACCGCAGCCCTTGTGCTGTTGTTGGTGGCGCCGGGATGGTCGCTGGCTCAAGATACCGGCACCATTGAAGGCGTTGTCACCGACAGTACCAACGGCGGGTCCATTCCCGGGGCAAACGTCGTTGTTCAAGGCATTAGCGTAGGGGCCGCGACAGATGCGTCCGGCTCGTACGAAATCACGTCGGTTCCCGCCGGCGATTACACCGTGACGGCTTCGTTCGTCGGTTTCGTGGAGAAATCCCAGGATGTGACCGTCGAAGCCGGTGAAACGGTGACGCTCGACTTCGCGCTTGCTCCGCAGACTGTGGAGATGGGCGACGTGGTCGTGACGGCTCTCGGTGTCGAGCGGAGTGCCCGCTCGGTTTCTTCCTCCGTTCAGCAGGTGCAGGGCGATGAACTCGCCCAGGTGGAGAACGACAACTTCATCAACTCCCTGCAGGGACGGGTTGCCGGTGCGTCGATCAAATCGTCGAGTACGATGGGCGGTTCAAGCAATATTGTCCTTCGCGGGATCAGCTCGCTAACGGGCAATAACCAGCCCCTCATCGTGATCGACGGGATTCCGATCGACAACTCCACGACCTCGACCAGCAACGGCCAGAGCGAGGGTAGCGGCGGGTTCGACTACGGCAACGCTGCCTCGATCATCAATCCGAACAACGTCAAGTCGGTCTCCATCTTGAAGGGACCTTCCGCCGCGGCACTTTACGGTTCGCGCGGATCGAACGGTGTGATCCAGATTACGACCAAAGACGGTGAAGGCCGCGAAGGCATCGGCGTCTCCTTCAGCTCGGGCGTTCAATTCTCGAATGCCTACGAGTTCATGGATTACCAGAACCAGTACGGCGGCGGTGCTCCGAGCAGTGCGTTCCGTACGCTCGACGGCGACTTCAGCCTTTCCGAGCAGGTGAACGGTCAGGACGACCAGCTGGTCGCCGACTACGCCACCGATGAGTCCTGGGGACCCCGGATGGATGGTCGTGAGGTGCGTCAGTGGTACAGCTGGGACGACGTGAACGGCCTTCTGGGTCAAACGACGCCCTGGCAGGCCCACCCGGATAACATTGAGAGCTTCCTGCAAACGGGAACCCGCTACTCGACGGACATCTCCATGGCGCAGGGTGCGGAAACGTACAATTACCGCGTCAACCTGAGCAATATTAACATGGAGGGGGTGATGCCGTACAGCCAAATGGATCGGTATCAGTTTGGCTTCAACGGGTCGGTCGACCTCAGCGAGAAGTTGACGGCGACGGCTGTAGCGCGGTACACCTATGATGAGGCGCGCGGACGGTCCGGTACCGGATACGGATTCGCGGAGAACGCCTTCGCGCAGTTCAACACGTTCGGTCAACGCCAGCTCGATCTTGGCGAAGACAGCTACATGCGCGATTATGCCCGGCCCGGTCGGATCCAGCGAGGCTGGAACTTCGCCGGCATTGAGGGCGCACAGACGGGTACGTTCCAGTACACGGACAACCCGTACGTCGGCCGCTATGAGAACTACCAGTCGGACGACAGCCAGCGTCTCTTCGGGAAAGTGCAGATCAACTATGACTTCCAGGAAGACCTCGGCGCCAGCTTCCTCGTGACGACGGACCATCGTACGGAGCGTCGTCAGGAGCGCGTGGCGAAGATCTCGTCTGAGGAATCCGACTTCACGGAGGATATCCTCGAGGTTCAGGAGGTCAACTCGGAGCTCAAGGTTGACTATGCGACGGACATTACGGAGTCGATTGACTTTGACGGGTTCGCTGCTTCACGCGTCCGCTGGGAAACGTTTGAGCGCAACTTTGGCTCGACAGCCGGCGGTCTTGCCTCTGCGCAGGTGTACACCCTCGAGAACTCGATTGGTCGTCCGAGCGTGGTGGATCGCTTCGAGCAGAATGCGGTCTACTCGGTCTACGGCTCAGCCAACTTCGGGTACAACGACCTCGTCTATCTGACGGGTACGATCCGTAACGACTGGTCGTCCACGCTGCCGGAGGATAACAATTCCTACCTCTATCCGTCGATCTCGACGTCCTTCGTCTTCTCAGGCCTTGAGTTCTTTGAAGATCAGGATATCCTGTCGTTTGGTAAGGTGCGTGCCAGCCTGGCCCGTGTCGGTAATGACACGGACCCGTACCGCCTCTCCACGATCTATCCTGGAGAGCCGCCGCTTGCCGGTCAGCCGCTCCTTCGCTTGCTGCGTGACCTGAACAATTCTGAGCTCGAGCCGGAGATTACGACCGGTGTCGAATTCGGAACGGAGCTGGAGTTCTTCCAGAACCGCGCCAGCCTCGACGTAACGTACTATCGCGACGTTACGGAGAATCAGATTCTTCCGCTCACCGTGTCGCCGGCGTCTGGTTACGAGTCGGCTCTCGTCAACGCGGGATCCATCCTGAACAAAGGATGGGAGGTCCAGCTTGGCGGTACCCCGGTTCTCACGGAGGACTTCCAGTGGGACCTGTCCGTCAACTGGTCTAAGAACGAAGGTGAGATTCAGGAGCTGCGCGAAGGGACCGACACCTACGTGATTGGCGACGGTGCCTTCGGGCCCGACGTAGTCGCGCAGGTCGGTCAGCAGTACGGAGCCATCTACGGCACCGCGCTTGTCCGTAACGACGCAGGTGAGATCGTCTACACCGGCTCCGGCGTTCCACGCGCCACACAGAACAATCAGGTCATCGGAAACTACCAGCCCGACTGGACCGGTGGCGTGAGCACGCGCCTCTCGTACAAGGGGCTTTCGCTCAGCGCCCTCTTCGAAGGGCAGAAGGGCGGAGACATCTGGTCTCTCTCGAACACGTTTGGCGTCTACAGCGGTCTCCTAGAAGAGACGGTTTCAGGCGCGCAGCGTGAGACGGGGGTCATCCCGGATGGTGTCGTGCAAAACGAAGACGGCTCCTACACGGACTTCGGCGACGCCGTGGGTCCGATCAGTAGCGCCGCCTTCTGGAAGAATAACTTCTTCGGGCCGCGCTCGGAGATCTTCCTCTACGACGCGACTTACATCAAGCTTCAGGAGGTAGTGATCAGCTATACGCTGCCCCAGAAGTGGTTCGCGAACACCCCGGTGGAGCGTCTGAACGTTTCCGCAACGGGTCGTAACCTGGCGATTCTCTACAAGAAAGCGCCCAACATCGACCCCTCGCTGACGCTCTCCGCGGGTAACTTCCAGGGCTACGAGGCCGGACAGATTCCGCCTCAGCGCCAGATTGGCTTCCGCGTCAACCTCCAGTTCTAGTGACTGGCCCCGTCATCCCCGGCCCGGTCCGCGCGATGCGGATCGGGCGCGGATGGCACGCGCAGCCCTGCACTGTTACGCACCATTCCACGTACGAACCTTTGATATGAGACGCTACTTCTCCTCATTCGGGATCCTCGCGGGGGCGCTCGGTCTGCTGATGTTAGTCAGTGGATGCGACCTGGCGAAGATGAACGATAACCCGAACGCAACAGCCACCGCTGACCTTGATGCCCTGCTTGCCAATGCGCACAGGGATATCTCAAGCAACTTCTACGATGATGAATACATGATGCGCGGGTCGAATTTGCTCGCGCAGTACACCACGCAGAACTTCTACCCCTCGGAAAGCACGTACTCGGCGTTTCCGAGACCGTGGGGCACACCAGTTACGTCAGGCGCAGGGATTCGCGAGAGCGGTCCGTACGTCTCGCTCGGTGATTTGGAGCGCATCCGGGAGATTGCTGTAAACCCGGGCAACTTCAACGTTACGCTGTCAGGTACGCAGGAGGAAGGCCTCGCGAACTATGAGGCCGTTGCGCAGATCACGAAGACGTTTGTCTTCCATCGCCTGACCGACTTCTACGGTGATATACCGTATGCCGAGGCGCTGAAAGGGTCGGAAAGCTTCTCACCGGCCTACACACCGCAGTCGGAGATCTACCCGGCCATGATCGATACGCTCGACGCCGCGCTCGGCAAGATTGACACCGACGCGCCGGGACCGGAGGGCGACTTCATCTATCAGGGTGAGATGGCGGACTGGGTCAAGTTTGCGAACTCCCTGAAGCTGCGTATCGCGATGCGGATGTACGACGCCAACCAGTCGAAGGCCGAGTCTGTGCTGACCGACGCCAGCGTCTATGCGGATGCGATGCAGAGCAATGACGACAATGCATTCTTTCGCTTCCAGAACAGCGCCGAGCACCGCTCCGACATCTACGAGAACCGTTTCGTCGCGGGCCGTGATGACTTCGATGCGGCCGACCGGTTCGTGAATGCCATGATGCAGTACGGCACGAATGACCCGCGCATGGCGACCTACTTCACCGAAACGAACGATGAGACGTACCGGGGATTCCCGTTCGGCCTCCAGCAGGCTGACGCGCAGTCGTTGTACAGTTCGTTCCCGTCGGAATACTTCTCCCGTCCGGGCGAGCGTCTCGTGAAAGCGGACGCGATGGCCATGTGGATGAACTATGACGAAGTGCTCTTCATTCGCGCTGAAGCAGCGGAGAAAGGGTTGATTTCCGGAGACCCGGTGAATCTGCTCGAAGACGCGATGCGCGCCTCCATGCGCTGGTGGGACGTAGACGATCAGTCGTCCCAGGCGGATGCTTACGTCAATGCCGTCCGGAGCGATGCAGGCAGCGATTACTACCAGGCGCTCGGAGAGCAGAAGTGGATTGCTCTCTACTTCCAGGGTCTCC
>JAAAOT010000055.1 GCA_009908725.1 Bacteroidota bacterium | reverse complement strand
AAGAGCGCCTCGATCGCGGCATCGAGATCCTGCAGAAGCGTCGCAACGCTCGCGACCGTGCGGAGATGACGCGTGACACGCTGCACAGCGAGTACCCCGACTGGGAAGAGCGCCGGGATGAAATCGAAGCCCTCGATGAGGAAGACGAGTGGACATTCTCCGATGAGGAGCGTGCCCGGATGTCGCAGCGCCTGGACGAGATCACGACGGATCTGCAGGAGAAGACCGTCGAGCGGGAGGGGCTTCGAAAGGACCTTGCCCACCTGCTGGAAGAGCCCACCGTGGCTGAGATCGAAAGCGAACAGGCCGAGGTTGACCGGCGGCTGGCAGAGGTTCGGCGCGAGCGGGACCGCCTGATGCTCCTCGCCGGCATTATTCGAAAGGCGGACGCAGACTTTCGCCAGAAACACCAACCGGACGTGATCCGGCGCGCATCGGCGATCGTATCAACCGTGACGCGCGGCCGGTACGAGCGGCTGGAATTGCAGGATGACGGTCAGCGCCTGGTCACGTATGCTGCCAACGGCACGATGCCGGTAACCGTGGCCCCTCCGCTGAGTCAGGGAACGCTCGACCAGATGTATCTCGCGATTCGCCTGGCTATTGTCGACCACCTCGACGACGGACGGGACCCGTTGCCCCTGTTCCTGGACGAGGTCTTCGTCAACTGGGATCAGGAACGTCGCCGCGGCGCGCTGGACGTACTCGCGCAGATGGCCGAGCGACGGCAGATTTTCTTCTTCACCTGCCATCCGCACTTCGCGCGGGAGGTCTCATCCCACCTTGATGCCGTCGACGTGGACCTCGGCAGCCTTGCTTGAGGTACGCCATGCGCCGTCGGAGAGGATGCCATCAACTCCTCAACTCCTCGAAACCTCATCCGCGGCAATAAAAAACGCCGGACCCCTGTGGGATCCGGCGTCGAGCGTCGTTCGGCGAAGAACGGTACTCCGGTCGGGTACGTCCCGGCGTCAGGATTCCGTCTCGAACGGATACACATCCTTGAGCAGGGCCTGAAGCTTCGTCCGGCCGCGGTTGATGCGGCTCTTGACCGTGCCCATCGGGAGTCCCGTAATTTCCGCAATCTCGTCGTAGGCGAGCTGCTGGATGTCACGCAGCACCACGACTTCGCGGAAGGCCGGCGGGATCTCGTTCATCGCCTCCTGGATGTAGTGGTCCTGAATGGTGCTCTCCGCGTGCTTGTCCGGGGAGAACGACTCATCCGGGATTTCCATTTCATACTCCTCATTGTCGCGGTTGACCGACTGGATGGACTGCATCCGGCGGCGCTTCCGCTTGCGATACTCCGACCGCGCCAGGTTTCCAGCAATGGTGTAGAGCCACGTGGAAAACTTGGCAATCCGGCGGTAGGAATGCCGATTTCGGTGTACCCGGAGGAACGTCTCCTGCAGTAGATCCTCGCACCGTTTCATGTCACCAAGGAAACGATACAGGTACTGCATCAGGCGGTCCGAGTACCGCTCAACCAGGATGTTGAAGGCTTCCACCGTACCGGCCTGGAACTGCGACATAAGATCCTCGTCGCTCATTTCCTGCAGGGCCTCGTACTGGCTGAACGCCGACTTGTCCTGGGTTTTCTGGGTAACGATTTCCGCTTTGTCCTTCGCCATGTATACCGTACGCTGTGTTGCTGCTAGAAAGTCTGATGGTCGTTAACCTATGACCGGATGTACTAATCTGCTCGACATCCACCCGAAACGCAAACACAATTTGTTACGAATCAGGCATTCGGACACATGTTCCCGAACGTCCGTCCTGCGCTCATTATTGTGCTGCAAAATACAGTCCAGCCCGGAATCGATGGGCCTTCCCGCCGGAAATGGTTGTGAAATCAACCGATTGTCCTGCCAATCCGTCGTGCAGTCGTCCGCACCTCCCTTCTGTACCGTCGATATGACGGGAAAAAGTCCCGCGACACACCCGTTTCGCGATTCCTGACGCGCTGTCGTACGTTACACGCGCTCGCTTATCCATCGAACCTGTCGACTTCCCTTCACGATGATTTCATCTGTGCGTGCTTTCTGTATTGCTCTTCTGGCGACGATAGGACTTCTTACCGCCACCGCGCCGTCGTCATCTGCTCAAGACGCCCGGACCACGGAAACGATGATGGACACGGATGCGCCGATCGCTATTGTCGTCCATGGCGGGGCGGGAACGATCCTCCCCGAAAACATGACCGATGAAAAGGAAGCGGCGATCCGTGAGGCACTTGGCTCCGCGCTCGACGCCGGATACGCGGTGCTCGAAAATGGAGGCAGCAGCCTGGACGCGGTCGTCGAAACGCTTGTGATTCTGGAGGACTCGCCCCTTTTCAACGCCGGCCGGGGCGCTGTCTTTACTCACGACGGGACCGTGGAGCATGACGCGTCTATCATGCATGGCGGCACCCGTAGTGCCGGCGGCCTGACCGGGGTCTCAACCGTCAAGAATCCGATTCGCCTCGCGCGAGCGATCCTGGATCACTCGCGACACGTCATGATGTCCGGCGAGGGGGCGGAGGCTTTTGCACAGTCGCAGGGCTTCGAGCCGGTTGCGAACGAATATTTCTACACCGAACGGCGACGGCAACAGCTCCGGGATGCGCTCTCGCGTGAGCAAACCGAGCTGGACGAGCCGGGTCAAGACGGGGCCGATCCGTCCGACGGCGGCGGCTCGGGGGATGGCACGACGGGTGACGCGGGCACGCCCGACATCAGCAAATTCGGGACGGTCGGCGCTGTGGCGCTGGACCGGGAGGGTACCATCTCTGCCGGGACGTCTACCGGTGGCATGACGAATAAGCGCTGGGGGCGCGTGGGTGATTCGCCCATCATCGGTGCCGGGACCTACGCACACAATGAGACGTGCGGTGTGTCGGCGACCGGACACGGCGAGTACTTCATGCGTGGGGTGGTCGCCCACGACATCGCAGCCCGGATGCGGTACGGCGGGGAATCGCTGCAGGACGCTGCCGAGGCGGTCGTCATGGACGAACTGCCCTCCATCGGGGAGGGTGGCTCCGGCGGCGTGATCGCCCTCGACCGCGAGGGAAATATCTCGATGCCGTTTAATACGCCCGGGATGTACCGGGGCTACGTCGACACCGACGGCAACGTGGTCGTCAAAATCTACGGCGAGGAAGCCGAGGCGTCGCGTCAGAAACCGTAATTCCCGGCCGAACGGGCGTTACGATCCGGTGCGTAGCCGCGTCTATAATTACGAACGAATCGGCGGATTCGCAGACGTTTGCGGTCCGTCTCGTTCGAGGCACTCGGTACGGCTTCCCGGCATCCTCCCCGCAACCTCTCCCCGCCATGGTCTCTCGCATGCGACTCTCTCTGTTTGCCTCCTTATTTGCGTTTCTGATTCTGCTGACCGGCTGCGACGAGGGTCCGGCCGGACCGCCAGGACAACCCGGACCACCCGGACCGCCCGGCCCGGAGGGACCACCCGGAGCGGCGGTGACGAGCTTCGACGTGATCTTCGACACCGAAACGGCGCAGGTGGGGCCGGACGGGCTCGTCCTGTTCTCAAATTACGACGCGCCGGATTACCTCGAACGTCCTCACGAATGGCATCGTGATGTGCTACTATTTTGAGAGCAACAATACGCTCACG
Source organism: Bacteroidota bacterium (assembly GCA_009908725.1). Taxonomy (GTDB): domain Bacteria; phylum Bacteroidota; class Rhodothermia; order Rhodothermales; family Salinibacteraceae; genus Longibacter. Next base: position 2,133 of record JAAAOT010000055.1, on the reverse strand, counting down.
GCGATGCCGTACACGTATGGTGAGGAGTCGCAAGACGTCGACGCCGTGGATTACACGCTCACGTTCGGGTATGCCATTGACGTCAACCTCGTCCAGATCTTCTACGAAGGGTCCGCACCGTTCGCGCTCGACTTTGCGGTGGATCGCGATGTCCGTGTCGTCGTGCTGGAGGGCGATCCGTTCTCCTCTGCGGCCGCAGCGGCCAAGTCGACGTCTATGACGCAGCTGCAGGCGCTCGAAAACGCCTACCCCGAGGTTGACTGGCAGAACTATTACGACGTCGCGGAGCACTTTGACCTCCCGATGAGCCCGCCGTCGCCGCGTGAATAACCTTTTTCCGATCGGAAAATGACCGACGACCCCGCCACGGGCGAACAGGAATACCCGATCGACGGCGTGCTGGACCTGCACGTGTTCGAGCCGTCGGACATCGGCGAACTGGTACCCGAGTACCTGCGCGTGTGCCGCGAAAAGGGCATTCTACGCGTTCGCATCATTCACGGGAAGGGGACGGGGCAGTTGCGCCGAAGCGTGCGTGCCATCCTCGACCGGACCGAGTCGGTCACGCGCTACGAGACCGCCAAGGACGCCAGTTCCTGGGGCGCGACCATCGCCTACCTCGCCCCGACCGGTCAGTCAGGCTGAGGCAGCCGATTTACGGTATCACCGGGAAAAGACAGATGCGGTGACGAATGTATGCGCCGGGACGCAGCCGGAAGGCGACGTCCCGGCGTTGTTTATGCCCCCATGGTCGATCGGCACCTGTCCGACATCCCTTACGCGTCGGCCCGGACCAGCTGGACGTCCAGTTCGATGGTTACGTCGTCCCCTACAATGACACCACCGGCTTCGGTCAACTTATTCCAGGTAAGGCCAAAGTCTTTTCGGTTGATGACCGTCTCTGCAGCAATAGCGGCACGCTGTTTTCCCTTCGGGCCGACCGCCGTTCCGATCAGCGTCCCATCGAACGACACGGTCCGCGTCACGTCGCGGATGGTCAACTGACCATTCAGGGTGAACCGATCGCCATCGATGTCGCTTACGCCGGTACTCTCGAACGTCATCTCCGGAAATTTCTCCGAATCGAAGAAGTCGGGCGACCGGAGGTGATCGTCCCGGTCGGTATTGCCCGTGTCGACACTGCGAGTCTTCGCGGTCGCCGACGCGGATAAGGACGAGAGGTCGCCGGGAGTCATCGCAACGGAGGCGTCAAAGTCTCTGAAAAACCCGGTCACGCTACTGATCGCAAGGTGACGCACACGAAATCGAACTTCGCTATGCGCTTTGTCCAGCGCCCATGCGACCGGTTCATCCGACTGCCTTGCGGTCGCATCGGAGGAGGCAGTGTGAGTGGATGGCTGAAACGCGAAGCCTGAAAAGAGCAGCAGTGCGAAGAGCACCGTGGTGAAGGAGAACTGTTGAGTCATGAGTCCACATGGATCGTAGAGAAAGTCATTGAACGCGGCAGGGGGAACGGTACCCGTCCCGGCGCCGCGATCATACGTAGACCGGTGGGAGCCGCCGTTACGCACCAATCCATGCTATACGGCTCACAAAAAACGCCCGCGACTCCACGTCGGAGCCGCGAGCGGATCATGCTGCAATGCCGGACCGCGTGCGATGATGCGCACGACGGCGACATATCGGGCCAGACTACAGGTTGAAGAGCAGGCCGCCCGCAATGTTGAAGCGGTCGAAGTCACCGCCGACACCGAACTGGGCCTGAACGAACGGCGTGAACTGCTCAAGCGGGAATTCGGCACCGCCCACGATGTTGAGGTTCACTTCCGTCGTGCTCGCGCTGAAGCTTCCAAACTGTGTATCCTGATCAAGACTGTACCGCGTGATGCCGAGGCCACCGCCGGCATACGGGGTGAATGCCTGGTTGTCGACACCGAACATGTACAGGGCGTTGAAGTCGACTGTGAAGATGGTCGGGCTCACGCTGCCGCCGGTGCCATCGGGAACGTCGTCCGTGAAGTAGTAATCGAAGGCGCCGTTAAACGTAACCGGCAGGTCCCCTAAGAGGAAACGGACGTCGGCGCCGATTCCGAAGTCGCCACCGGCATCGGAGATGTCACCAACAGAGAGGACAGCGCGCGGACCGATCTTCACCTGCGCGTGGGCGTCCTG
>JAAAOT010000180.1 GCA_009908725.1 Bacteroidota bacterium | reverse complement strand
GTCTCTTTCCGGGACAGACCCTTCGAAAGGACCTAGAGGGGTACGAGCTACCGCCTCCAAAGTCATGATCTCATGCTATGATCGAAGATACAAGAGGGGGAGAGGGAGTCGATGCGCGCGGAGAGAATCCGACACTCTACCTACAAATCACGACGATCATCATTCCCCTGCGCACGGCGTATATGTTAGCGATTATCCTGTGGCAGGGCGCTGCAGGTTGGGCAGCGCGTGCTCGATTTCGTCGCGGCGGGATTCGAACCAGGAGGGCAGTTTCAACGCTGTCCCGAGGGTTTTTTCCGACTCGTCGTGCAAAAAGCCTGGGGCGTCGGTTGCAATTTCGAACAACACGCCGGACGTCCAGCGCGGAGCTGCTCCTGCCATCGCACCTGCTCTTCGTCACTCTGAGCCCGAAACGCGACGTGGTGCACGGTCCCCTTCCCCATGCGGCCGGCCGAGAGAGAGGGCTTCTTCTGAAGATCGATGACGGTCCCGGGCGTGGTGGCGTCGCCCTGCGGGGCGCGCAGGCGAATGCGGTCGTCCGTGGCGGCTTCGCGCTCCCAGCCGAACACATCGACGAACAGCTCCTCCGTGGCGGGCGCGTCCACGGCGGGCAGCGTCGCGCCATAGAAGCCGCGGATCGCGTACTCGGCCGGCACGTCCCCGTCGATCCACGGCTCGGCTGTACCGCTCGCATCGATCGAGGCCGCCTCGTCGGTGGCGACGATTTCGAGGGGGAGCCCATCCGGGGCCGTTGCGGTGAGCACCTCCGTGTCGAAGCGCTCCGTGCGCTCGCCAACGGTCAGGCCGGCCTCCGTCAGGCGCTTCTGCCACGCGTCGAGGGAACCGGCGGGCGCGAGGAACGAGGTGGCAGATGCCATGCCGGCTCCCTGCTGCCCGGGTACGGCATTCGCCCAGGGGAAAAAGGTCAGGATCGTGCCGGGACGGCCGGTCCGATCGCCAAAGTAGAGGTGATGGGTGCCCGGGTCGTCGAAGTTGACCGTCGTCTTGACCAGCCGCAGCCCGAGGACGCCGGCATAGGTGTCAAGCGTCTCCTGCGCCGGTCCGGAGATGGCGGTGATGTGGTGAATGCCGGGAAGCGCAGCCATGAGGGGACGGGATGTGGGGTTTGGGGTGTGGGGTTTGGGGTGTGAGGTTCGGGAGATCAGGGTGAGCCAGTGCGCGCGGTAGAAGGTCCGACCCACGACCCACAACCGACGACCTGCGCCCCACGCAAGAATACGAACGACATATCGCCCGCAGCCGCTAAAACGTCAACATTCACCATTCCCACTCCCCATTCCGCATTCCGCATTCCGCATTCCCAATTCCCCTCACCCCTTCTTCACGATCGCGAGGGTGCAGCGGCTGACGCAGATCAGCTTGTCATTCTCGCCGGTGATCTCGACCTGCCAGACTTGCGTGGAGCGCCCCCGATGGACGGGCGTGGCGACGGCGGTCACGGTTCCCTCCCGCACAGCACGGATGTGGTTGGCGTTGATCTCGATCCCCATGGCGACGAACCCGTCCGGGGCAGCGAGGTAGGCACCGACACTTGCGACGCTCTCCGCCAGAACCACACTCACGCCGCCGTGAAGGACGCCGAAGGGCTGGTGGTGCTTGGGGGTAACCGGCATCGTCGCGACCACTTTTTCGTCGGACATCTCGACAATCTCGATGTCGAGAAGTTCGGCAGCACCTCCCATAGAGTCGGGGATCGGCTTGTCGGGAAGATCGGCGCGGGCGGCAGCCTGAGCCGCGGGACGGGTCCTATCGTTCGCGTCACTCATTGGGGTAGCGGTGGCGGGGGAAGGAGGAAAGGCACCGGTTGAGGAGGAGCCACCGCGTTATTCCGCAAACTCGGAGAACGCGATCGTCGTGTTGTGTCCGCCAAAGCCAAAGGCGTTGTTGAGCGCGACGCGAACCGGGCGTTCCTTGGCCTCTCCGAGCGTGTAATCGAGGTCGCAGCCCTCGTCGAGATTCTCCGTATTGATCGTCGGCGGCACGATCCCGTTCCGGATGGCGAGCACCGCAGCGATCGCTTCGACCGCACCAGCCGCGCCGAGGAGGTGACCGGTCATGCTTTTCGTTGCCGAGAGGCTGAGGTTGTAGGCGTGATCCCCGAAGACGGTCTTCATTGCGTTCGACTCGATGGTGTCGCCCATCGGGGTCGACGTGGCGTGCATATTGACATGGTCGACCGCCTCCGGCTCGGTGTCCGCATCCCTCAGCGCCGCACGCATAGCGAGCACCGCGCCCCGGCCGTCGGGGTCCGGAGCCGCGTAGTGATAGGCGTCGTTCGATTTGCCGACACCCGACACCTCGGCGTAGATCGGGGCGCCGCGATCGAGGGCGTGCTCGAGCGTTTCGAGCACGAGAGCGCCGGCGCCTTCTGCTGCGACGAATCCGTCCCGGTCTTTGTCGAACGGACGGGACGCGCTCTCCGGATCATCGTTGCGCGTGGACAGCGCCCGCATCGACGCGAAGCCGCCGACGCACAGTTCGTTGATCGACGCTTCCGTGCCGCCGACCAGCATGGCATCCGCGTGCCCCTGTCGAAGGAGCAGGAGCGCATCGCTGATGGCGTCGTTGCCCGTCGCGCAGGCGCTCACAACCGCGTGGTTCGGGCCGCGCAGGCCGTGCTCCATCGCGATCAGGCCCGGCGCCATATTCGTGATCATCATCGGCACAAAGAAGGGCGAGATGCGCCGCGGGCCGTGCTCGTCGAGCGTGCGCACCTGATCGATAAACAGGTTGGACCCGCCGACGCCCGTCCCGAAGATGGCACCGATGCGGTCCCGCTGCGCCTCCTCCAGCTCCGACGTGTCGAGCTGCGCGTCATCAAACGCCTGCGCGGTCGCCGCCAGTGCGTACTGGCTGAACAGGTCTTGCCGGCGTGCCTGCTTGGCGTCCATGTACGGCTCCGGGTCGAAGTCCGTCAGCTCGCACGCGATCTTCGTCTTATGCCCCTCCGTGTCGAACTTCGTGATCGGGCCCGCGCCGCTCGTTCCAGAAAGCAGTCCGTCCCAGAACTCGTCCGTCGTCAGACCGATCGGGGTGACAGCGCCGAGACCGGTCACGACGACCCGTTGCATGGTGATGGAGCGCGTGGTGGTGGTCATGTGCGACAGAGCCTGAGTCGTGGAGAGGCGAGGAGAAAAGGGGCGGCCCGGACAGCGCCACCAACGGGTTCGTTAGTGTACCGACCGGAGCGGTTGAGTTCAAGGTACGAGCCTCCGGGTGGGACGTTCGGGCCCGCCGGGCCCTTGCGGTCTGTTCTCTGGTTCTGTTCTTGGGTTCTGGCTTCTGATTCTGGCTGATGTCCTCGGGCAGGAAGCACTTCGCACTTCGCCTTTCGCACTTCGCCTTTCGCACTTCACACTCGCCCTTCGCCCTTCGCATTTCACACTCGCCCTTCGCCTTTCGCCTTTAGCCTTTCACTCGCGCCCTCGCTTCACCGCCTGATTCGCCGGATCGCGCAAGGCCGGGGGACTACGACGGTGTTCGTAACGCCGGATGTTGGCATGAAGCGTCGAGACGGCGCCCCCTCACCCTTTCTCCCCTTCACATTTCCCCACCCGCATTACCCAAAAAAACAGACATACAAACCTACACACAGATTTTACCCCTCACACCTTCACACATTCACACTTTAACACCCAGACACATCCCCACGTCAGAGCAACCCGACGGCGTCGACATCGATCGACACGTGGTACCCGTTCGGGACGCTGCCGTATGACTCCTCCGTGCGTCGGAGCGCCGTCTGGAGCGACTTCTGGGACTGGCGTGACTTGAGGACGGTGCGGTAACGAAATTGCTTTTTGACGCGCTTGACGGACGCCGGGGACGGATCCCCGATGAGGACATCGGAGGCACTGTGGTCGCGCAGCACCTCCGTCCAGTTGTCGGCCAGGCGCTCGACACGCGCTTCCTTCGGCCCGCGAAACTCGACCGTCGCGAGATGACCGAACGGTGGATACCCCAGGGCACGCCGGTCCTCAAGCTCCGAGGCGGCGAACCCGTCGAAGTCGTGGTCCAGGGCAAACTGCAGGGCGGCGTGGTCGGGATTGCGGGTCTGGAGAATAACTTCGCCCCGCAGGTCCTTCCGGCCCGCACGGCCTGCGACCTGGGTCAGCAGCTGAAACGTTCGCTCCTCCGCACGGAAGTCCGGAAGCAGCAACCCCACATCGGCGTCGACCACGCCGACGAGTGTGACGCGGCTGAAGTCCAGCCCTTTCGCGATCATCTGCGTCCCGAGGAGAACGTCCGCCCCCGCCCGAAACTGGCTCAGGATCGCGTGGTGCCCGTGCTTCTTTCGGGTGGTGTCGCGGTCCATGCGTAGCACCTCGGCGTCGGGGAAAACGTCGTGCAGCTCCTCCTCGACGCGCTGCGTCCCGGTGCCGATCTGGTGGAGGTCGCGGGAATTGCACTCCGGGCACGTCTGCACCGGCGTCCGGGTGCGACCGCAGTAGTGGCACTGCAGCATGCGTCCGCCGGACCGCGTCTTGTGAAGCGTCATCGTGACCGAGCAGTCGCGGCAGAGCGGGGCCCACCCGCAGTCATCACACTCGATCACCGGCGCGAACCCCCGTCGGTTCTGCAGGAGGATCGTTTGCTCCCCCCGGTCGAGGCGGGCGCGAATGGCCGCGCGGAGCGGCTCGGAGAGGGCGCCCTCGAGCTGGTGCTTCCGCTTCTGCAGCGTGAGGTCCACGATTTCCACCTGCGGAAGCTCCGCGGAGCGACCAGACGAGTCCGGCACCCGCTCCGGCATGTCGAGCCGCGTGTATTTACCCCACTCGGCGTTCATGACCGATTCCAGGCTCGGCGTCGCGCTCCCCAGCACGCACACGGCGTCGTTCAGGTAGGCCCGCATGACGGCGACGTCCCGCGCATGGTACCTCGGGGCCGGGTCGAATTGCTTGTACGACGACTCGTGCTCTTCGTCCACGACGATCAGCCCGAGGTTGTCGAGCGGGGCGAGAATGGCCGACCTCGGCCCGATGGCGATCGACAGGTCACCGTCGCGAAGCTGACGCCACGCGTCGAACCGTTCCCCCATGTTCATCTGGGAATGAAGCACGGCGATGGTGTCGCCGAAGTGGGACCGAAAGCGCTGCACCGTCTGGGGCGTCAGGGCGATCTCGGGGACGAGGATGATGCCGGTCCGCCCCTGCTTGAGGACGTCTTTCAGCGCGGCGATGTAGACCTCCGTTTTGCCGCTTCCCGTCACGCCGTGCAGCAGGAAGGTGCCGTACTGCTTCTCACGGACGGCGCCGGCAATCGCGTCGTACGCCTCCTGCTGCGAGTCGTGGAGCGTGTGATCGGGCGGCGGACCGGGATCCGGCAGGTCGTCCAGCGGGGACCGCAAGACCTCTTTCTCGACGGTCTCCACCATCCCCTTGTCTACCAGACTGCTGAGGGACGAGTGCGCCGCCTCGGCCCGCTCGAGCAGATCCGTACGCAGCGGCTCGGGAGTGCCTTCATCCCGAAACCCGGCCAGCGCGCGAACCAGCGCTTTTTGCTTCGACCCGCGGAGTTGCTCGACGAGGTCGGCTGCCGCGGAAGGATGCTGAAAGGCAGGCGCAAATCGGACGTGGACCGCCGTTTTCGCCGATACCCGGGCGTCACGGAGCTCCGTTTCAACCTCCAGAATGCCCTCCGCCGCCAGCCGGCGAACGACGGCCATCGGCACGGTCGTCCCCAGGCGCTTTCGGACCGCCCCGAGCGTCGTGTCGTCGCGCCCCTCGAGATCCTCCAGC
>JAAAOT010000370.1 GCA_009908725.1 Bacteroidota bacterium | reverse complement strand
CAGCGCATCCCGATCAACGGTCCGGCCGGTCGGCGAGCGGCACAGCTTTCAGGGCTCGCCTGGTGGGGCGATCGTCTCCTGCTACTTCCACAGTATCCAGACGCCCAGGGCGACACCGTGCCGGTCGTCTATGCCATTCATCGATCGGACCTGGTCGCCGCGCTCGCCCGGCCCTCAGGCGACAGAGACTCCGCCGGCATCACGCCTGAAGCAATCCCGGTCGATGCGACGTCCCTGAAGCATGCGCCCGGGTATCAGGGCGTTGAGGCGGTGACGGTAGCGGGTCGCACCGTCTTCGCAGCGGTCGAGGCGACCGGTGAAGACGGCGCCCGGTCGGGGATGCGTGCGTACGTCGGCAAAGGCACGACGACTGCAGGGACCGGATCGGCCCTCTCTTTTTCCGAGACGAAAGAGGTCCCGGTCCCCGTAGCCATTCCAAACATGGCGTATGAGGCCCTGGTGCATCACGATGGCAAACTGATCGCACTGTTCGAGGCCAACGGCGCCAATGTCAACGCCGAACCCGAAGCGGTCCGCCTCACGGAAGACCTGCAGCTGCTCGCATTCCTGCCCATGCCGTCACTCGAGTATCGCCTCACCGATGCCACAAGCGCGGACAGCGCCGGGCGATTCTGGGTCACGAACTACCTTTACGAGGGAGATATCGATGCCTTGAGTCCGGCAACGGACTCGGTGGCGGTGGAGCACGGCGTTGGATGGTCGCACCGGAACGGGGGCGCCGTCGAGCGCCTCGTCGAACTCCAGGTTACCGGGTCGGAGATCCGCCGCACCGAGACGCCGCCGATCTGGATCGCGCGGGCGGATACGACCGGACGCAACTGGGAAGGCGTCGTTCGCTTCGGGGAGGGCTTTCTCCTCGCGACCGACACCTTCCCGGAAACCGTGCTCGCGTACGTGCCCTGCATTCCGGCGGATGCGCGATGCCACGCTGATCAGGAGTCGTCGGCTCCCAGATCCACGACGATGGGCAGGTGATCGCTGGCTGTCGCTGTATCGCCAGGCTTCAGGTTTGTGGCGGCCCGGACCGAGTCCGGTAGGTGGCGGGTGTTCAGGACGTAGGCATTGAGCGCCGGGGCCGCCTCGTTCGAAAGGTAGGCGTAGTCCAGCCGTCCAGGCGGAAATGAGCTTTCCGGGTTTTCCCAGGTCGTGTGGAAGGGCGAGCCGGTCTGGCTCGGGTTCAGGTCGACGAGCGGGGCGTCCGTCTGGGTGGTCGACACGGAAGGTCCGAAGACAGACGTGTTCTGGATCGCGCCGGTTAACATGGTCTGAGGTTGTTGAGCGTCTCCGACGAAATTCATGTCGCCAAGGACAACGATCGGCGTCTCGTCGGAGACGTTGAGCGGTCCGCCGCCGGATCGCGTATCGCGGATGAAGGCGGCCACGGCGTCGGCAACCTGCTGACGTTTCATGTCGGCATCCGGGTCGCCGCCCGTGCAGCAGGGGGGATGCATGTTCACCAGCACGATCGGATGGCCTAACGCGTCGCGGGTGTTGAGGAGGAAGGCACCGCTCTCGTAGTTCTCGAAGCCGGGAATCGTGTGTACGGCCGTGATGGGGAATCGGCTGACGACGACGAGGTCAAGGCCGAGCTTTGATGCGTGCCAGTCCCCGACGGAGGTGCCGGCCAGTTCAGCCACGCGGCGTCGCGTCTCCTCGGCCCCGTGTTCATAAACCTCCTGCAGGGCGTAGACATCCGGCGCCACGGCCCGGTAGATCCGCTGATACGCGTCCCGAACGGGGTCCGTAAAGATGGTGTCGCGCAGGACGTTGTGCGTCATGAGCCGGACCTGCGTCCCGGGGGCGCGCGCGAGATCGACCGGTTCGTCGTGCGGGTTGGGCGATGCTGCTTCGAGCGAGTAGCAGGTTCTGCCGGCGTCCGGGACGCGGTCGCCGCCGCCGATCATAGCAGCGCAGACCGTGCTTCCCGTAGCCAGCCATTCCTGGCCGCCGGGGGCTGCCGACCGGTTTAGTGCGACCTCGTAGCGTTCGCTGGAGACGGTCGGGAGCGAGGTGAACCCGAGGTCGGCATGTCCGAGGCGTTCGTCGTTTTCCCCGTAGAAGGTGCCGGACCGTTCCCCGAACGTCCATGTGATCTCGAAGCCGTCCGTGTTCCCGGTGGATGCGTCGCCATCCAGGTCGAGCGCCAGCGTGAGGTCGTTATTTTCCTGCAGGATCGTTGGCGCGTTTAGTCCGAACGTCACGAACAGGTAGGCGTCGTCGTGCGCCAGGGTGAGCGAGGTGAGGTCGAGCGAGGCACCGTCTCCCACGCTGTCACGCGCCAGCTCCGGCACCGTATCCCAGTCGCCGAAGGCACCGTCGATCGCGATGGCGGCGGGATGGGAGGAGGTGTTCGCCGGCTCTGGATCTCCCGGCTGGCAGCCGGAGATGAGAAGAACGAGGCCGAGGACCAGCGCCGGGATGTGCTGTGAGCGGGAGAAAGGCGAGAGCGTCATCGAGGGGGGGAAGGGGGAAATGAGTCGAAAGGTGGCGACGGCCCAATGTATGCAACAGCGAGCATTCATTTGACGGCGCCGGGTCGCCGCGTCCCGTCCCAGTTAATAGTCCCGAGGAAATCGCGTGTAGACGCACCAACGCCCGGCCAAGCGCGGCGATGTGCCGATTGACCGGGCGCGGTGCTGCCCTCAGCGACGGCTTCTCGAAGGAAACCGTCACCTCACCCATGGACCTCACCCATGGATTTCGAAATGTGGGTGAGCGTCGTCCGACGGGTTTCCGTCAGGCTACACTTGCAATCAGGTATATAGTAGCGGCAAAAGTCAAGATGATGAGGTAGGCAACCGTGTAGGCGAATGTACCACTCGTCTGTGCGGTGAGCACCGGGGACCGGGCCTCCGCACGCTCAGCCGACGTTTCCGCTTTCCTCAATGCCTCCTTCTCGGCTTCCTCTTCGGCTTTCCGTTCCAGTTCGGCTTCATAGTCGATCACATCCTGATCGGTAGCGGCGACGAAGGACGCCGCGGATGACCATTCGGTGAGCGATCCATCCGGACGGACGCCGCGGACGCGCCACGCGAAGGTTGTCCCGTTCTCCGGAAGCATGGCGTAGAGCGTGAGAACGTTCGTGTCGCGAACGGGAACGTTGACGACGAGCTCTTCGAAGTCGCTCGTCGGCGCGATTTCAACCTCATACCCGTTCGTGTTCGGCATGGGCGTCCACTCAAACGTGGCGGAGTGGCCGTCCACCGGGGCTTTCTCTGTCGGGTGGGCCGGAACGGGCGTGTCGTTGGCCGTGTTTGCCTGGCGTGCCGTTTCGTTCGCCTGCTCGACGACGGGATCGGGGGAGGCGATGAAGTGAGCGACGCCGCTCCATGGCGTGACGCCTTCGTCGGTGATGGCCTGCACGCGCCAGTAACACGTGGACCCGTCCTCCGGCACAACGTCGTAGACGGAGAGCGTCGTAGTCTTGCCGACCGTTGCGTCGAAGTACGGATTCGTGAAATCCGCCTCCGGGCCAATCTGCAGCCGGTAATCCGTTGCGTCGGAAACGGACGTCCACGTAAACTCTGCGGTCCGGGCTTCGATTTCTGTGCCGGCGACGGGCGTGACGGGCTGCGCAATATCCGACCGTTTGGTGGCAGTCGTAGCGTCGCGTTGGGTGGCGGGGTCGTTCATGGAGAATCGCGGTTTGTGGGGAGAGGGTACGTCGGAGGGCAGGGGGCGTCGCGCGAAGGCGTGGCGGCAGCGCCTCAGGATTCCGGATGGTCCGCATCGTCCTCAAGAAGGATGCGAATGGCCGGAGTTTCAACGTCGTCATACTGACCGGTGCGCACCGACCAGAAGAAGGCGGCGACGCCGAGACCGGCGAGGATCAGGGCTACGGGAGTAAGAATGTAGAATACAACCATGGCTGGATCGAGTGCAGTCGTGGAGCGACGCGTTCAGGAAGGGGTTGCAACGGCACCCGGCGTGGCCGTGCGGCTAGAAGCAGCCGCGGTCGGCGCGCGGTCGGGCCGGGGCGGAGACGGCGTTTCAGGGTCGGACCGGCCGTCGTTCTCCGTCGGGAAGGAGCGCTGGAGGATGGAGGCGGTCACCACGATCAGCGAGCTGATGGGCATGGCGATCGCTGCGACGAGCGGACCCACGAGGCCGGCGATGGCTGCGGCGGCACCGAGGACGTTATAGCTCAACGAGAACGTGAGATTGCCCCGGATGACGCGCATCACGTGGTCGGCTCCGGTCAGAAGCTCGGACACGGGGTCGAGTCCGTCCCGCGTCAGGAAAATGTCGGCAGCGACAAGGCTTGCGGTCGATCCGCCTTCCACAGCTACTCCGACGTCCGCGGCCTGCAGGGCGGCGGCATCGTTCACGCCGTCACCGACCATCATAACCGTGCGCCCGTCCGCCCGGAGGGCGTCGACATGCTCCCGCTTCTCCTCGGGAGAAACGTGTCCGGAGGCGCGATCGGCGGGGAGGCCGAGCTTACGCGAGACGGCCTGGACGGTGTCGGGGTGGTCGCCGGAGCACAGGTAGACGTCGGTCCCCGCCTCGGTCAGGCGCTCGATGATGCCGCGTGAGCTGGGACGGATGCGATCGCCAAAGGCAAGGGCAGCGCGAAGATCCCCGTCTACAGCCACTGCCACCGGTGTGTAGCCGTCGTGGGCGAAGCGCGAGAACGGATCATCGTCCGCGGCGTCGCCTGCGAGCGTCGTGTGCTCGCGCTGAACCCAGTCGGGCCGGCCGATGGCGACGTGGTGCCCGTCGACACGTCCGGAAATGCCCTGTCCCTGCGTGGTATCGACGTCGGTCACGGTGGGCGGGGCGGTTCCCGGCGCCGGGCAAACGCCGCGGTCGCGAACGAGCGCGTCGGCGATCGGGTGGGTGCTGCTTTCCTCGAGTGCGGCGGCGAGGGTGACGGCGTCCTCGTCTCCTACCACCTCAACGAGGGACAGGCGCCCCTCCGTAAGGGTGCCGGTCTTGTCCAGGATGACGGCGTCGACGCTCGTCAGCACCTGCAGGGCCGACTCGTTCTTGATAAAGATGCCCGCCCGGGCGGCCTTGCCCGCAGCGACGGCCATGGCGAGGGGCGTCGCCATCCCGAGGGCGCACGGGCACGTGATCACCAGCAGCGCGACGACGTGGACGGCCATCTGGCTCGGATCCAGGAACCACCAGAGCCCGGCCGTGAACAGTGCCAGGACCGCGACTGCGGCAACAAAGTAGCCGGTCAGGCGATCCGCCAGCGACACGACGCGGGCATCTCCGCTGGACGCATCGCGGACCCATGCCAGGAGCTGGCCGACGCGGGTGTCGGTTCCGGACGCCTGAACGAGGACGTCGATCGGAGCGCTCAGGTTGGTCGCCCCGGCAGTGACTTCGTCGCCGGCGGAGACGGAGACGGGACGGCTTTCCCCGGTCAGCACCGCGTTGTTGATCGTGGACGCGCCGGTTGCCACGCGCCCGTCCACCGGAATGACCTCGCCGGAGGGGACGCGCACCACGTCGTTTACGAAGACGTCGTCGATGCGGACCGTTTCGGTGTCGCCGGAGTCCGTGACGCGCCGGACCATGGAGGGGATCAGCGACAACAGCCGGTCCGTGGCATCGCCGGCGAGGCGGCGACTGCGGAGTTGCAGCCAGCGTGCCGTCAGCAGGGCGGCGATCAGCACGGTGATGGAGTCGAACCAGACGTCGCCGGTGCCGCTGATCGTGGCCCAGGCACTGTCGCCGAACCCAACACCGATACCGACGGCGATCGGTGTGTCCATGTGGAGGCTCCGGAAGGAGCGCGTGCGCCAGGCGAGTTTCACCGAGGCCCATGCCCGCGAGAAGAACTCCATGCCGCCGTAGCCGACG
>JAAAOT010000379.1 GCA_009908725.1 Bacteroidota bacterium | reverse complement strand
GTATCCGATCGTGGAGTCGGCGGGTGCGTCGAGAGGCGGGTTCAGCAGCGAGAACGACGTCCCGCCATCACGCGAGACGAGCAACCCGCCGGCCGTCGGCTGATCGTCGGTCCCCGCAAACGCAAGCCCCGCCCAGATCGTGGACGCGGGAAACGGGTCGCTCACGACGTCGAGCGCGAAGACGACATTGTCATCCTCAAGCAAAACCGGTTCGTCCGCCGTCTGAAAACGCTGGCCCTCCGGCGCATCCTCCACGTACACGGACAAGAGCGGCCCGTGCCACAGGGAGTCCCCGCCCGCCTCCATGATCTGTATAAAGTTGCTGATCACCGTCCCGCCCTCGATCGGGGACAGCCGCTTTGCCTGCTTCTCCCAGGGCGAGGAGTCGCGGTCCGACTGCGCGCGTACGTCGGCCGCTCCGACGAGGAGGGCCGCCAGAAGGAAGCTTGAAAGGAGTCGCATGGAGCGAAGCAGGAGACGAAAATACGGGGATCGGGGGGCGGGGCGGAGAGGTGCGTAGCGGCCGCGGCACCAGGCGGTTTACGACGTGCCCGGCCGAACGCGGACCTGTCCGAGGCCGACGTTGCTGGTTAGGCTGTCGGTGTCGACGGCGAAGACGCGGACAGTGTAGACCGCATCCGCGCGGGGAAGCGTCAATTCAATCGCGGAGCCGTACAGATCGGTTTCGCCCGGCAACAGGGGAAGCGTGCCGTCGAGTGCAGAGCCCGGGGCGGACGACGCTTCGATCGTAAACACGACGCGTTCGATCTCACTATCGGCATCAGTGACGGCCGTGACGAGGCGCAGGTCGACCGTGAGCGTCGAGTCGGTCACGCGACCCGGGCTCAGCGTGTCGGGGTTGACCGCGTCCGGTGAGTACGCAAAATCGGCAACGACGGGCGACTCCGGCGACGTGTCCGACGCACCGGGCGCCTGATCGCATGCCGCGAACAAGAGGAACGCGGCGACAACGACCGCCGGGATGGTCACCGGTGCGGGAGGGTCAAACACGACAGGTGCAGTTACGAGAGAAATGCGGTTACGATAAGGGGACGCGTCAGAAGACGGACCGACTCTGGCGTCCACCGACGTACAGTATAGCGATTAACCGGAGGGGATCAAACCGCCACGCCCCCGGATTCAGGCGTCGAATTTATACGAGATAGATTGGCCGGAAACTGAAGCACAGGAAGAAGATGGCGATGCTGATGTAGCCCAGGAGTCGCCGACGGGGTGTGATCGGTTCCCGGTATCGGACGGGAGGATGTTCGACCCGGACGAAGAAGACGATGAGCGCCGTCCAGACCAGCCATCCGCTGTACCCGAAGTGCGTGTAGGGCTCCCCGAGCCAGACTGCCGCGTGAGCGCCGGCGAGCACGGCCAGCATCGACGTTGCGATGTACCGGTGGTCTCCGTTAAATGTCTTGTACAGATAAACGAAGAGGATGCCGGCGAGAACGAAGTAGGTTGCGTCCCCAAGCCACTCGGAGATGCCGTAGAGCTCCGGTCGCGCAGATTGCAGGAACCCGATGCTCCCCGACAGCAGCAACAGAAGCACGAATCCGCGCGCGAGGCGCCGGTGCCACGTTTCACCGAACAGTGCGTAGAGGATGTGCCCCCCGTCGAGCTGCCCGACGGGAAGGAGGTTGAGCGCCGTGAAGAAGAGCCCGAGCCATCCGGCGTAGAGCACCGGGTAATGGTAGAGCTCGTACATCGGCGGGACGTGGTCGAAGAACTGCGAGAGGATCCAGAACAGGAGCGTTTCTCCCAGCACGATCACCTCTCCACCTTCGCTCTCCGGCATCGTGTCCGGGAACGTGCCGAACGTGCGGATGTGCTCTTTCAGCGCATCGTGCCCCGCCAGGTCGAGCAGGTACTCCGGCGGCGGAAGCGTCACGAACCCGTACAGGATCGCCGCGAGGGCAACGACGAACCCGGCGAGGGGTCCGGCCACACCGATATCAAACAGCTTGCGCTCACTCGGGATCGGTTCGCGGATGCGAATGACGGCCCCGAGGGTACCGATCGGGAGGACGGGAAGCGGAATGTAGTACGGCAGCGACGTGTTGATCCGATGATGCCGGGCAGCGAAGTAATGCCCGAACTCGTGGACCGTCAGTGCCCCCAGTAGGGCAAAGGAATACATGATGCCGTCCCACAGCATGTAGCTGTAGCCCTGCGCCTCGTAGACTTCGACCCGCCCTGCGAACATGCCGCCGACGTAGACCGTCGAGGCGACCGTAAGCAGAAAGAGCAGCAGGTGAAGCCACGTGCGATCCTTATAGGTCTTCTGCTGAGGGCGGGCCGCCGATGCGGTGGGGCCGTTCTCCCCGGCTTTCACCGACACGGTGATCCGCTCGGGCGGCGCAGGACCTCCTCCCTGCTGCTCGCCGGCGCGTCCGTTCCCCTGCGGCTGCGGGGCCGAGCCAGAGCGTTTCTCATGACCCTCACGCGACCCCTGGTTGGCATCCCCCGTGTGCCAGACGTCATCAGAGGCCCGCTCCGAACCGGCTCCGTCCGAGGACGTGCCGTTGCCGGATGAATCGGAGGAGGACCGTTCAGGCCGTTGAGAATCAGAATCCACGTGTTCGACGACGTTCGTCTGGGGAAGAGCGCAACCGCAATGGAGCAGGGCATCGGGCCGGCCGGAAATGCGCGACCAGCCGCCCACTCACTGCTGTAGCGTGAATGCACCGCCCGTGGGTGAAGTTCGTTCCCGGGGGCGCCTCTCCCCTCAGCGTCCGTCAGGCCGAAAGGTGGTCGAGTCCCTCCTGGATGCGATCCATGGCCGTCTCCAGGTCTTCCATCGACGACGCATAGGAAATGCGGAGCCCGTTCGAGGCACCGAAGGCGGTACCAGGGACCAGCGCTACGTGCTGTTCTTCCAGAAGATAGAAGCAGAGATCACTGCTGTCGTCGATCGTCGTGCCGCCCGGCGTTGTGGCACCAAAAAACGCCGACACATCGGGGTACAGGTAGAAGGCGCCCTTCGGCATCGGACAGCGGATCCCGTCGATTTGCCGGAGACGTTCCACCATGTAGTCCCGACGTTGCCGGAATGCTTCCACCATCCGGTACACCGGCGACATGTCCATGGTCATGGCAGCCGTTCCGGCTTTCTGAGAAACGCTGCACGGCGCAGACGTAAACTGTCCCTGGACTTTCGCGCACGCCGTCGTGATGGGCTCGGGAGCGGCCAGATAGCCGAGGCGCCACCCGGTCATAGCGAACCCTTTCGAGAAGCCGTTCACGGTGATCGTGCGATCGTACATCCCGTCCAGCGACGCAAACGAGACGTGCTCTGCGTCGTCGAACAGGACGTATTCGTAGATCTCGTCAGCGAGCACGTAAACGTCCGGATACTGCCGAAACACCTCTGCGAGCGCTTCGAGCTCCTCCTCGGTGTACACCGACCCGGTTGGGTTCGACGGCGAGCAGAGGATGAAGAGCCGCGTTCGATCCGTGAGGGCCTCGTCGAGCTGTTCGGGCGTGAGGCGGTACTCATTTTCGACGGTGGCGGACACGACGACCGGTTCGGCGCCTGCGAACCGCGCCATTTCCGGGTAGCTGACCCAGTATGGTGCGGGAATGAGAACCTCGTCCCCTTCATCGCAGAGCACGGTCGTCGCCAGAGCGATGGATTGCTTCGCTCCGTTGCTACACAGAATCTGCGACGGCTTGTACTGCAGGCCGTTATCGCGGGCGAGCTTGTTGCTGATCGCCTCGCGGAGCTCCATTCCGCCGGGGTTTTCCGTGTAGTGCGTGTAGCCGGAACGGATCGCTTCGATGCCCGCCTCCGAAATCGTGCGGGGCGTGTCGAAGTCCGGTTCTCCCGCGCTGAGCGCAACCACAGGGTGTCCCTTGCGCCGCATTTCGGTCGCGCGCGACTTCATCGCGAGGGTGGCGGACGGCTGCATGGCCGCCACGCGGTCGTTGAAGCGAATGGAAGACGTGTCGGTCGGCATGGGCGGTCGGAAAAGTAAAATCAGTGGATAGGCGACGACGCGTAAAGTCGGAGGCACACCGGCGCCTCTAGCGGCGGGCATCCGGCGAGGGCTCGTCGGACCCGCGCCGATCAGGTCGTACCGGCAGTTGCCTTTTTCTCCGCGAGAGCAGCGACGACAGGCAGGGGCACGAACTTCGAAACGTCGCCATCCCAGCGGTGGGCGTCACGGACCATCGAAGAGCTGATGAGCGCGTACTCCTCGGAGGTCATCAGAAAAACGGTTTCCACCTCATCGTAGAGCTTGCGGTTGGCAAACGCCATCCGGAACTCGTAGTCGAAGTCGCTCACCTGCCGGAGACCGCGAACGAGCGCCCGGGCGCCTACGGCCTCGGCGCGGTCCACGATCAGTCCCTCATGGGATGCGACGCTGACCCCGTCCAGATCGACGGTGCACTGGCGGATAAGGTCGATCCGCTCCTGCGTGGAGAAAAGCGTCTTCTTTTCGGCGTTGATGCCGACGGTAACCTCAACGCGGTCGAACAGTCGAAGCGCACGCTCCAGGATGTCGCGATGCCCGAAGGTGAACGGGTCGAAGGTACCAGGGTAGAGGGCGACGGGGTCGGGCATACGAGCACGATGGCGGTGGGAAGGCGATGGCGGCCGCGTCAGGGGCCGGGCGTTTCCTCTTCATCGGATTGGACGCCGCCGGTGTCGTCGTGGTCCGAGACGTCGTCCGGGGTTGGAGCAGCCGGCGCTTCGTCCTCGGAGAACGACGTGCCCAGCACGTCGGCAATCAGGTCATCCCCGTCCGGCGTTGCCCCATCGGACGTTTCTCCGTCCGGTGTTGCACTGTCCGTCTCCGCCTCATCGGATGCGGCATCCTCCTCCTCGTCCTTCGGCGGGAGAGGCGGTCGGAAGATGGTGACGATGGTCCGCCCGTACTTCCGGCTCGTCATCTGGTTGGGGTGCTCGTCGAACCAGTCGTGGGAGCTGTGTTCGAGCGTGAGCACGCCGTCGGTGTGAAGGTGAGGGATGGCCAGGTCGGGAATCTCCCGCAGCCCCTCAAGGTCGTATGGCGGATCGGCAAGGATGAGGTCCAGTTCCGGCCCGTTGTAGCGTCGCAGGTACGTCAGCGCATCCCCGTGTATGAAAATGCACTGATCGGACACCCCCAGCTCTTCCGCATTCTGACGGGCGAACTCCAGGACCTCGGCATCTTGTTCGACAAATGTGACGAGCGAGGCGCCCCGGCTGATCGCTTCGAGTCCGAGCGCCCCGGTTCCGGCAAACATATCGAGCACTTCGGCCCCCTCAAGGTAGATGCGGCTGTCGACGAGAGCGAAGAGGGATTCACGAGTTCGCGCGGTGGACGGCCGGGTCATGTGCCCGGGCGGGGACGAAAGACCGTGTCCGCGAAAGCGTCCGGCGATGATGCGCATGGCGACTCAATCAGATTCCAGTAGGAGCAGTGGGTGAGGCAGTCCTGCCCGCGAAGTCCCGTGAACGAACGCAGCGGAGGAGATGTCAGGGCACGGGGTGGAGCAAACGCACGCCATGTGTCAAACGATGACGTGCGCCCGAACCGAATCGATGGCACGAATCGACCCTACAGGAGCGCCCCGACACAGGGTGCGTAGGCACCGACGTCGAGGGACGTGCCGAATCGACTCCGATCCGCACGAAGCGCACTCAGCGGATCCAGCGTCTCCGGTTCCACACCGAAGATGGTCTGAAACGGAGCGTATGCATTGGAGTCCACGTCGAGCCCGTAGACGAAGAGGCGCCCGACCGCGCCGGGGGAGACCCCGAGGCGATTCAGCAGGCCGATCGCAAAATACAACCGGTCCGTCGGCGTATCTGCCTCATGGGTGTAATGGCTGTGGTACCACTGCCGG
>JAAAOT010000065.1 GCA_009908725.1 Bacteroidota bacterium | reverse complement strand
GCGGAAGGTGTAGCGCGTGAGCTCCTGCGTCGTGCCCTGTCCTTCGACCTGTCCGACCGTCCGGAACGGCGCGTCTCCGCTTCGCTGCTGCACGTCGAATCCGGCATTCGCCGTCTCCGAGAACGTCGTCCAGTTCAGGATGACATCGTCGCCGTCAAGCGACGCCGTGAAGGGGCCGAACTCCACGGGGAGGTTCTGATTAGCTGGTGTCGGAGTCACAATAACGATGTTCTCCGATCCATCTGGAAAACGCTGGATTGACTCCGTATCCTTGTTTCCGTTTTCATCCTCGTCGTACTGTACCGTCTCACCGAGGGCGGCCAGTAAGTCCGAGTCTTCAGCATCACTGGTCCCGTACACGAAGGCGTCCTCGAGGCCCATCATTGTAGGCTCCGTGTCATCGGGAAATACAGAGGCTTCGGCGCGATACAGACCGATAGCATCCGCTCCATTTTGAACCGAGTTGTCCGGAATCGTAATATCCGGATTGACAGACGCATTCCCGATCACGAAAAAGCCGCCGGGAGGCAGCGCTACGCCTACAAGGTCGACCGTGTTGTAAGACACGTCATTCGGTGAGTTGCCATTGAAGAATACCAGGATGTACGGATCCAGCTGCACGGAAGCTTCCGAACTGGCGTTGTAAAGCTCTACAAACTCCTCATCGTCCGTACCGCTATCGTCCGCGTCGATTTCGTTAATTACGAGCGGCAGTGTCGTTGATGGTAAGGGAAGCACTGTACCGTCCGGCAGTACCGCGATCAAACCAAAAGATGGACCGGTCTGATTGACACCTGGATCTAGAAAACCAGAGGCAAGAGCGATAGCTGCGCCACCTCCGAGCGAGCTCAGTTCTGCTTCAAAAGACGCTACGACGTCACTACGATCTGCAGGTGTAACATCGACGATGTAGTCAGCCGCGGGCACGCTGATGTAAGGCGTAGAATCTGTGTACGTCGCATCGTCTGCCAGCACTGTCACGTTTCGAGCAATCGCATCCACGGTCGGTGCATCTGGCGAACCATGCACGATCTGCAGATCCACGTCAGACGCGTTTGACCCGGACTCTTGGGCACCCGTTTGAACTAACAGCTCGAACGCAATGTCCTCTCCGTCTGGATTCGGTGCAAACCCACTCGGATCGATCACGCCGCTTGCGATAACAGCCAGGGAGGCGTTGGCGTCGACCTGAAGATCAAACGTTGCCAGTGCGTCGCCCGCGCTGCTGCTCGTGCTCGGCGCCACGGCAATGGTGCGGACGCCCGAGTCGAGGTCGATGAACGGCGTAGCGCTTCGGAATGCGAAGTCGTCCAGCGCCGATGGAAGCTCACCGTCGATGTAAATGTCGACGCTCGACGCACCGGGGTCCGGCGCATTGTGGATGATCTGTGCCCGTGCAGCACCGAGGTCGATGACGTTACCCGCGGCATCGACGGCGATCAGCGTGAACGGAGCGACGGGCGAGGGCGTCTGCGCGCCCGGATCGAGAAAGCCCGAGGCGACGACCGTGAGGGGCTCATCCGCAAAACCCGTCAGGTCCACATCGAAGGAGGCGACCACTGTACTGTTGTCGTTTCCAGGGGTTACCTCCAGCGTGACCGGTCCTGCGCCTGCGTCCACGTAGCCGGTAATACCGTTGTAGGAGGCGTCATCAACCAGCACGGCGCCGCCGGCGAGGACGTCAACGGTCGGGGCGTCCGGCGATCCGTGGACTGCCCGGAGTTCGACGTCACCGTCCGGCGAATCCACCACCGGGCGCGCATCTGCAGCCACGTCGAGAGTAAAGGCAAGCGAGTTGCCGGTACCGCCGTCGCTGAAGTCACCCGGACTGAGGACGCCGTTCGCGACGACCGTGTAGTTCGTATTGGCTGCGAGTGTGATCTCGACGGGACCAGCGACAGCATCCCCGGAACCGCTACTTTCCGGCCCGGCGACAAATACATTGTAGGTGCCCGGGGCCAGCATCAGAAATCCGGTGGCCGTTCGGAAATCGACGTTCTGAACGTCGGTGACGGGGGTTCCGTCCGTTTCTTCGATATAAATGTCAACCGTTGCTGCGGCCGGATCCGGGGAGTTGTGGATGATCTGTACCTGCGCGTCCTGAGCAACGGCGGGGAACGCGGCGCCGGCCAGCATCAGTACGGCCAGAGCCATGGTCGCCAGCACGCACCGTAACGAATCGATCTGTAATCGTTGTAGCATAGCGATTGGAAAAGAAAGTGAGCAGGGTGGGAGTAGACCGCCGTGCGGCGAGGGGCCAGACCGCAGACGAACGCATCGCCTGTCGGCGAGCGCCGGCCGAAAGACAGATAGCATGGGATGCGAATCACAATTTTGAATATACCGTACACCGAGAAGTACAGTGTGACCCGGCGGTAAAGTCGGCAGGCCGAAAGAACACGTTTCAATTACTGCAACAGCTTTCTAGGTGGTTTACAGGCTCGGAGTCGTGCAAACATGTCGGCAAAACGATCGACACGTCGCCTAACGAAACGCGGGCGACCTTCTCGAGGAAGATCGCCCGCTGGACGTCGATATCCGACTGGTTATGCCAGGCTACTCCACCGGCTCCAGGCGGTATAGAGCGCCGTCGCTCGCATCCGTTAGAACGTAGAGGTAGCCATCCGGCCCGGTGCGCACGTCGCGGACCCGACCGAGGTCGTCGGCCAGGAGCGATTCCTGGTGGGTGACGGTTTCTCCGTCGAGCACCACCCGCTGCACCTTCTGATGCGCAAGAGCCCCGATGAACAGGTTGCCGCGCCACCCCGGGAATTGATCCCCGTCGTAGAGCGCCAGACCGGACGGCGCAATGGATGGATCCCAGTAGGTCACCGGCTGCTCCATCCCCTCCTGCTCAAAGCCGCCGATCTCCCGGTTCGTGGCGTACTCGCGTCCGTAGGTGATCTCCGGCCACCCGTAGTTGACCGCCGGACGCATCAGATTCAACTCGTCCCCTCCCCGCGGCCCGTGCTCATGCGACCAGATGTTGCCCGTCGAAGGGTCCACAATCATCCCCTGAATGTTCCTATGGCCGTAGCTGTAGACTTCCGGCAGCGCGCCGTCGGTGCCAATGAACGGGTTGTCGTCCGGGATGTCGCCGTCGAGCGTAAGGCGAATCGCGGTCCCGATCGACGAGCCGAGATCCTGCGAGGGGTCCCGCATCCCACGATCTCCTATGCTGAAGAGAATCGTCCCGTCGCCCGGGAAGACGATGCGTGCACCGAAGTGGCGCCCGCCAGAAACGAACGGTTTCTGTCGATACAATTCCTCGAGGCCGGTCAGGGCGGTGCCGTCGAGCTTCGCCCGGGCGACCACGGTTCCGCGTCCGGCCTGCGTCTCAGCCACGTAGGTGACGTAGATCCAGCCGGTCGATTCGTAGTTTGGATGGAGGGCCACGTCCATCAGCCCTCCCTGACCGCCGGGTGAAATCGACGGCAGGCCGGAGACCTCATCAATCGCCTCACCGTCCACGAGCAGAAGGCGACCGGGTCGTTCTGTAATCAGCATCCGGCCGTCGGGCAGCCACGCGAGCGCCCACGGATGCTCAAGGTCGTCCACGAGCCGAACGACGCGGAATGTCGCCTCTTCCGATTCCACCCGTTCCATGACGACGTCTTCATCCGGAACGGCCGCGGTGTCGGGAGAGGGAGTGCCCGTCGTGCAGGCACTCAAAAGAAAAGCCATCAGCACCGAAAGCATGCGCATGGGATTGAGATGAGAAGAAGGCATTCTGGTGAGTACCGGCTCGGAGAGTATCCAGAGCGGCGTACACGTCGATTTAGCCGTTTGCCTCCCTTCCGTTCCCACCCCTTTCGCTCAAATCCCTGTCTACCATATCGCCAGAATCGAGTGTTCGTTGATGTTCGACACCCGCCCTCATAGATTCCGTACACATTCCACTTCGTTTCCACCCAGATACTCGTCTCACGATGACTCGAGTCGTCTCCATCCTTCTCCTCGGCCTCTGCGTGATGTTCGGCGCGTCGGCCTGCGGGTCGTCGCAGTCCGTAAACACCAACTACGAGGACGGGACGATGACCTATGAGTCGTCGAACGTCCGGATGAGCGATGTGAGCGGGTTCTCCGGACTCACAAAGCCCCGTTTCGAGATGTACGCCACCGCCAGCTGCAGCGGGGCCAACTGCTCTCCGCAGACCTACACGCTCCACTTCCGCGCCGATCCCGGTGCCGGGCGGGTTCGCATCGAGTCGACGTCCGTCCTTCTGACCGTCGACCAGGACTCGCTGATCTGGGACGACCCTTTTCCTCTGGCGAAAGGCCAGATCTTCGAGGTCCGCGGGCAAATCGTGACGGTCGACTGCAGCGACGAGGAGTTTCGCTCCCTCGCCAACGCCCAGACGGTGCACGGCGACCTCGGCGGCCTCACGTTTCAGCTCTTCCACGGCAACCGAGAACCCCTTCGCGCCCTCATCGCCCGAGTGGATAGTCTGTCCTAAGGGTCTTTAAGTGTGTAGGTGTTTAGGTGTGTAGGTTTTTAGGTGTTTGAGTTTTTTAGTGTTTAAGTGTTTGGGTTTTCGGGCGGTGGGTGTCGAACGCTGTGCTGCCAGAGACATGGGTCACACGTTGCTGTGGCAACATCGGTAACATGTTTCTACGTCGGCGGCAAGGGACAGATAACGTCTAGTGCATGCCTCCATCGGGATGAGCCGGAACCGTGGAGAGGTTCACAACCTGGCGTTCACGGCGAGATTCAACACGTCGCCTGACGCGGGCATCCAACAGTCAGCGGCTCAGGCTACTCTCTCTCGTGCCCAGCAGGGCGCTCGCAAGGTGTCCGGGACGAGGGCAGAAGCGGTTTTGAGTGTCACCCATCGTGGGGGATGATCTGTCACCGATGAAGCCGAGACGTACCCTCACGCCGCTGAACGCTGAACCCTGAACGTTGAACCCTGAACACTGAACTCGTCTCTAACCAGACATTCGAACTTCGTCATCGTCTGTTCGGCATCAATCGGGGCGGGATGTCGTTGTACAGGGTTGCGTAGGCTTCAGCGGCTCTGAAGCGACGCCTCCGTCCCCCGAATCGAACATCCGCCCGCTCCGGATGACGCAGACGACCGACACCGCCCCCACGCAAGACCCCGTTATCGCAAACGCGTCCGTTTCGGCACGCGATACGGCCAAGCACAGCATCGTCATCCGTGGTGCGCGGCAGCACAACCTGAAGGACGTCGACCTCGACCTTCCCCGGAACGAATTGATCGTCTTTACCGGGCCGTCCGGGTCCGGCAAGTCGTCCCTCTGCTTCAACACCATCTATGCCGAGGGGCAGCGCCGCTACGTGGAGAGCCTGTCGGCCTACGCCCGGCAGTTTCTCGAGCGGATGGACAAGCCGGACGCGGACCTCATCACGGGACTCGCCCCGGCCATAGCAATCGAACAGAAAACAACCGGTAAGAACCCGCGGTCGACGGTTGCAACGCAGACGGAGATCTATGATCACCTCCGGCTTCTCTTCGCGCGAATCGGCACGACGTATTCCCCGATCAGCGGACGCAAGGTCACGAAGGACACCCCGCGCAGCGTCGCCCTTGAGGTGGAAGAACAGCTCGCCGACGGCGCTCGGTTCTATCTCTGCTTCCCCGTTCCGGAGCACTCCGGAATCGCGCTTCGGGATGAACTCAAGAGCCTTCGTGAGCGGGGCTTCTTCCGCATCGTGCTGCTTCCCACAGAGAAGCAGGCGGAACGGGGCGAGCGGCCTGAAATCCTGGACCTGAACGACACGGAGCCGAGCAACGTCAACAACTACGGCCGAAATCGTCTCCTCGTGCTCGTCGACCGGCTGAAAGTCAAGAAGGGCGACGACGCCACTCGAGACCGAATCGCCGAG
>JAAAOT010000057.1 GCA_009908725.1 Bacteroidota bacterium | reverse complement strand
TTAACGAACGTTTATATATTGTGCTTTTTAGATTAAGTAAACCATCCATGAGATATGACTAACACAACCGTGCACAACTAGTGCATTTACTGTCATGCTCGAATATCGTGCAAGTACATTTATCGCTGCTCTGACTGCACTTATCCTCGTTTTCGTCCCGTCGAACATCTATGCACAGTCGTCTGCCAACGTGACGACGGGATTCTCGACGGGAATCGTCGGACAGGGCGACTATCTCATCCCCTCGGTCCATCTAGGGTACGAGCGGCCAATTGCCTCGCAGGTTCGCGCACACGGACAGATTCGTTCGTCGCATCTCTCGTCGATGTCTGATCCGGTCAAAATTGTGCGAGCTCGGCTCACGTACATCGACCTTACGGTCGGTGTCGATGTCACGCCCATCGAATTCCGGCGACATCGATTGACTTTCGGGCTTGGCCTGGCGAATCGAGCCCGGTGGGAGAAACGCGCCCTGGCATGGCAGCGACGCATCCAAAATGGTGTCGTCATCGACGACAGGGTTATATACGATGAAACGCGCTCCGTAGACACCGGCGCGATGGTAACCGCGATGTACGGCGTGCGGCTTACCCACTCGTTTCGCGTGGGCGCCTATATGCAAGGATACACATACGACGAGGGCACCAGCGTTTTTCACTTTGGCATGCAGACGTTCATCGCCCTCTGATTGGACGACCGTTACGCCAACGCATACCCCATCGAACTCACGAATTGATGCAGCCATGCGCATCCCGTCCATCACTTGTGCCGTACTCATTCTCCTCCTGCTCACGCCCCGGTCGGACACGTATGCTCAGCCCGGCAGTCCGGGTATGTGGCAGGTAGAAGGAAGTGCCGGTTTCTTTTCGCCTGACGCCGACGTATCGGGGCCAGGACACATCGTATCCGTGGCGATCGGTCGCCACCTGTCGACAGGATTTCTGGTCAGTGGACAGGTCGGCATCGCACACACCTCTGACCGATACCGGATGGATGACCTTTTCCTCCCGGGCGGCCAGTTCTACTCGACCCACTACATTTTCCATCTGCGATTTCAGTACCCGATCACGCTGGGTACCCGGCACCGCATCGGGTTGAACAGTGGGGTCATGTATCGGAGGTATTACCGGACCTACCTCGGAGAAGACACTGGATCAGATTACGGCGGACTGTTGGCAGGACTTCAGTACGGGATTGATCTCCGCCCGCTTCTCGTCGGCGTGCGAATGGACTCGCACTTCCGGTACGACGACGGGTTTGGAGACTACACGATTGCCCCCTTCGTCGCCCTCGAAATGTAGGCACGGGGAGCATCAGGAGGACCCTTCCCGCAGGGCGCGCCGAACCAGATCGTCCGCCGACTGGACTGCCGGGTCGTCGCGCAGAACAGTACGGATCGCGCGTTCTGCATCCGCGCGGCTGAAACCGAGCTCGCGCAGGGCCTCCAGCGCATCTGCACGGGCGCTGGCACGTGCCTCCGATCCGCCGGTCAGCGGAGCGCTTCCATCGAACACGTCGAGATCCTCAAACCGGTCGCGAAGCTCCACGATAAGTCGATCTGCCGTCTTCCGTCCGACGCCGGAGATTTCTGTCAGTCGGCTGGAGTCGCCCTCGACCACATGATCTCGGAGTTCGGTCGGTGTCATCGCGGAGAGCGCGGAGAGCGCTAGCTTCGGCCCAACCCGGGACACGCCGAGCATCGTTTCGAAGACCGCCTGCTCGGCCGTCGTCCCGAAGCCGTACAGCGCCTCCGAGTCCTCTCGCAGGTAGTGATACGTGTGAAGCTTGACGTCCTCCCCGGTCGTAGGGAGGGAGTCATACGTCGAGGTCGGGATGTGAACGAAATATCCGATCCCGTTTACGTCGATGATGACGGACTCCGTGTTTTTCTCGACGAGAGTGCCGGACACGTAGGCGATCATATGGGAAGAAAGTCAGGGAGGGCGGTTCGAGACACAGACCTGCGCGGCTGTTCGTGATCACACCTACGGACCAAACTCGCCCTCGTTGCCTGGTTAACGAACATTCTCCCCAGGAATGGTTGCTGAACATTCCCCTCAGGGATGGTCACTGAACATTCGCTCCAAGAATGGTTGCTGAACATTCCGCACGGGGAATGGTCACTGGGACGCAGGACAACAGATACGCAACAGCGCCTGCTGCCGGGCGGGCAACAGGCGCTGTCTTATTCCGAGCATCGATCCGGTCGGCTACGTGGACACCGACGGCAGATCAGCAAGCGATTTGTTGACCTCTTCCTCGGGGTACTCGTAATCCTCGAGGCGTCCTTCCCGGTAGTCCTCGTATGCGGCAAGGTCGAAGTGACCGTGCCCGCAGAGATTGAACACGATGGTTTTCTCCTCGCCTACTTCTTTTGCCTTCAACGCTTCATGGCGAGCGCCCCACACGGCGTGACCCGCCTCCGGTGCCGGGAGAATCCCCTCACAGCGTACGAACTGCTCACAGGCATCAAACATCGGCATCTGCGGCGTACTGGTCGCCTCCACAACGCCGGAGTGAACCAGAGCACTCACCTGTGGACTCATGCCGTGATACCGGAGCCCGCCCGAGTGGATGGGGGGCGGCACGAACTCATGCCCGAGGGTGTGCATGCGAACCATCGGCGTCATGCGGGCGGTGTCCCCGTAGTCGTACGCGTAATGCCCCTTCGTCAGCGTCGGTGTTGCCGACGGCTCGACGGCGACGATGCGCGGCTTGTCCCGGCCGTCCACGTGCTGCTCAAGAAAGGGATACACGAACCCGGCAAAGTTGCTTCCCCCGCCTGTGCAACCAACCAGCACGTCCGGCCAGCCGGCCCCGGCCATCTCAAGTTGCTTCAGAACCTCCTGTCCGATGACGGTCTGATGCAGCAGCACGTGATTGAGAACGCTGCCCAGTGCATACTTGGTGTCGGGGTCCTGGACGGCCTTCTCCACCGCCTCGCTGATGGCGATCCCGAGACTCCCCGTCGTGTCGGGGTCACGCGCCAAGACGTCGCGCCCGGCCTGGGTCTGGTCGCTCGGACTCGGGGTAACCGACGCCCCCCAGGTCTGCATCATCACCCGGCGATACGGCTTCTGCTCGTAGCTGACCTTCACCATGTACACCTCACACTCGATGCCAAGCATCTGCGTGGCGAAGCTCAGCGCGCTCCCCCACTGCCCGGCGCCGGTTTCCGTGGTAAGACGTTTCACACCGGCCTCCTTGTTGTAGTACGCCTGGGGTACCGACGTATTCGGCTTGTGGGAGCCGGTCGGACTCGTCCCCTCGTACTTGTAGAAGATCTTGGCAGGCGTATCCAGCTCCTTCTCCCAGCGGTGCGCCCGGTACAGCGGCGTGGGTCGCCAGAGGCGATACACGTCGCGAACCGCCTCCGGAATCTCGACGTGCCGCTGCGTTCCCATTTCCTGCTCGATCAACGCCTCCGGAAACAGCGGAGCCAGATCATCCGGTGTCACCGGCTCGTGCGTTTTCGGATTGAGGACGGGCCCCATATCCAACCCCAGCGCCTCTGCATCGGCATTGAGGTTGTACCAGTGCGTCGACAGCTCGGACTCGTTGAGGAGAAACTTCGTCTGCTTTGACATTACGGGGGACATAATCAAACGGTCGGGATAAACGCGATACAGAATGTCCGTGTCGCCGCATGGGAAAGCAATTCGGAAGCGTGACGGTCCCGGGATGTTTTCCGAAGCATGGGTCGCAGGATTGAACGAACGTCGATACAAAAAAGCGCCTGCTGCCAAGGGGCAACAGGCGCCTGGATTCCGCCATGCGTCGTGACCAACGAGCCACATCGCATTTCAAATTTCGACCTTCGAACTTGTTACGCCGTCTGTCCAGCCTCGACGTCTTCCAGCTGCAGGCCCTGGAGGCCCATCGCCTTGTACGTCGCGCCTTTAAAGGCGGGGTTACTTGACTGCAGTTCGTCCATGATCTGCTGCGGGCCCTTCTCGTAATCCATCGAGGACCCGACGCGCCGCGCGATCGCGGGGAGGCTTTCCCAGCCGGGCTTGCAATTGACCCGGTTGCTTTCGTTGTGCCACCGGTCGAACGGCGTCCCGTGCTCGTCTTCGCGGCTCTTGCCCATCTCCATCATTAGCGTGCGATTGACGCCCTGGATCTCTTTCGCGGGGCGGACACGCTGAGCGCGGCCGTTCTGGTTGATGTAGGTCCCGACGGTTTCTACCACCATCGCCGCGGGGATGGCAACATCCGATGCCGGCAGCGTATCGTTGTCGGTGTTGTAGTAGTGCAGAACGACGTCCGTGTCCGCCAGATCATCGACGGTGCAGAGACCGGCAGCAACGGGATCGTCTTCCAGCACGTAGATTACGTCGTAGTCGCCGTTTGCGATCTGCGCGCCGAGCAGGTCGTGGTCGACGGCCGACATGCCGAGTCGCTCACATCCCTGCGCATTCGGCGTCTTGTCATCGGTGATGAGCCATCCGTCGCCCGCTCCTTCTTCGACGTGCGGAATGTACTGTGGCGTGTCGGCGCCCAGGGCCTCGGCAAGCTGCGTAAGCAGATAGTTGTCCTCGACGGTCGCGTTGGCGGAACCGAGGAGAAGCGTGCGCTCCGGATCGGCCTGTCCGAGCAGGGCGGCTGCACGCGCATAGGCCTGCGTCCATGAGGCGGGGGCGAGTTCACCGTCGCGGCGAACCTCCGGGCCGTCCGGGCGGTGTTCGTTGAAGCGGTCGTAGACGAGACGGTCTTCGTCCGGCAGCCAGTATTCGTTGACGTTCAGGTTCTGCCGCGGCGTGATGCGAAGAACGAGATTGTCGCGCACCCAGTAGTGGCAGTTTGCCCCCGTCGCATTCGTGGTCACGATCGACGGCGTGGAGCTCATCTCCCAGATCCGCGCCTTAAAGCGGAAGTCCGTCGACGTAAGCGCTCCGACGGGACAGATATCGATCGTGTTCATCGAGTAGGCGTCGTCGAACTCCTCGCCCGGCGCCGTGATCGGGTAGTTTTTGACCCCGCGCTGATTGATCGTGAGCTGTCCCGAGCCCGAAACCTCATCGGTGAAGCGGGTGCAACGGGTGCAATTGATGCAGCGCTCGGCATCAAGCGTAACGCGCGGCCCCAGTTTCACGCGCTTCGGCTTGTGGACCTTGCGGAATTCAAAGCGTGAACCTTCCGGACCATACTTATACGCCTGAATCTGCAGCGGGCAGTGCCCGGCCTGATCGCAGATGGGGCAATCGAGCGGGTGGTTGATCAGGAGAAACTCCAGCGTATCCTTCTGCGCCTCTTCCACCTCCTCGCTTCCACGCTGCGTCTTGACCACCATGCCATCCTGTACGTCCACCGTACAGCTGGCCTGCATCTTGGGGAAGAACTGGATCACCGGGTCGCCGTTTTCGTCCGTTTCGACCTCTCCGGTCGCACGGTCCTTTTTCGGCATGCCGACCTTGACCAGGCACTGTCGGCAGTTTGCCGGGATCGACATCGCCGGGTGGTAACAGAAATGCGGCAGTTCGATGCCCTGATCCAGACAGAACTGGAGGAGCTTGTGCTCCCCTTCGTACTCGTACGTCGTTCCGTCGATGGTTACGGTAGGCATAGTCGGTCCAGTCGGTTCGTTGTGCGGGGACGATGCCCCAGCCGGGTCGATAAGGTGGGATATAGTAACGTACGACAGAGTCGGTCTAACGCTCCACCGGTTCGTTACGGATTCAAAGGATGTTCCGTTTTAACGGTGCAAACCGATCATTCCGGCACTGTCAATCCGCGGCGCTGGATCACGGCGTCGGAGCGCCGAGCGCGATACCGGCGGCTGCAATCTGAATTTCCAGGCTGTCGGGCCGCACGGCCCCGTCCTCGGCGTAATGGTCACGCTCGTCGTTCGATAGCGAACGGAGGCGAACCGTCCCTTGCACCATCGCCTCCCCCTC
>JAAAOT010000101.1 GCA_009908725.1 Bacteroidota bacterium | reverse complement strand
GGTTTTCGAACGGTGGCGCACGCATCACCCGGACGACACCGTGCTGACGGTCGTTACGGCGAGCGGCGGCGGTATTCGTGCTGCCGGATGGACGGCCGAGGTCCTCACCCGGCTTGACGAGGCGTCGGACGGGGCGTTCGGTCGGTCCCTGCTCCTCATCAGTTCCGTCTCCGGAGGCAGCGTCGGCGCGATGTACTACGTAGACCGGTACGGGGAAGGCGAAGGTGCGCGGACGCACATTCGCCGCGAGTCGACGCGCAGCAGTCTCTATGGCACCGCCTGGGGCCTCGTGTATGGCGACGTCTGGCGCTGGCTCCCCTTCGGTGGAAACCGGGATCGGGGACGCGCACTTGAGCGAATATGGGCGCAGCGCCTCGCCACCGACAGCACGACAATCTGGGACTGGTGGCGCGACGATAACGCCTGGAGACCGTTTCACATCCACAACGCGACGATTGCTGAGACGGGGGACCGCATGCTGCTGGCGGCGGTCGACTCGGTCGGCGACGCCAACACGTTTTCCGGTCTTTATCCAGAGAACGACCTTCGCGTCGCGACGGCGGCCCGGCTCTCGGCCACGTTTCCGTACGTCAGCCCGCTCGCACGACCGCGGGTCCGGAAAGGCGTCCCTGCGCCCACGGCCTACAGACTCGGCGACGGCGGCTACTTCGACAATCACGGAGTCGCGACGGCGATCGACGTGCTAAATGATGTTCTCGATTCCAACCGGGGAATCAAGCACGTGCTTTTCGTACAGGTGCGGTCCAGTGTAGCGGAGGAGCGGGAGGCAGAGATTCACAGCGGAGGGACGTACGCCCTCCTCGGCCCCATCCTTACGCTTCTTCGCATGCGATCAGCCGCGCAATTAGACCGCAACGCGAGTCAACTGGAGCAACTCCGCGCGCTGTGGAACGAGACGGATCCTGCGATTCAAATCACCCCGGTCGGCTTTGTATTCGAGGAAGAGTTGAGTCTGTCCTGGCACCTTTCGAAATCGGAGATTCAAGCCTTCGAGGGCGCCTGGACCCGTAGCAAAGAGAATCAGGCGGCGTGCCGGTTCGTCCTGAAGATGCTCAATGCCACCGCTTCAGACGGGCCGGAGACCGATCCAGCCGTCGCGGAGGACCGCTGCAGCGCGTAACCGGGTGACCGTGATCGGGGATAACCTCTCCCCCTAATTCGCTGCATTGTCGACGGTTTGCTGCTCACCTCGCACCGGTATCACCGCCTACAGCGGGATATAGCCGCCATTTCTGGAGCCCTGCGGCATCGTGCAGGGTCGATAACCGCCGGTACGAAAAACCTTCTCCTCCTCCCCGGTCCATTCTCGGGGTCACGACGACAACACGCCCCTGATGTGTATCTCCGTGTCTGTTTCACAAAGCCGCTACGTCGTGCTACTCATCGCCGCTTCCCTCATTTGGGGAGTGCTCCCTGCCTGTTCTGGATCGGATCCGGTGTCCGAGACGCCGGCGCACACCGACCCGTCCGACCCTCCGAGCGACCGGTACGACATGGCCGCGTCCTACGCAGCGTCGAAAGCCGGGGACGCCCTCCTGGTGTGGGAGCGGGGAGAGCTCGTCGTAGAGGACTACACGGCCGGGTTCGAAGCCGACGAGCGGCACATGCTCGCGAGCGGCACGAAGACGTTTACCGGCGCACTGGCTCTGGCCGCCGCCGAGGACGGACTCCTGTCTCTCGATGAACCTGTCGCGGCATCCATTCCGTCCTGGGCCGAGGATCGGGAAAAGTCCGAGGTAACGCTCCGTCAGCTCCTCCAGCTCACGAGCGGCGTCGAGACCGGGATCGGCGGTGCCCCCAGCTTTGACGAGGGGATACAAGCGCCCCTCGTCCATTCACCCGGAGATGACCTTCGGTACGGCCCGGTAGCGTTTCAGGTCTTCGGGGCCGTGCTCGAAACCAAGCTCGACGGAGAGTCCCCGGAGGACTATCTCAACCGCCGCATTCTGGAGCCGATCGGCGCTGAGGCACCGACGTGGAGCCGTTCTGGTGGAGACGTCAATCTGGGCGCTGGGGCACGCATGACAGCGCGCGACTGGCTTCGCTTTGGACGGATGATCCTGGGAGACGGTGCGTTAAATTATAAGACACCGTCGTGATCTCCCAAGAGTTGTTTTCGCCGATGACGACGCCGACAGAGGCCGCCCCCGGCTACGGCTTGTCGGCGTGGCTCAACCGGCCGGTCGACCCTGAGGCGTCCTTTTTTGATTACACGCCCCCCGACGTGACGGCCGAGGGACCCGACGGCATGATTTACGCTCTCGGGCCTCGTGATCTGCTCATGGCAGCCGGGCTGAACAACCAGCGTCTGTTCGTCATCCCCTCGCGGGAGATGGTGATCGTTCGGTTCGGCCGGCGCGATCCGACGTGGCATGACGGCGAGTTCCTCGCTCGGCTCTTAGACGGTCAGGCGTACGAAGCGTCCACCGAAAAACGGACAGCCCGCCAACGCGAGAAGATGGCCTCGTTTCTCGCCACTCGGCAGATGGTGGCCCTCAACTCGACGCTCGCGCTGACCGAGGCGCAGTCAGAGGCAATTCGCCCGATCATTGAGCGCCGGACCGAAGAGCTCGTGTCTCTTCGTCAGGCACGAACGGCGAACGAGCCGCTGAGTCGACGCGAAAAGCGGAAGCTGGCTCGCTCCCTTCGACGCCTGATGCGCGAGACCGATGCGACCATTCAATCTCATCTAACGCCAGAGCAGCAGCGTGCCTATGAGGCCTTTCGGGAAGAGCAACGAGAAACCCTCCGAGAGCAGCGCAGGTGACCACGCAAGAAGACTGGCCGTAACGTGGCACCGGCCCCGACGTGGCACCAGCCCCGACGTGGCCGCAAGCGTGGCGTGAGAAGAGCGTCAGCGAGTCAGGGGCAAGACGATCTTGCCCCGTATCACCCGCGGACGCCATACGGGATGGTCCCCGAGATCCCGGTCGCCTCCATCAGAGTGGATCGCAGACAGATCGGAGCACAGACAGATCGGAGCACAGAACCGTCAACGGAAGAAGCACGGGGCCGATCGTTCCTCAAAAAGGAAAATGCGGCTTGCGAGGACAACCGGGCCACACCCTCGTCTTTCCTAGCGCAAAAAGAAGAGGAAACGACAGGAGATGCAACAAGAGAAGGGTGAAACGCTTTTGGAGCGGCTGCGTGTTCGGAGCGGCTGCGTGGTGCGACCGTACCTGCACCGCTCTCACGTGCAGGAGCCTAAAGTGACGGCTGTGCGAGTAGCGGCCGTGCGAGTAGCAGACCTACGTGCAGCGGCCCTACGCGTGGCGGCCCATCGATGGGCGGTTCGGAGCCGCGTCCTCGCGCAGCAGCAGGATTCCGCCGCTTATCGCCATGGCGAGTCCGATGACGATGCCACATGTAACCGCCGCTTCAAGGGGGAGCCCCTGCTCGACCATCCATGCCTTGAACGACGGGTACACCGGCTGATACGCGAAGAAACCGACGAGGAGAGCAAAACCGACCCATTGCAGCGGGTTGAACGGGTTTTCGGGGAGATCGTCCATGGGAGAAGAAACGTTTGGCAATAAAAACAGAGCAACAGAAGCGGTCGGTCCACAGTGGCACGGGATTCATCGTCGAGGATTTCCTCAACAAACGCCGCCACATCGTCGCGAATTTGGCGCTCAAACCAGAACCACAGTGCCATCCGCATCCCACCTACAAGGAACGAAATCACGCCGTGGTAGGCAAGGAGGCCGATTCCAGCCCCGGATACGAAATAGAACCCGGCCTGCCAGAGCCCCGGCAGAGGCACGCGGCTCGACCGCTCGATGAGTCGGAGAGAACAATGGCACGGACCGCCACCCCTTGCGCGGGGGTCGTGTCTGCATGCCAGGCGCTCCACCCGATCGCGGTAATTCCCGCAAGAAGAAGCGACACGAAGAAAATCTGCATGGGCTGTCGGGCTTCTGAAGAACGAAGTCGGTACACATCCATTCTGAGACCCGCGCGTGTTTATGCCGTAATACGTTTTGGAAGCGGGTATGTGTTACAGCACCGTTCTTCGTGATCCGCCTCTGGGGACGTGCGAGGGCCCGATTGGGGGCGTGCGAGGGCCCGATGTTTCGTGCTTCTGGAGAGTACGCCTGAATCAGTTCAGCAGACAACCGTTTGCCCATGTCGTCGCGTCTTCAACCGTCGTCCAACAACGAGACATCGGCTTCACCGGGTGCCTCATCGGCTCCATCTCGTGCCAGATCGGCCTCACCTCGTGCGTCAACGGACGCAGCCCACGCTTCGGCGTCCGCTGCGCGTCCTGCCTTGGGTTCGTCGTCCGATTGGACGCACACGTGCATGTCCTGCGGGCATACCCATTGGGGCCGCTACTGCAATCGGTGCGGCCAAAAGGCGCGCGACGGCCGCCTGACAACCCGCCGCTTGGTCCGGGATACCGCACGAGAGGTGTCAGACATTAGCCGCCGCGTAATACCGACCGCCGTGCACCTGACGCTGCGACCGGGCACGCTGCTTCGCTGCTACTGGGCGGGGCAAACGCGCCGCTGGGCGCATCCTCTGAAATACTTCTTCTTTGCGTTTGCGATCCTTCAAATCGCAGCCTGGCAAACCGGCTTCTTCGACGGCGCCGCGCAGGCGATGATCGACCAGGGCGTCTTCGAGAGCATCGAAGCCGCATCCTTCCTAAGCGATGGCTTTACGGGTTTTTTTGGGATCCTTCTCCCCGTCCTTGCCGGGCTGGGGCGTATCGGCTCCCGGTACACGTTTGCCGAGCACCTCGTCTTTAACGCCTACACCATGGGGCACCTTGCCCTGGCATACACCGCCTCGATTGCTGTGCGAAGCGGTGTCGATCGCCTGATGGGAGAGATCCCCGTGGATGGAGCCCGCGTCACCCTGTACGTCTTGATTGGGTTTTACATCTATGCTTTTGCCGATGCGATGCGGCGGCCAGACGGGGCGAACCGACCTGCGCAACACCTCACGGCCTGGGTCTGGGGCTTTGTTCGTGGAGCGGGGGTCATTTTGCTGGGCATCCTCGCGAGCATCATGATCGCCGGTACATTCATCGGGCTGGTGGAGGCTTTCCTTCAGTAGCGTATGGTCTTCCGTAGCCTATCGTCTTCCGTAGCCTATCGTCTTCCGTAGCCTATCGTCTTCAGTAGGGTCCGGCTGACCCATGGATATATACGATGATGTCCGGCAGAACGGGTTGTGCAGAACGGGTTGTGCAGAACTGGTTGTGCGCGGTACGGACATGACGCCAAGACAACTTAGGAAGGAAAAGCACAGAACCGCCGCTCTCAAAACCCATTCCGGCCTCCACATATTGAGACGGTCGGTTCTGAAACCTGTTTTGATACGAGCCCGCCCCGCCTCAGCGTTGCTGGAGCGGGGTGTAGTATTCCTGCTTGGGACGTATCGAAAACCCTCGTTTTCGAAACGGGATTATACGGCACAACTAACGCGACTGATCGTCTTCACGGATGTCAACAAACGACCGGTTTTTGACACCTTCCAGAATCGGCTTTTGTGATCGCCTGATAGAATCCACTTACAAGCCCTTCTTTGACGCCCCTGTACCCTCCACTTTACTCGACCCGATCCTGTCGCGGGGTTCGGAGCGTCCGAAATATGTTTAATCCCAGGACATTTGCCATCGCCGCACTCACCCGCCCAACGTTCTCTTGCAATACTGCTAGCGGGCACGTCAATACGTATCGCGTCGAATAGCATGAGCTGTTCCCGAACTTACTACTTCTGGCTGGGATATGTAATGCATAAGCCCCTATATGACTTTTAATTGTACATAAGCGCAACATATATTCCTGAGTGTAGATGGAGACGATCAAGTCCCGAATGTTGTGTAAACGCGTTCTGCCAAGATCGTTGGATTATGCGGCCTGAGGAAGGGCCGTTGCGGCCCGGTCTGGGTTGGCCTGGGCACGC
>JAAAOT010000195.1 GCA_009908725.1 Bacteroidota bacterium | reverse complement strand
AAGGGAATGACGTGTGGCACTTACTGTATAACTCTTGGGCGATATAATGCCTTGGGCGCAGGACGGTTCCGAGACTATATGAACGTGCCGTCATTTAGAAGAGTGGTCGCTCTCTGTCCTGTTGCGGGCCGTATTGGGCGGAATAGCCCGTCACGGCTGCCCTGGGTAATTCTCTTCGTGATCGTAATCGCTGTTACTGTAATACCAGCCGGTAAAACAATCGTGGCGTCAGGCCTCTGGTGGGCGGACCTGTCGAGCGATTCGCGAGCCGGTTCGTGATTCGTGCGCAGACCGCGCTGGAGGGGCTGGAGGGACGACGGCCGAGGGATTGCGTGATCGATGGACGCGCCCTGCAGATGCGGCTGCGCCGGCAGAAGAAGCGCCGTGGACGTACGTGTCCCCATTTTCCCAAAAACAAAACGACCTCGATCCGCAGGGTGGACCGAGATCGGGCGTGGGCTGCGAATCTAAAAAAGGCCGTGTCGCCGGGGTCGGGTGGCACGGCAGGTGCGTCGGTCAGAACGTCGAGAGCCGGCTGGTGGGCGGAGGTGCAGTCAGTCGTAGACGTCGTCGATGACTGATTCGAACCACCGCGCACTCACGACTCGTCGAGGCTGCGGGTAGTGCATCTCCCAATGACAGAAGATGATCGAGTGATGCTCGTTCCAGAGAAACTGTCCCGGCAGACAAATCTACTTCTCTGGTGTATTTATATTTGAAATACGGGGGTATCGAAGCATGCGAATTGTTTTCCTGCGGGCTATCTTATTCGCAGACGGAATGGGGACCCTTCTTGATCGGTCTCGGCGGGGTCTTTACCCATCCCAAGATCTTGTTGCAGTGCCCGTGATTACCCTACGTTGCGTCTCGTCATGATGATGATTCTAGTTATTGAAGCCCCGAAGGGTTGTTTTTTCAACCGCGTGACCGGAGCCGCACACGGGGTTGGGTTCATGATCGGGCTTCTGTTGTTCGTCAGTTCGGTGCCCGCTGTCGCGCAACGCCATACAACGTCGACGGTATTCACGATTGTGGATGAGGTGCCCAGGATAATTCAGAGGGAAGATTGCGCCTCCAGGCCGCTGACGTATCCCGATTCTGCGCGGGAAGCCGGGATTGAGGGGGTCGTGTACGTTCAAATGGTCGTGGAGCCCGATGGACACCCCACCAATGTCGTAGTGCTCAAAGGCGTGCACGAGTTGCTCGATGAGGAAGCTCGGCGGTTTGCTCAGACGATGAACTTTACGCCGGGACGGAAAGACGGGGCGGCCGTACGAACGCGGTTGACACTCCCGCTCCGGTTTGGACTTGAGGATCAGGAGACGGCGGACCAAGAGACAGTGGACCCGAATCCAGCGAAAGCGAAGACGGCTGATGACCTTCCGCGAGGAGCGGTGGTTCAGGTGCCGGACCAAATGCCGCGCCTGATCGGCGGGCTGAAAGCGCTGCAAGACGATATCCGGTACCCGCGCGAGGCTCGAAGGAAAGGCATCGAAGGCCACCAGGTCTTCGTGCAGTTCATCGTGTCGAAGGAAGGCGTCCCGACGGACTTGAAGGTGACGCGATCGGTGCATCGTCTCCTCGACAGGGAGGCGCTGCGCGCTGTCCGGGAAACCCGGTTTCTACCTGCGTTCAAGGATGGCAAACCCGTGAGAGTCCAGCTCACCCTTCCGATTTCGTTTCACAGGCGAAGCAAATGACGGGCGATAGATCGTCCCCCTTTTTGTTTTGTGTCGACGCGCTTCATGACGACTTGTATACGTCATCAATGAATGTCTTGAACCATGGCGGGCGCGCGATGAGAATGTAGGCTGCCACGATGGGTACGATGGGGACCATAAACACGGCAAGGTCCACGAGAATAATAGCCGCGGCGATCGCCCAGATTTTTCCCTGACTCATGGCCGTAGTCCGTTTTCGGTTTCCGAGAAAAGAAAAACCGAGTGCTCCGGTGACGGCACGGGAGCACTCGGTCGGGTGACTTCGGTAACGTGAGATGGTTTATGCCGTGAGCGCCGCCTCGAGGTCTTCCTCATCGTCGGTCTGGTATGCCTCCATGGGCGGGCAGGCGCAGATGAGGTTTCGGTCGCCGAAGGCATCGTCGACCCGGCGGACCGTCGGCCAGAACTTGTCGCTCCGTGTCCATTCCGCGGGGAAGGCGGCCCGTTCGCGGCTGTAAGGGAGCTCCCAGTCGTCGCGCGCAATCAGCTCCGCGGTGTGGGGAGCCTGCTTGAGCGGGCTATACTCCACATCGATGACGTCCTGCTCGACCTCCTCGATTTCCGTGCGGATCGTGATCATCGCCTCGCAGAAGCGGTCGAGCTCCGCTTTCGACTCGCTCTCCGTCGGCTCCACCATGAGCGTCCCGACGACGGGCCACGACATGGTCGGTGCGTGGTAGCCGAAGTCCATCAGGCGCTTCGCCACGTCCTGTTCGCTGACGTCGATTTCTTTGCGGAACGGGCGAAGGTCCAGGATGAACTCGTGGGCCACGCGGCCGTGGTCGCCGCTGTAGACGACGTCGTAGTGAGCGGAGAGGCGCTTCGCGATGTAGTTAGCGTTCAGGATGGCTGTTTTGGTCGACTCCGTCAGGCCCTCTGCCCCGAGCATCTTGATGTAGGCCCAGGAGATGAGCGTGATGAGTGCCGATCCGTAGGGAGCCGCGGACACGGGAGCAATCGCCTGGTCGCCGCCGGTTTCCACGATCGGGTGGCCCGGCAGGAAGGGCGAGAGGTGCTCGGCCGTGCAGATCGGGCCGACGCCCGGTCCGCCGCCGCCGTGCGGGATGCTGAACGTTTTGTGCAGGTTCAGGTGGCAGACGTCGATCCCGAACTCGCCCGGCCGGCAGAGGCCGACCTGCGCGTTCATGTTGGCGCCGTCCATGTAGACCTGACCGCCGTGCCGGTGGACGACATCGCAGAGCTCCTGGATGTGGTCTTCGAAGACGCCGTGGGTGGACGGGTACGTGACCATCAGCGCCGCGAGCTCGTCGCTATGCTTCTCCGCCTTCGCTGTCAGGTCCTCGAGGTCCACATCCCCGTTCTCGTCGCAGTCGACTGTGACGACCTTCATGCCCGCCATGCTTGCGGAGGCCGGGTTGGTGCCGTGGGCCGACTCGGGAATGAGGCAGACGGTGCGGTTTTCGTCGCCATTGGCGCGGTGATACGCGCGGATGACGAGGAGGCCGGCGTATTCGCCCGAGGCGCCCGAGTTGGGCTGGAGGGATACGCCGTCGAAGCCCGTGATTTCGGCCAGATCGCTGGAGAGCTCGTCGATGACCGTCTGGTAGCCCTTCGTCTGTTCCGACGGAGCGAATGGGTGGACGTCCGTGAAGTCCGGCATCGAGATCGGCATCAGCGCCGCCGTCGGGTTGAGCTTCATGGTGCAAGAACCCAGCGGGATCATGCTCTGCGTGAGCGACAGGTCACGCCGCGCCAGTCGGTGGATGTAGCGCGTAAGCTCCGTCTCCGACTGGTACTGGTGAAAGACCGGGTGCTCGAGGTACGAGGATTCGCGCCGGAGCGGACCGTCGTAACCGGACTCGAGGTCTGCAGCGACATCCCTGGCGTATAGCTGCTTGCCGTTCGTGGCGCCGAAGACGGTGAAGAGCGCATCGAGGTCTGCCGCCGTCACGGTTTCATCGAGGGAAACGCCGACCGACCCATCGTCGAAGTACCGGAGGTTGATTTTGTGTGCTTCCGCGGCCTCCCGCACGGCTTCTTGCGTGATGCCGTTGAGGTCGACGCGAATCGTATCGAAGAAGTGGTCGTGCCGGATCGCGTGGCCCGTTTCCTCGAGCCCGTCGGCGAGGACCTTCGTCAGGTCGTGCACGCGGGTCGCGATATCCTTGAGGCCCTCCGGTCCGTGGTAGACGGCGTACATCGACGCCATGACGGCGAGCAGGACCTGCGCCGTGCAGATGTTGGAGGTGGCGCGACCGCGGCGGATGTGTTGCTCGCGGGTCTGAAGCGCCATCCGGAGGGCCATGTTGCCTTCGGCGTCCTTCGACACCCCGATCATGCGCCCCGGCACCTGCCGCTTGTGGCGTTCCTTCGTTGCGAAGTAGGCAGCGTGCGGTCCGCCGAAGCCGAGGGGAACGCCGAAGCGCTGCGTCGAGCCGACGGCCACGTCGGCGCCGATCTCGCCGGGAGGGGTGAGAAGCGTGAGCGCGAGAAGGTCGGCCGCTACGGTAACGTAGGCGTCGCTGGCGTGGGCGCGCTCGCAGACGTCGCGATAGTCTTCCACCGAGCCACCCGTGGTGGGGTACTGGAGGAGGACGCCGAAGACGTCGTCGTCGAATTCGAATGTGTGGGGGTCGCCGACGACCACGTTGACGCCGATCGGCTCGGCGCGCGCCTGCACGACGCTGATGGTTTGCGGGTGGCAGGACTCCGCGACGAAGAAGGTGCGCGACTTCTGGCGTTTGGTGATGCGGTTGAGCATCATCATCGCCTCTGCCGCTGCCGTGGCCTCATCGAGAAGGGAGGCATTGGCAATCTCCAGGCCGGTCAGGTCGATGACCATCGTCTGGAAGTTGAGCAGCGCTTCGAGGCGCCCCTGCGCGATCTCGGCCTGATATGGCGTGTACTGTGTGTACCAGGACGGATTTTCCAGGATGTCGCGCTGGATGACGGGCGGCGTGACCGTGCCGCTGTATCCCATGCCGATGAACGATCGGTGCGGGTCGTTCTCTGCGGCGAGATCCTGCGCGCGATCGAGCAGGCCGCGTTCGGTGAAGGCCGGCGGCAGGTCGAGGGGACGATCCGACCGGATGGCGGCCGGAATGGCTTCATCTACGAGCGCGTCGAGACTGTCGACGCCGAGGGTATCGAGCATCGCCGACACGTCTGCGTCGGACGGTCCGATATGCCGGGACGCAAAACGATCGGTGACGGTGAGGTCGATGGCCATGTCGAGGAACGGTTGGGGCGGAAACCGGGCGGGAGCGGGGACGCGGAAGCGCCGCTTTCAGTCCTGTTTGAAAGCGACGATCTAACGACGCCGTGCGACCGGATGTTCGCCATTTCAACCGAAAGAAACACCTCCATGGAAGGGGTTTCACTGCGGTTACATGTAGGGGGGAGGGTCAGGGTTCAGAGTTCATGGTTCAAGGTTCAGCGTTCGGCGAATTCCGGGCGATTCCGAGAATCTACCCTGCTACCCACCTTCACACGTCAACACATTTACACATTAACACATTAACACGTTTACCCCAAACCGCTCAAGCTGGATACCGACCCATAACGACGCTCTGGATATAGCTCTGCAGGTGGGCGACTTCCGTCTGGGCGTCACGGGAGACCTGGCGGACGCAGTCGCCGATGGAGATAATGCCTTTCAGTTCGGCGTCCTGCACGACGGGGAGGTGCCGGATTTTTGCCTTCGTCATCACCTGCATGCATTCCTGCACTGTGTTCAGGGGAGACACGGTGAGGACGTTGCGTGTCATCACCTCGTCTACGCGGGTGGTGCGCGACGTCCGCCCCTCAAGCGCGATGCGGCGGAGATAGTCGCGCTCGGTAAAGATGCCGTCTACCGGCGGCGCGCTGTCCTCGGGGTGCGGATTGAGGATGAGAAGGGATCCAACGTTGTTGCTGACCATCACTTCGATCGCCCGGTAGACCGTTGCGTCGGGACGGACCGTGACGACGTTCTTGCCCTTGGTAGAGAGGATGTCTCGGACGTATGCAGCCATGGGATCGGGAGATCGGGTGTGCGTGAAGAGAAGGGGCGTTGCTACGGCTGGGTGGAACGCGAGCCGGGCCAGCGGACCATCATCGGGAGGAACCAGCTGGCGCTGCTGGAGCAACCGGCGTAACGTTGCCAGGAGCCGGGATGGGTTTTCAGGAAGGCGTCGGCGCAGTCTTCATGGACGGTGACGGCGGCGCAGCTCTCCGGGGTGCTGTCGTTGGACGTGAGCAGGAGGAGCTGGTCGACGTTGCGAATCTCTTTGTTGCAGTGCTCGCAGGACACGCTGGTAGTGCCGGAGCGACGGGCAGATCGGGAGCGGGTCATGGTATCGGGGGTGCAGGTGTTCGGTAACGCGAGGCCGCGGGAGTCCGACGAGGTCGGGCGGTGCCTCAGGTGGTGAACCGCCGAGGGATCCGGGCGAACGAACGGGCCGCCGGGACGGACGCGTCGGGGTGGGACAGGCCCCGACGGAATGACACCGAGAGCTTCCCGTGGTACGTTTATAATCACGGCGAAACCCTGCCTCGCTACTGAGGGGACAACTGCTTCGATGATGTGGGGAGCACCCCCGCCGTTGTGTAGGATGCGTGAAGGGGCGGGTCCGTCTGCACCCGATAAGGCAGCCCGGGATGGCCGGAGGGCGATGTGCTCCGTAAGTGATGGGGGGACCGGGGAAAAGGCGCACCCGGTCGACGCCATGTGGGGTGCCGGCGGCTCGGGACCATGGACGTGGCCGCTGTGTTGCGTGCCGGAATGAAATCCGTTACGTTACGGACCGCTCCACCGACACGGACGCATCGCACGGATGCCTGCGTCCGGTGCACGTCGTACGTACACATCATCGAGACCGAATGGACGACGGAATCATCCCAGCACTCAACGCACGACTGGAAGAAATGGGGGAGGCAGCCGGCGGCGCGTCGAAGTCGCTGCGGGCCGCCTGTCGTGCCCTGGACGAGATCGAAGCGCTCTGTGACACGCAGGTACCGGACGATGCCGATGACGATGCGTTGAACAGAGCCCGCCGCGCTGCCGCACAGGCGGATGTGAGCCTGGAGGCAGTTGCGAGCGAGATCCAGCGCATTGGAGCCGCGATCGACGCCGTAGCAGGCCTGGACGACGATTAGGCGGGTCCCTTCGTCGTATCCAACATCACCAAAACGACCCAGCACCGGTGATGCCCGGCGTCTCGCTGCCAACCGCGCGCCATTCAACCGCGGAGGTCTATCGCTCATAGTAACGCACCGGTCGGCGTCCACATCGGCACTTCAAGCGGGGCTTCATGGCCCATCCGTGTGTGGGGCTGGAATCCCTGTCCGCTGGTCGACTTGCGGGGCACCCAGACCCGCGAGTCGGGCGTCGTGCGGCGAAACGCAGCCCGCCGCCGCGGGTACGGCGTATCGGTGTCCGACGGGGACCCCTCTCCGACCGATGGGCCGGTTTCCCGCGGATCCCGTGCAGACGTGCGACATGACCGGCCGAGCCCGACCGGGCGTTCCGCGTGTGCACCGTGG
Organism: Bacteroidota bacterium; assembly: GCA_009908725.1. Taxonomy (GTDB): domain Bacteria; phylum Bacteroidota; class Rhodothermia; order Rhodothermales; family Salinibacteraceae; genus Longibacter. The sequence goes on along the minus strand of JAAAOT010000195.1, from coordinate 18,801 downwards.
CCTTCTCCGACGTCCCCACCTGGCTTATGCCGTCGTTTGCCGATCGCCTCCGCACCGCGCACCAGAGCCGATTCGTCGGGCGCGAGGGCGAACTCTCCCTGTTCGAGAACGCCCTCGAAGCGGACGTGCCGCCGTTCGCGGTGCTGTACGTTCACGGGCCCGGCGGGGTGGGCAAAACGGCGCTGACGACCGAGATGAAGTACCGCTGCGACGACGCCGACGTCCCGGTGTCTGCCATCGACGCCCGCAACGTAGAGCCGACGCCGCAGGCCGTAGAGGATGCCCTTCTGCAGGAGGGGGTGACCGGGTCGGACGCGTCGCCCGAGACGCATGGGGTGCTTTTTGTCGACACGTTCGAGGCCTGGACTCCGCTCTACGAGTGGATTCGAACCGACCTGATTCCGCGCCTGCCGGCGTCACTTCTCGTCGTGCTCTCCGGGCGAACGCCTCCGCCGGCGTCATGGCGATCGGACCTCGGACTCGAGCCGCTCCTGAAGGTGCTTCCGCTCCGCAACCTGCCGCGACGCCTCGGGGCGGCCTACCTGGACCGGCGCGGGGTCGACCACGCCGTCCGCGACCGCATCCTGACCTTCTCCCACGGTCACCCGCTCGCCCTGTCCCTCGCCGCCGATGCGGCCATGCAGGGGGATGCGGAGTCGTTCGACCCGATCGAATCCCCGGACCTGGTCGGTACGCTCGTTCGCCGGTTCCTGGAACGGGTGCCCACGACGCGACATCGCCGGGCGGTCGAAGCCTGTTCTCTGGTGCGCGTCTGCACGGAACCGTTGCTCACGGCGCTGCTCGAATCGGTAGGTGATGACGACGAACCGGCGGGCGTGGCGCATGACGGGCGCGGAATGCCGCTGATCGGTGCGCACGATCTGTTTTCCTGGCTGCGAAGCCTGTCGTTTCTCGAAACATCCCCCGAAGGCATCTTTCCCCACGACATCGTGCGGTCCGCCGTTACTGCAGACCTCCGGTGGCGAGACGCGGACACCTTCGATGAACTGCAGCAGCGCGCCCGGTCCTTTTATCTGGACGCCCTCGATGATGCGACCACAGCGCCTACGGTCCGAGATGACGGATCGGGCACCGCGCAGGGGATTCTGACCGATTACCTGTTCCTCTTCCGGCAAAACCCGATCGTTCGATCCTTCTTCCAGCGGCTCCGTGACGAGTGGAACGCCGGAGCCCCGCCGGTTCGTGACGTCGCCGGTGAGACGGACCGCGAGGCGCTTCGTGCGATGGTGGCGCGCCACGAGGGAGAGGCGTCGGCGGACTGCTTCTCCCACTGGTGGGACCATGCTGCGACGGAGATCCACGTCTTCCGTGACGGGGAACCCGAACCGGCCGGCCTGCTCATGCAGATCGACCTTTCACAGGTCTCGGACGAGGACCGGGTGGCAGATCCGTCCGTGGATGCCGCTTGTGGGTATCTGGAGAACGAAGCGCCGCTGCGAGAGGGCGAAACCGCCGCCCATTTCCGCTTCTGGATGGCCCGGGACGCGTATCAGGATATTTCGCCGTCCAGAGCCTGATCTCCGCGTATCGCGTACGCTTCTATCTCTCGACGCCCGGGCTCGCGTATACCTTCATTCCGGTAGCCGAGCCCGATCGGTGGGAGCTCCTCTTCGCGTACGGCGATATGCAGCGGGTCCCGGAGGCCGACTTCACCGTCGGGGACGCAGACGTCGCGACGTTCGGTCATGACTGGCGGGTCGTGCCGCCGCAGGCATGGCTCGATCGCCTCGCAGAGCGGGACCTGTCTCCGATGATGGACGAACCGGAGGCCTCTTCACCGCGGATGCTCGTGCTGAGTCGAACCGACTTCGACGACGCCGTGAAAGAGGCGTTCAAGGCCCATGCGCGACCGGAAGCAATGCACGGCAATCCGCTGCTTCGATCGCGGCTGATCGCACAATCCACTGGACTTGACGCGGCGGCGGATGAGCGCATCGAGGTGCTCCGGAAACACCTGGACGACGCGGCATACACGCTCGACAGCGATCCCAAGACAGCGAAGTACTACCGTGCGGTCCGGGCGACCTACTTAAACCCGCAGCCGACGCAGGAGCGAGCGGCCGAACACCTGAATCTGGCCTTCAGCACGTACCGCCGGTACCTCAAGCGGGGGATTCAGCATGTGGCGGATGTTCTCTGGCGGGACGAGACCGGGGACAGGGCGACACCGAACGGGTAAGCGGTATTCCTTCGTGGAATGTAACGAAACGGCACGTGAGCACCTCGTGGGCACGAGGTGAACATGGATTGGCCTGTTCGGCGGCGGCAGGTTTCGGCAGACTGTTCGTGCGTCTTCGACGGAAGGCGTTTGCGAACCTTCTGAACCGATCCTTCGCTCCCATGGACAGGACGCATGGCACGACGCCCGATTCCTCCTCGTCATCTCCGAGTTCCTCTGTCGCCGATACCGTCCCGGCGACGCCCGGACGGACCGCGTCACGGCGGCGGTTTATCCAGTACGTTGGCGACGGCGTCGGCCTTGCTGCTCTGATGTCGGCCGCCGGGTGCGACAGCGAGGGAGGCATGACATCGCCCGCTGCCGAACCCGTCGTGCTGGACTTCTCCAGCGATTTTGGCGTGCTCAACTACGCCTACGCCCTTGAGCAACTGGAGGCCGCTTTCTACGCAGAGGCAGCGGCCAACTTCTACGGCGACCCGTCCTCCGTCGAAGGACGCTATTTCCAGGATCTTGCCGCCCACGAGGCGGTACACCGCGACTTTCTGGCCGCGGCCATCCCGGAGCTCGGAGGAACCCTGATTCCGGCCCTGACGGTCGACTTCAGCAGCGTCGACTTCACCGATCGAAACGCGGTGCTGGGCGTGGCGAAAACGCTGGAAGACACCGGGGTCTCGGCCTGTAACGGCGCGGGCATCTATCTCCAGAACCCGGACCTGCTCACGATCGCGGGCAAGATCGTTTCCGTCGAAGCTCGACACGCCGCCTCGGTGCGGTCGATCCTGAACCCCGGCTCCGCAGACTTTGCCGGAGACGACGTCGTCGATCCGATGACGGGCCTGGACGTGGCCGTGCCGCCGGCCGAGGTGCTCTCCGCCGTCGCCAGCACCGGGTTCGTAACGACGGAGATCATCGTCGAGAACGCCTGACGAAGCGTACCTTTCTTTCGCCCGACTCGAACCTGGACCTTTCTTGCTATGAAGATTCTCGATTTCCTTTCTACCACCGATGCATCGTCGGACGCTGTGAATCGGCGATCCGCGCTTCGGAAGATCGGTCGCGCCGGGACAGCTCTCGCTGCAGCCGCGGTACCTTTCGGACTGGCCGGTCGCCCCACCCCGGCGCGTGCGCAGTCGACACCCGGCCCCGTGGACATTCTGAACTATGCGCTCACGCTCGAATACCTCGAGGCGTCGTTCTATCGTCAGGGTCTGGACGCGTCCGGTTCAGGCGGTGCGGACCTCATTCAGGGCGATGCCCGAACGGTGTTCGGGAAAATCGCGGACCACGAATACGCACACGTGACGCTGCTGTCGGACACGATCGATGACCTCGGCGGAACGCCGGTCTCATTCACGGACGGCGACTTCGACTTCACTGCCGACGGCGCGTTTGACCCGTTCGACGATTACGCCACGTTCCTCCTTCTGTCGCAGGCGTTCGAGGATACCGGCGTTCGGGCGTACAAGGGGCAGGCTGGATTTCTCGCCGGAAACGACCTGCTGACGCCGGCGCTTCAGATTCACTCGGTCGAGGCACGACACGCAGCAGAGGTGCGCCGTCTCCGGGCGGAGGCGGGTGCCTCCCTGAAGCCGTGGATTACGGGGACGGAGACCGGCGGTGCTCCCGATGCGGTCTACGCCGGGGAAGACAATCTCGTCCAGGGCGGCGTCGATCAGACCACACTCGGATCGTACACCGTAGCGGAAGCGACGGAAGCCAACGATGAGCCACTCACCATGGATCAGGTCGCCGGCCCCGACGGGATCGCGACGCCCTTTTTCGCTGGCTAATTGAAAGACCGGGCCGGAGACAGCGAGGTTCTTCAGTACCATGGCATGGTGATCTCCGCCTGTGACATGTAGAACGCATCGTGTTTGACCCATGCCTCGCTTCTCCCGGCTTCGCATCTCCTCACCGTTCGCCGGAGGCGCGAACGCTGCGAGTCGGGACGGGACCGTCTTGTCGTCGCGGTCCCAACCGAGAGCACCGGGCCCTTCGGGGTCGGGTGCTCTCGCTGTTTGCGCGCGGCGTTGTCTGCGAGTCGCACGCCTGTGCACATTCTTCGGTTTGATGCGGACCCGCGCCCGACGGTTCAAGGAATCAGGAGGGATCGTCCGCACGTACGATGACATCAACGAAAGAACGGCAAAACGTCCCGGTCCGATGACGCCGGGCCATCCACGGTCGACCGCGAGCAGATCACCGAGTTGACGACAAGGGGAGGCGGCACCGGCCAGGAGGAGACGAGCGCTCTGGACCGGATGCACGTGCTTTTGAATGGATCAAACCACTGCTTATGCCTCGACTTTTGCTTTTCAGCGACGTTCACAGCGACCAGCAGGCCTGCCGGCGCCTTTTTGAACAGGCGAAAGAGGTGGACCTCGTCATTGGGGCGGGCGACTTCTGCAACATGCGTCGCGGCCTGGATTCGGTAATCGACACGTTGAAAGCCATCGAAACGCCGACCATCCTCGTTCCGGGAAATGCAGAGAGTGAGGATGAGTTACGCTCAGCCTGTGCAGTGTGGCCGGCTGCGACCGTTCTGCACGGGGGAGAGGCTACGGTCGCAGGTGTCGGTGTCGTCGGAATCGGCGGAGGCATTCCGGTGACCCCTTTCGGCGACTGGAGTTACGACCTGACCGAGGAAGAGGCGCGGGATCTGCTGAGCGAGCGGACGCTCGACCGCGAGCCGGGAGGGGTGCTGGTCAGTCACTCGCCCCCGAAGGGACTTGTAGATCGAGACTCCAGCGGCGCGTCCCTCGGCAGTGTGGCCATCCGGGAGGCCATGGATGCGCTGCGGCCAGCGCTCGTCGTGTGCGGGCACATTCATGGGAGCTGGGGGGAGGAGGAGACGGTCGACGGAATGACGGTGATCAACGCCGGCCCCGACGGGATTATCTGGACGATGGATGGCTAGCAAGCCGGGGCCCCAGCGGAACGCCCGGCGTGTAAGAATCTTCCCCACACCTGTGTACAGGAAATCCCCACACGCCGACCGGGGGATTGGCGTCAACCAGGTGTGGCAGGGCAAACTATGTTGGGAATGAGAAAGCGAGGCCCCCGGGCCGAGTGCTTTTCCGCGATTCCATTCACCAGCGCCTGCCCTCACAGCCGCACGACGCATTCCGCAGCCGGGCAGGGAGGTTTACGGTCATGATGCTACAGAACTACACATACGTCGACCCCGTGGTGGATCCGCTTCTGATTCTGGCCGTGATGCTCGGCGTGGTTGTTCTGGCAGCCGTCGCCATGGCCGTGGCGTTTGCCCGTCCCGCCCGTACCGATGCGCCCGCACCGACAGCCGATGTGCAGCCCTTCGTGGCCCCGCACGTCGAGCGTTCGATGCAGCTGCCGTCGATGCCGCGCGAGGATAACGGCGACTGGGACGATGGCGTGGTCTACGATGCGATGCGATCTGCCGACCGGCGCCCCCGCGCCGATCGACCGACGCCGAAGCGAGAACTCGAGCCGGCGTAAGCACCATCACATAGCTGGAGGATTGACCGCCCCGGACCTGCTTGTCAGGCTCGGGGCGTTTTTCTTACGGGTTCAACGTTCAGGGTTCAAGGTTCAGGGTTCTGCGTTCCGGGTTCCGGGTTCAGGGTTCCGGGTTCCCGAGTCACAGGTTAGGTGTCATAACGTGATCATAACTTTCTGCGTCGAATGATATCAATAAACGGTGCGATTGAATGCGTGCAAAGCTATACACGTTTGCATCCTGTGAGCCACGGTGCGTTACCTTGTTCGATCTGAAGCGATCGCGGTATTTTTTGGTAGGATGTGAAGGTTTGTTGATGGAAGCGCTTCCTACCATGAAGGCCGTACTGAAAGGAAGCACCGATATCGCCGGGAGCGGGTCGTCCTGTTCGGCGAAACCTGTGGGTGGCCCGGTCGGCCAGGCGCGTTGGCTTTTTCCCGCGCGTTGGGCCCCGGAGCCTTTCAGGCCCTGAATCGATCCTCATCAAAACTGCTATCCTCCCGTGATATACGATCGTCCTACATTTCAGCAGACCTACGGCAACTACATCGGCGGACAGTTCGTCGAGCCGCTGAGTGGCGAGTACTTCGACAATTCCTCCCCGATTGACGGAGAGAACTTCTGCCGCGTGGCTCGCTCCAACGCTGACGACGTTGAGCGCGCACTCGATGCGGCGCACAAAGCGAAAGACGGCTGGGGGAAAATGGCGGTGGCCGAACGGTCCCGCATCCTCAACAAGATTGCCGACATCACCGAAGAAAATCTCGAATTCCTGGCGCGCTGCGACACGGTCGACAACGGCAAGCCGATCCGCGAGACGCTTGCGGCGGACATGCCGCTGGTGGTGGACCACTTTCGGTATTTCGCAAGCGTGATCCGGGCGGAGGAGGGGAGCCTCGCAGAGCACGACGAGCATACAGTGGCGTACCACGTCCACGAGCCACTGGGCGTGGTTGGCCAGATCATTCCCTGGAACTTCCCGCTGCTGATGGCGGCGTGGAAGATCGCGCCCGCCCTTGCGGCCGGGAACTGCACGGTTGTGAAGCCGGCCGAGCAGACGCCCGTGTCCATCATGGAGTGGATCAAGCTCATCGATGAAGCGGATATTCTGCCGGATGGGGTCCTCAACATCGTGCAGGGCTTCGGTCCGGAGGCCGGCAAGCCGCTCGCGCAGAGCGAGCGCGTCTCCAAGGTTGCGTTCACCGGGGAAACGACGACCGGGCGTCTGGTCATGCAGTACGCCGCGGAAAACCTGACGCGCGTCACGATGGAGCTGGGCGGCAAGAGCCCCAACGTGTTCTTTGAGAACGTCATGGACGCGGACGACGAGTTCTTCGACAAGTGCCTCGAGGGCGCTGCGATGTTTGCGCTGAACCAGGGTGAGGTCTGCACCTGCCCGTCCCGCATCCTCGTGCAGGAGTCGATCGCCGAGGAGTTCACCGAGCGCGTCGTCGAACGCGTCAAGTCGATCCGCGTCGGCAATCCGCTGGACAGCGAGACGCAGGTCGGTGCGCAGGCGTCGAACGACCAGTACGAGAAGATCAAGAACTACTTCGAGGTCGGTCGCCAGGAGGGCGCAGAAGTGCTCGTCGGCGGCAAAGTGGCGAAGGCCCAGGGCGTTGCCGTGGGCGCCGGCGGCGATGGCGAGCCCGTGAACAAGGGCTTTTACATCGAGCCGACGATCTTCCGTGGGCACAACCGGATGCGCGTCTTCCAGGAAGAGATTTTCGGCCCGGTTACGTCGCTGACAACGTTCAAGGATGAGGCGGATGCCATCGACATCTCGAACGAGACACTCTACGGCCTGGGAGCCGGCGTCTGGACGCGGGATATGCACCAGGCATACCGTGTGCCTCGCGCGATCGAGGCGGGCCGCGTCTGGGTGAACTGCTACCACCTGTATCCGGCGCATGCCGCCTTCGGTGGATACAAGAAGAGCGGCTTCGGTCGAGAGAATCACAAGATGATGCTCGACCACTACCGCAACACCAAGAACATGCTCGTCAGCTACGACAAAAACGCGATGGGCTTCTTCTAGCATCAACCGTCGCCCGGTGCTGCCCGGTGAGGCGTGCATACCCGCACGGTTCTCCGGGTCGACCGGGCTGTTTTGTCGCACGACGCCGGCCGGCCCTCGTCTGGGCTCGGTCGGCGTACGTGTTTGTACCCTGAGCCCGATGGGGGGGCGCTCACGAAACGGCCAACGGCGACCCACCGCCGTCTGCCGAATACCGCCTATCGGTCCGGTGTCAAAGTGAGCGGTCGCGAGCGGATCGAAAGCTCGGTCACCAAATGGGTGTACGCCGGGGCGTTGGTCCGAGATGACAAAATCGCGGACATTCAGGGCGTCATCGGCCCGGGTAAGGAAACGGAGGCGTTCATAGGCGTTGCATGTCCGTCCGACTATGCCTGCGACATCTCCAGTCCGTTTTATGACGTCCTCCTTCTTTCGCCGTGCGCTTACGGCGGTGCCCGTTTTCGTCCTCGCGTTCACTTTCGTGGTGGGATCCGCCCAGGCGCAGGTCGAGGATGAGGCAGAATCCGACACGACGACGGCCATGCAGGTTCGCATGGACCCGATCGAAGTGACGGCAACCCCGTTTGAGATTGCCGGGGAGGCTGCTTCGTTTGCGGTGACGACGGTGGACCGGTCGGAGCGCGACCTGAACACATCGCCGTCCCTGACGCTCGAGCGGATTACCGACGGGATCCCGGGGCTGTATGTGGGCAGTCGCGAGCACTATGCCCTCGGGGACCGGCTCACGATTCGCGGGCTGGGCTGGCGTGCGCAGTTTGGGGTGCGCGGTGTGCAAGTGTTGCTCGATGGCATTCCCATCACGGTGGCCGACGGGCAGGCGATGGTTGGGATCATCGACCCGTCGTTCGTCCGAAGCATCGAGGTCATCCGCGGACCGGCATCCACGTTCTGGGGGAATGCCAGCGGTGGGGTGGTGGCGATGTCCACGACGCCGGAGCGTGGTGCTCACACCGTGCGGGGCAAGGTGACCGGTGGATCGTACGGACTGATCAAGACGGACGTGCAGGTGACGCCGGATGTCGGACCGCACCGCCTGAGCGTGTTCGGATCCTACCTCGGCCAGGAAGGATACCGCGCCAACAGCCAGACGCGTCTTTCCCGGTACGGGTTGACTGGCGACATCCATCTAAGTGACGATTCCGGCATCAAAACGATTGCCGCCCTCCAGTACATGCCGCGTGCTCAGAATCCGAGTACGCTCGACGCTGAAGCGGCAACGGAGACGCCTCGCCAGGTTCGGGAGGCAGCGCGGCGATTTGATACGGGCAAGACGGTGACGCAGGGTCAGGTCGGCGCGACGTACTACGACGATCTGGGCGTCGGCACGCTGAACACGACGATGTACGGTATCGTCCGCGACCTCGAGAACCCGATTCCGTTCGGATACATCGATCTCTACCGCCGCGTGGGCGGTGTCCGCGTGACGCTGGAAGGATCGACCGGTTCGGCCGGCGAGAGCCTGGAGTGGGGAATCGGTGCGGAAGGGAAGCTGCAGCGGGACGAGCGGCGCGAGTTCGGTAACGACGGCGGTGAGCCCACCGACCTGCAGATCGACCAACTTGAATCGGTGGACAACACCGGGGTGTTCGGTCGAGCATCGTATCCTGTCGGTCCCGTGCGTCTGAATGCCGGCCTTCGATACGACTGGATGCAGTTTGAGGCGGACGACAACCTGGCGGGCAACGATGGCTCCCGCACATTTCAGACGGTGAGTCCGTCGGTTGGCGTGTCCCTGGACGTGGGCACGGCCCGGTTTTTTACGAACATAGCCAGCGGCCTCGAGGCCCCGACGGCCAACGAGCTCAGCAACCGGCCGGACGGGGGGACTGGGTTCAATCCCAACCTCGATCCGGAGAACATCTGGGGCGCGGAGATCGGCGTGCAGAGTGTCTTTCCGTCCTACCGGCTTGCGTACGACTTCGTCGTTTTCGGGACGCGCGTCAACGAACTCCTCGTACCGCAAGAGGGCGTCGATGAGCAAACCTTTTACCGGAATGCCGGAGAGACGCAGCAGGCCGGGATCGAGTCTGCGATCCGATGGTCAGCCACCGAGTGGATGAACGTTCGGGGCAGCTACACCTTCATCCACGCCGAGTTCACGGATACCGACGCGGAGAATGGACCCGCCTCGCTCGACGGAAACCGCATCCCCGGCGTCCCGCCGCACATGTTCAGCGGCTCGATCGATCTTCGGCACGATGGCTGGGGCGGCCTGGTCCGTGCCAGCGGCTTGAGCGACTATGAGGTGGACAGCGAAAATACCGCTGAGAACGACGGCTACGTCCGGTTCGACGTCGAGTTGAGCTATACGGCACAGGTTTCAGACGTCGGGATCGTGCCGTTTGCCGCGGTCAACAACGTGTTCGACGTGAGTTACAACGACACGGTCGTGAACGCATTCGGCGGCCGCTTCTATGAGCCTGCTGCAGGCCGCAACTACCGTCTGGGTCTTTCGATGACGTGGTGAGGGGTCGCGCAGCGTTCACGGTTCGGCGGTCACGGGTCACTGCGCAGCGCCGGTCGGCCCCACGCCTTTGCACAGAGAAGGAACGCACGGTTCTACTTCCGAGCCCCTGCAGGTGGGCCGTATGCCCCTGACTGTCCGAAACGCCTCTTAGTTAGGATGTGGATGGATGCTGAGCGGGCCTCCTGCCAGCCGGGCGGAAATCGTTGGTTGCCGGCAGTGTGAGGCGAGGACGGGTATTAGCACCCCAGAACGCAAAAAAGCCTTCTCGGTCACGCCGAAGCGTGTCAAGAAGGGCTTTTCTGTGTGCCCGAGAGAGGACTCGAACCTCCACGGCCTATAACGGCCACATGGCCCTCAATAATGTGGTTAGTTCTCCAAAAACGGCCCTCAGCGCATCAGAACGTCGATTCTGAGGGTTCGTCAAAATCCATTCCCCCATAATTCCCCCATTGCACTCAACTTACTATCAAAATACATAGTCTAACTCTCCTCAGCATCTTCGTCTGAGGTACCCTCGAAATTGAAGTGTTCGAGTTCCTCCTCCTCTTCTAGTCCCTCAGCAATCGCCCCCAGATTTACCATAGGTAGGATCATTCCTGAAGAGGTAGACTGAGAAGATATAGATCTCACCTTCTCTCTAACAATACCGTAGAGAGTACCTACAGAAGTCGTAAAGAAGAACCTTCTCAGTGTCTCCGCGTCAGGTCGGCTAGAAGGAGGATCTATAAATTCGAAGTGCCCGGTAACCTTAATGGACAGCCGGAATGAGGCGCTATCTACCTCCTCACTTTCGCTGTCCCGATCCTGGAGTTCCAAATACATGGACATTCCATGCGAGTCGCCAGGTCGGCTGTCGGGGAGGAAAGATAAATCAAGTACTGCTTCAACATCCCTTTCCCCTTCTGATACCTTGTGGGCTGGGTTATACTCTATGGAATCAACCTGGTACTCAATTAGCTGAAGAGGGGAAAGGATACCACCGGTTTCATCAATACGAGTCATGGAAGGCGTAGCTGAATTCTGAGTTCTCAGTACTTTCTTCCTGGACATGCTCTTTACCTCCATACTGGAGTACGAGCGAACGCAACTGGACAGCAATCTGGTGGCGATCACTCTCCTCAAATACACTTCCGCGCATCACTTCCAGGAGATCAGACACGTGTTTCTCCTCTCTGTCCTCGGCGAGAGGCACCTTCAGAATGTCCTCGTCAAGTGCATCCTCCAACTTGGCAACTGTTTTCAGTGTCAGATTTTCGTCTCCAGAGAGGACCTGGCTCACACGAGCCTTAGACCAGCCGATCTCTTCCTTGAGATCTGTCTGACTCCAGCCCTTGTTTTCAAGAATCCGATTAATCCGGATAACAAGGTCGGTTTGGTACTTTTCAACGAAGTGCCGCTTCCAACTCGGCACGCTGATGCGCTCTCGTCTTCTAGTAGCCATTACTGTTTAGGTCTCTGTTCCTGTAGGCTCGAATTCAAACGCCTCCGGTGGACCCACGAAATCCTCATCCGTCAGCTGTAGGCAGTTGTCACGTAGTCTAGGGTGAACTGACTGAGCAAGGCTCAAACGCCTACTAATTCGACTGCGGACATATTGGATGTTCTTGAACGCTCTGTCCAGATGATCAACATCTTGGAGACGAGTGACTTCCTCTCCGTCTATCTCCTCTGGCTTGTACCCTCCTGAACCTGCGACAAGCACCGAACTGGAGTAGCGAAGACAGTACATTCTGAGTCTCCCCTTGTGGTAGGCACACTCTGGGGCTTCGTACTTTTCAGTTTTGAAGACGTGCTCTACGTACCCCCGCTCATCCAACATGTAATCGAGTTGGATCTCCATATCCTCAAGCTCATCGGTTCCTTCAACACGCGGGCGTCGACAAAACTTCTCATATTCTGAGAGGTCCTCGTCATCGAATTCAACCGTATAGAGGACACCCCCGTCCCCCCAATCGATCTTGATGAGCTCGAACCCTGGTTCCATCTGTTAACCTATGCCTTAACTCGTTGTTCTGTGAAGCTCCTATTTTACACGTTCTGGACGGAACCGGAGCCTGAAGTGGGGACGACGTGAGTTAAAAGTCCACTCGGATCGTCTGCTCCAAGGTCTGCGGGTCGCTACAAGCGATGAAATCCCACTCCCCCATCTCTCCCCAGTTATTAACCGCCGTCACCCATCGATGTGCAGCCTGATACTTCTGGCGGTCCTTTTCTGTCTCGCGGCCTTTCACCTCGATAATCAGCGTCGTACCGTCACTGGTACGAGCGAGAAAGTCGGGCTCGTAGGCATGACTCGTGCCCTCGAAGTCGTAAGGAATGGTGAACTCCATTCGCTCATTGCGGGCATGGCACTCCAGGACTCCTTCGTCCGCGAGCTTTTCGAGGAAGAAGGCGGCGGACTGCTCCCACGTCTCAGTATCGAAGGCGTACTGGTTGAGGTGGCTATACTGAACCGGGTGACAGGACTTCGTCGTTTTGAAGTTGACTTGTGCTGTCGAGCCGGTCTCTCGATAGCGATTGAGCACAGGGAGGAGCGGAGCTTCTTCCTCGCTGTCGGCAGGTTCGATGGCCTCCAAGAGCCGATCCACGACTCGCCTTGTGTACTTCTCTAATCCGAGCTCACGGGGATCACACTCTCGAAAGTTCACCTTTTCTCGCACGAAGCGATCTACAATCTGAAAGACGGAGGGAAAGAGCTGGTGACGAGCCCGGTTTCGCATCTTCGGGCCGTCCTCTTCGCTGTAGTTGGTTGAGCTCGTCAGGGAGTGTGTGATCTGACGAGCGATTTCAAATTTTATGGTCTGGAGATGCGTGCTGTCGTAGAAGGCCTTCCGTTCCTGTGCTTCGAACTTGAAGGTCCCCGTCCGAGACTGCTTGCCCTTTTTGTAACCCACCTGTGGCTCGACGAACACGGTGGTCGGTGCCTCTTCGGGGGTGACCACCAGCGGCTGCACCTCATCGAAATCAACGGTGATGCCATTTCCCTGCGATGAAAAGTTGGGGGAGAAGGCATAGCCCTCTACAACGGGGAATCGGATCTCGTAATCGGCCCGCTCCTCAACGGCGTGGACGTGGTTCTTTGGTTTGTCAGAAGGTTCAGGGGCATCTCCCTGTCGTCCCCGGAAGGGAATGACGGAGAAGGGAATTCCGTAGATGTCCACGTACTCCGCGTCGAATTGGCCCTCTTCGTTGAGGCTGTAGTCCATCCGCCGGAGGCCTCGCCCGGCCACCTGTTCACACATCAACTGAGTTCCAAATGCCCGGAGCCCCAGAATGTGCGTCACATTGTTGGCGTCCCATCCTTCTGTGAGCATCTCCACAGAAACAACGCACCGGATGTTTTCACCGGGCTTCCCCGGCTTGCCAACCGTGGACACGATCCGGCGCAGTTGCTCGGCGGCTTCTTCCTTGCTTAGATCTTCGGACTCTGCTTTTTCGAGTGCTTCCGAGTCGATCCGAACGGTGTTCTGGCGCTCGGCGGTGTTTTCAAATTCGGAAAGCAGTCTTCCTTCTCCATGCACGGTTTTTTCGACAGTCTCTCCGTCCTCCTCAACCTCTTCCCGCCGGTCCCCTGAGATTCTCTCGTAGAAGAGCTTTGCGGTGTCCGTGTTGTTGCACACCACGATCATAACGGGAGGGACCTGGTCCTGTCCAGGAGAGGCCTCCTCGAATAGCTCGAACCGCTGCTTCCACTGACTCGCTAGTGTTTGGAGGGCATCCTCACTTTCTCGCCACACCGCTTCGGGCTTCGGGGCGCCACCGGGTAGTTTATCTCCACTGGAGAGATTGTCCTTGATCTGTTCCCAGAGTCGGAAGAACTTCGGGTCGGGGCGTCCGGAGTCATCCGAGGTCGGGAGCCGGGGGACCTTCGTGATGCCAGATTCAATCGCATCCACCAGTCCGAAGTCGCTGACGATCCAGGGAAAGGGGGTCCCTTCTGAATACTCGCTTCCTTCCAGGAAGAATGGAGTTGCAGAGAGATCAACACAGAGATCGATGCCGCAGGCCTTGTTGATCCGGTCCAGGCCTGAGATCCAGACGGTCGCTTCGTCTTCGCTGCTGTATCGGTGGGCGTGGTGGGCTTCATCATTGAGTACCATGATGGAGCCCTCGTCGTAAAGCGGTCCGAGGCGCCTCCGTGCGAACGCCTCTGGGCTCTCGTCGCCCTTTCGTACGACCCGGTGGGTTTTACCATCGAACGCCTTAGAGCCCTTTTTCTGCTCGTCGTCAGGGCTCAGCTTGTGCCAGTTCAGAACCTCAACCTTTCCCTTATTCAGTTCCGGTTTCAGATTGCTAGGGACGATCTCAAATTCGTCGTAGTAGCTTTCCGGGTGATCCGGACGGAGAATCTGCAAACGCTCCCGCACAGTGAGGTTCGGGGCACAAATCAAGACAGCACTCGGGAAGCGTGAGTCACTCGGAACGCGGCCCCGGTTGCAGAAGGCCCAGGCGATCAGCATCGCCATAATGACCGTCTTTCCACTTCCCGTCGCCATCTTGCAGGCGTATCGATGAAGAGGAGGGCCTTCCCCATCTCGCGGCGGATCGACAAGGCGAGGGTACAGATCTCCGGCCAGTTCTTCTGAGAAACTCGGTTCGTTCCCGTTCTTGAGCCGCTCGTAGTCGTCCAGGGTCAGCTCGGTATTCCAGCGCGGAGACGTTCCCGACCCGAGAATCTCGTGAAGGTAAATAATCGTCTCTGCCGCTTCTCGCTGGCAGAAGAAAAGGGGACGGGGAAGATCGTCTCGGGACCAGTGCCGGAGAAGTTTCTTCGTGACTGGCGTTGCGTTCTCGTACTTCCCATCTTTTCGCCACCGCCGCACGTCTTTGCGGAGGCGATTGACGAAAGCGAGTTCGCGTCGATTCTCTTCGCTGAAAAGATCCTGTTGGGCCGTGTCGGTAGCGGGATCCTCGTTGAAATAGAATGCAGGTCGGCGGCCTGTCTGCTTCGAGGGCTGCCCTGTTTCTTCATCGTAGAGCCAGTGCTCTGTGGGCTCCTCGTATGGGCTGCTCAGTATCGGATTCTCAACAGGTTGAATCGGAATTTCCTGTTGAGAGGCGTCAGAGTCGGGCATGGAAGCTGGGGCTTGCGCAGGGAGAGAGAGGAAGGGGGCGGAAGAAGAGATCAGGAGAGATCAAGGACGCGCATTACCTCGTTTCCCCTTGGGTCGATCACTTTGACGGCGGCACATTCGTGCTCGCCTGCCTTGAAGGGGAGGGAAGTCGTTCCACTGAGTTGATTGAGCTTATCTCCGTCAATCTTATCACTCAGATCCCGCTTGAACTGCTTCCAGGGACTCCTCTTGGGACTGTTCGGAAAGAAGGCCTGACAGATGCAGAAGGTCCGACCATCGTAGTCGGTATCCACAAACCACGCAGCGACTTTGCTTCCCTTCGTTGCATTGATCTGTCCCTTCACCGGATCGTAGACATCCACACCCTCCATCTCAATCTGAAACTCGCCCGTTTCAGTCTTCTGGAGGGATGTTCTCGGAAGCCCGAAAACGGTGAAGATCTGCTCCTTTTCGGGACGATAGAGAAGATCCTCCATCACAACATCCGGGCGGATGTGGGCCATGTGAAAGTTGATTTCTCCGCTCTCTCCCTGCTGAATGTTCGTCTGGGCGGCGTCGTCGAAAGAGAAGCCTGCAAAGACAACGTCGTCGTATCCTCGGGGATAGGCCTCCCGCATTGCTTTCTCTACCTGCTTCCCTGTTACTGGACCGTGCTCCGGCCCGAAGCTGACGGCCACTCGCTCTGCTCCATTACCGCTCTCCCAGGCACCCTCGGCATGAAGATAGGTGCCTCCCTCAATTCGGTCCAGACGCGAGAACTCCAGCTCCTTGTTGTCCATGAAGCGGATCCCATCCTTTTCCATCAGATGGGTCATCTTCTCAAGGTAGGCGTCGGCATTTTTGGTATCCGCTTCTCCGTCCGACCCGTTAACGTCGAAGGTTGCGTCTGTGGGATCGGGGGCACCCCCAATTGGAGACTCGTCATCTGAAAGGGACTGTTCGGGAGGCATGACAGCCTCAACGGTGAACGGCCCACTCACACGAGTCACGTCTTTCACCACTTTGGGATCGTCGTATAGAACTTCCTGCTCCGACCCCTCAGCGATAACCTCATCCATCTCAGACATCTTAGCTCGCCAAACCTCACGGTAGTCTTGTAGCGCTGCTTTCAGCGGATCCGGGTAGTCTTCGTCCGCATCGAACGGGACTTCCCAGTGCTCCCACGCCTCGCCCTCGGCAGGCAAGTCCCATCGACGCTTATCCGCATCGACGATGGCGTAGCGGTTATGCTTCTCTCGCTTCTGCTCCAGCTTTTTGGCAAGCTGCTCTCGAAGGTCATCGTCTACGGTATCGGAGAGGGCTTCATTCAGAGCTTCGAGTTTCTCGTCGAGTTTCGGCTGGTACTTCTCGTGAACCTGATCGACTGCGGCATTATTCGCAATGTCACTCCTCATGATGTGAGGAGCCGTCTTGTAGGCAAATCCTTGTCCCGGATCATTCTGGCCGTTCCCTTCATCGTCGATTTTGTAGTAATCGTACGTGGAGGTCAGAATACGCTGGCGAGCCAAAGAGAGGGCAACACGACTGGTGTCTGTTGTAATCCAGCGGCGCCCCCATTTCTCGGCGACATAGGCAGTCGTTCCACTTCCACAGGTGGGATCGAGGACAAGGTCACCAGGGTCTGTCGTCATCAGCATACACCGCTGAATGATTTCGGGATTAGTCTCAACCACATACAGATCTGCCGTCCCTCCAAGGCCATCCCACCAATTACTCATAGCCTTGTAGGGATAGTCCTCTAAGTACTTTTTGTATCTCCAAGTGCTTTCAAGGGGAATGAGCCGCTCGGCTCTTGCTAATCTTTCCATCCCCGGAGTCGAACCGTCGTCAGTACGTACAGTGGTCTTCCAGCAATTGCCACTTCCAGGACTAAACTCTCTACCCATGTGCTCGAAGGGTAGACTCTGATTCTTTCGATGTCCTCCACTAGTCATGGGGTTTTTGGCAAAGAGCCGAGCCCCCTCATGGTCCTTAAATATCTGTTTCGGGTTCATTCTATAGTCCCGAACTTCACCATCTTTATCCGGGAGCGAGTGAATGGGGTACTGTCTCCCATCCTTGAGTTCTACCTGATCGAAATCATCAATGGCAGACTCCAGCTTTCTCTCCTCGAATAGATTGTTGAACTTAATTTTCTTCTCTCCGCGAGGACTCTTTCCATACCAGAGT
The DNA here is from genome assembly GCA_009908725.1 of Bacteroidota bacterium. GTDB lineage: Bacteria > Bacteroidota > Rhodothermia > Rhodothermales > Salinibacteraceae > Longibacter. The sequence continues at coordinate 1,374 of JAAAOT010000195.1, read as the reverse complement.
ACATAATCATTGACAGGATCAATGAGACTGCTCTTCTGAGAACCTTTCTTCTTGACTGAGAAGGTTACCACGAAGCAGTCTCTCCCGAACACCTCGTCCATGAGATTGCGGACGAGATGCAGATTCTCGTCGCTGATCTGCATGAAAATAGACCCGGAGTCGTCCAGAAGCTCCCGGCAGAGAACGAGCCGATCCCGGAGGTAGTCGAGATAAGAGTGAATCCCCAGCCGCCACGTATCGCGGTACGCCTTCACCATCTCAGGTTCTCGCGTCAGGTCGCTATATGTCTCGGAGACACTTCGGCTTGTGGCCTTCGGCTGGAAGTTTGACTTGTAGTCGATACCGTACGGCGGATCGACGTAGATCATTTGCACCTCCCCGGCTAGGTCCTCCCGGTGGGCCAAGCTCGACATCACTTCCAGCGAGTCCCCAAGGATGAGTCGGTTCGTCCAGTCTACGTCGTGCTCGTAAAACTCGACGGCCTCGTGGTAGGGGAGATCAGGATCCGCGAAGAGGTCGTGCTGCACATCCTCCCGCTTCAATGCCCTAACGATGGCCTGAGCGGACACCCGTTCATGTGTATGAAGGGCCGTCGGTGTGACCTCCACATCCTCCTTTTGGCGCTTGTTCGTCCACTCCAACCAGGGCTCCTGTTTCTGTTGGAGGGCCTTTGCAATGGTCTGGGCTTCGTCCTCGGTCAGCCCTTCGTCTACCGCCTTCTGAAGCAGTTCAGGGAGTTCATCCGGGAGATCGTCGGCCTCTTCTGTTTGGTCAAACCGCAGCTTCGGCGGAAGGTGGGGGTCGAGATTGTAATGCACCTTCTCGTCGTCCCCCTCGTCGGCGTAGGAGGCGAGGCCCGCCGGGGGATTGTTCGTGCGCTTCTTATCGTGACGATACTCCTGAACATCGTCGCCTGAGTCAGAGGACATACGGGGTTTGTCGTGCAGAGAGAAGAACTGAGAGGGGCGCCATCGAATATCCCGTATATCACGCAGAATGTGAAATGGGAATCGACCGACAAGTCGAATTCGCTCCTGGTCCATTGTGGGGTTGATGCGCGCGACTCTGCTTCTCCTCCGCAGACCTGTAACCTCGGAGTTTGGGAAGTGCACCCCCACCTGAAATGTGCACTCTGTGGAACCGATTGGGTGTGAACCTTGGTCAGTTCTGAACTCAAAGACACCTTACCTGAGCAGTATTCTCGTCGGGGTGGTGTTTTAGTCTCAAATTAGAGGCCATTTCTGAGGAGCACCCCTTGCAGAACGATCAAGTCCCGAATGTTGTGTAAACGCGTTCTGCCAGGATCGTCGGATTATGCCGCGTGAGGGAGTGGTGTTGCGGTTGGGTCCGGCTCGGCCTCGGCATGTTCAGCCT
>JAAAOT010000103.1 GCA_009908725.1 Bacteroidota bacterium | reverse complement strand
ATGGCGGCCCACGCCTCCTCGCGCGTCGCATCCGTGCAACACCACCACGCTCCCAGCGGCGCCGCTCGCATCGCTGCTCCGTTCGTCGGCTGTTCGGCCTCCCCCGCATCTTCCGGGGCAACGCCATCCGCGAGGCGATCAATCGCCGCTGTCGTCGTCGGCCCCCAGCGGCGCGCCTTCTCACGCATCGCCACGTACTCGCCGGCAACGGCGGAAGGCCAGCCGGCCGGATCATCGGTTTCCGTGAGCGCGGTTTCCGTGAGCGCCCGCACGAGCGCGAACGTCATTTGCGTATCGTCTGTCCACTGGCCCGCATCCAGATCTTTACGCTGCTCGTCCGCCCGAAATTCTTTGATTCCCTTATAATAGGTTCGAACGTTCTGATGGCTGATGCCTTCGATGGGCATGCCGAGGGCGTCGCCGACGGCCGTGCCAAGGCACGCGCCAAGAATTCGATCGGTCGAGCAGGCCATGTAGATCGGGGGTGTGTGAACGGAAATCGGGACGGTGGGACGAGGCGACGCACGACTCAGTCGTACCGGGCCGGAGATCCGGACGCTCCATGGATCCGCAATCGGCGTGAGCCGTGTGTTTCGATCGCTTCGCCTGCCTCTGACTTCACCAACGGACGGTACATGAACTGGATTCGCGGAGCCTGGGCCGTTTTCCGCAAAGATCTCCGAACGGAGCTCCGCAGTCGATATGCGGTGAACGTGCTGCTGATGTTTGTGCTGTCCGCGCTGCTGCTCGTTCTGTTTGCAATCGGGCAGGAGTCCGTCAGCGAGCGGGTGCAGTCGGCGCTCCTCTGGATCGTGATCCTGTTCTCCGCCTCCATCGGGCTCGGACGCTCGTTCATCTCAGAAGAGGAGACCGGGACGATGCTCCTGCTCCAGCTCAACACGCGGGCAAGCATGGTCTTCGCCGGCAAGCTGCTCTACACGCTGCTCCTCGTGCTCGGCCTCAACACGGTCGCCGTCCTCGTTTTTCTGATCGTGCTGGGCATCCCGGTTCGCTCACCCGGTTTGCTGGCGGCCACGCTCGCCCTCGGCGCCCTCGGGCTTTCCGGCGCCACGACGCTCCTCGCCGCCCTCATCGCCCGGGCCGCCCGGAGCGGACCGCTCCTGCCGGTCCTGCTGCTCCCGCTCCTCGTCCCGTTGCTCCTCTCGGTCGTCACCGCGACGCGGAAAGCCATCCTCGGCGCAGGCTGGGCCGCCGCCGAAACCGAACTCCTGACCCTGGTCGGCTTCGCCGGCGCCACCATCTCCGCCGCCACCCTCCTGTTCGATTACGTGTGGATGGATTAATTCGGGGGATAAGTTCAACGTTCAGGGTTCAAGGTTCAGGGTTGGGATGGAGGCGGTGGGTCTGCCAGTGGCAAAGTCGCGCGCGCCGACGTTCCTCGTTCAGCACACGGGTTGTCCGGCAGAAAACATTGAACCCTGCACGCTGAACCCTGAACCCACGTCCAAACTCGCTCCTTTTTCAACACGGGAGCGGATATTTTTCGGGCGCGGGGTCGTTACGATGCGTCCAGATTCACACTCTATGACCGTCTGATTGCTATGGCGACGTCCACATCCCGTGCTCCGGATGCTTCGTCTGCTCTCGTCGGATCGCGCCTCTACACGGCGGTCCGGGCGTTCGTCGTGCTGACGCTGACATACGTCATCATCGCAGGGCTTCTGGGGTCGATCCCGCAACTGTCGATCCTGGAGGAAACGGCGCGGAACCTCTATTTCCATGTCCCGATGTGGTTTTCGCTGATGGGACTGACGGTTGTTTCTGCGTACCACTCGCTTCGCTTCCTCCAGACCGGTGACCTCCTGCGAGATGTTCGGGCCCGGGAAGCCGCCCGCGTCGGGATGCTATTCGGCATCATCGGGATCACGACCGGCATGATGTGGGCCCGCTTCACATGGTATGAGGGCACGAACAAATGGTGGAACTTCGACCCGAAGCAGTCGATGGCCGCTATCCTCCTGCTGATTTACGGCGCCTACTTCGTTCTTCGCTCCGGCATCGACATCGCTGAGAAGCGCGGACGCATTGCGGCGGTGTACAACCTGTTCGCCGTCGTCACGATGCCCTTCCTGCTCTACGTGCTTCCCCGTCAGATGGACAGCCTGCATCCGGGTGCGGAGGGGAGCCCCACGTTTAGCCAGACCGACCTCGCGCCGGCCATGCGCTGGATCTTTTACCCGGCCGTCCTCGGGTTCTTCGGACTCGCCTGGTGGATCTACACCCAGCGCGTTCGCGTGGCCTGGCTGGAGGACGATGCTCGCGACGAACCCGACCTCTGACCCGTCGCCGCACCCGCCTGCTCCGAATTCCGCGCGTCACATCCCCGTTCGATGACGATTCATCCTCTCCCCGCTTCCGCCGTTCCCCATACGCTTCCGTTCGCACGGATCGATGCCAGCCCGGACCCGGCCCAGCAGGATACCGTGCCGGAATCCGACGCCGGCCGCGCGATCCGGCAGGACGAATCAGCCTTTGATACGGCGTGGACCACGGAGAGCGACATCCCGACCAAAGAGCCCCAGGGATTTGAGAAAACCATGACTGCCGACGGAAAAATCCTGGTTGTTCTGGCCGTAGTCCTGATCATCTGGATATCCATTCTCGCCTTCCTCTTCCGGACGGACCGACGCATTCGTTCGCTGGAACGCGAAATCGAACAGGACCGTTAAGTTCACTCGACGCCTATTGACGGCTCGCCCCACTGCACGACCTTCGCTTCTGTTATGAAAATCAAGACGATCCTCGGCGTTGTTGCCATTCTCGGCTTCGGCGGAATGCTCTTCGCCAACTTCGGCTCCCAGGTGGGCGGATACCAGAACTTCGCCAAGGCGGAGGCCACCGGTACCCGCGCTCATGTTGTGGGCACGTGGGCGGAAGACCTCCCGATGCAATACGATCGACAGGAGAATGTCTTCATCTTCCACATGCGCGACAAAAACGGAACGGTGCGCCGCGTTCGGTACGCCAACCCGAAGCCGGCTAACTTCGAAGAGGCGGAAGAGGTCGTCGTGGAAGGGTACGCCGGCGACGATGCCTTCATCGCGGAGAGCATTCTCGTGAAGTGCCCCTCGAAGTACAATGACGCGCGCGGGCTCGACTCGACCAAGGCCAATCCCGACGCGATGCCGTCGCGAAGCCGCTGACCCGGCGTTGTCATCCGATCCTGCCCCCCCCGACGATCTCCACCCCATCGCTTTTCAGATGACGTCTCCGTTCATCCAGGCGGTTATCGTGGTGCTCGGTGCCCTCCTCCTCTCCCTTCCCTCCTACGCCCAGCCCGTGGCCGACTCGTCCCCGCTGCAGCCCTGTCCCGATACCCCGAACTGCGAGCGGACGCAACGGACATACGATACGGATCCCGACACGTTGTTTAGTGCCACCCGGACGGCATTAAACGAGCTCGGCCCGACCTCAATCGAGGTGCAGGAAGCGGCCCGCACGGCCCACGCCGTCTACCGCGTAGCGCTCGTGTTCAAAGACGACGTCCACGTTGCCGTTACCGCCGGCGAGAGCGCCGGCAGCATCCTGCACGTTCGCAGCGCGAGCCGGGTCGGATACAGCGACCTCGGCGTTAACGCCCGCCGGGTTGAGCGCTTCTTCGACGCCGTCGACACGGCGCTCCCTCAGTAACCTTCCACCTGCAGGGTTCGGAAACGAGGCATCAGCGCACAGTAAAGGCTCTCCGAACGATTCGGAGAGCCTTTTTTTCGTTGAAAAGACGGTGTTCGCGAAAGATCGGACCCTAGGTACCCCGGCAGGGCCGCATCGCCCCCCGGGTTATTCCTTCTCTGCCGCGGCGTCTTCCACGTCCCAGAATGAGCGTCCGCTCGCATCTTCCGAAGACGCACGGCGCCGCTGGTGTGCGCGCGTGTAGTTGTCAATCGACCCGAGCGGCGCGTACAATACCTCCTCGTGGAAGAACTGGAGGGCGTCCAGCGCCTGCTCCTGGTCCGACGGCGCAATCCCGGGGCGACGCGCCAGATGCGTCAAGAACGCGGTAACGTGCCGGTCGTCCAGCATGCCGAGCGGTTTCGTCTGGTAAAATCGAACATACCGCTCGATCCAGTTGATGTACGTGGGCTCAAGATGCGGCTTACGATCGCCCGCACGGTAAGTCGATCGGACGATGCGGATGAGACTGGGAAGATCGCGGAGCGATGCGGAAATCGTTCGCAGGGCTTCGATCCTGGAGCGCTCGTCCGCATTCAGCGCCGAGTTCAGGAAGGCAGTCATAGCAATTGGAGGCCAGGTGGACGAGGGGGGGATCGTCCCGACGGACGGGCGTCCGTACCGACGGGAAGTCAACCTACGATCCCGTCCATGCGCCCCCTTTAGCAATAGGCGCATCTGGATGTAATCCTGCTTCCTCGTTCCCACCCCGAGACCCTTCCTGTTGCCGGTGCACCGCTTCTACCGACACGCCCCCGCCGTCCCGTACCGGACGACGAGGGCGTATGTGCTGAGGCACCCGATCGGCCGGGCTCTACCGAACGATCGTGACGCGCTGCACATCGCTTCCCGCATCGGCAGTCGTCCGGAGGAAGTACGTGCCGCTCGGCAGCTGGGTGGCGTCGATCTCGACGTCGAGCACACGGCCCGGCGTGAGGGTGCCGTCGAAGAGCGTGCGGACGCGCTGACCGAGCAGGTTGAATAGCTCGACCCGTACCGGCGACACACGTTCGACGCTGATGTTGACGGCGGACTCGCCCTTCACCGGGTGCGGAGCCGCACCGGAGACGGTCAGCCCGTCGACGCCAATGTTGAGCGAAATCGCCTCGCTTAACTCGCTCGCCCCGTCGATGTCGTACTGGCGAAGCCGGAACCGGTGCGTGCCGGGCTCCAGATCGGCGAGCGTAAAGCGGTACGCCGAACGCTGGGTTGTCGTGCCGTTCCCCTCCACCGAGCCGGCCGGTGCAAACCCGGCACCCGGCGCCGCATGCTCGATCACGAACCGATCGTTGTTCGTCTCCGAAAGCGTACTCCATGTCAACACGGCCATGCGCCCGTCCGCCAGCGCATCAAACGCCGCAAGCTCGACTGGAAGCTGCGTCTCCGTCGTGAAGTACGGCCCTCCGGAAAAGGTGTCGAACGATGCGTCAAAGCCCGGCTGACCGGAACCCGTGAAGTCCCCGGGTACGGTTTCATCAGAGAAGAAGGCGCTACTGCTCACAGCGACTGCAAACGCCTGAACGAACATGTCGCTGCTCGCACCGAATTCAGCGAACGGAATCGCCAGTTCGATGCCCGTGTCTGTGCCTCCGGAGTTGTCCGTCGCAAATGTGATCGTCGCGCCGCCCGGCCCGGTACCGGTTGCAGACGTCCCCGACTGGTCCATCGACCCGACGAAGCCGGCGGACGGACTTCCACCGATTACATTAGCGGCGTCTACGAATATATTCGACGTTCCTCCCCCGGTATTGAATGCGTACATCGCATCCACGTCGAAGGCAGCAGAAAAGTTGGGATTCGCGCCTCCATTTCCGCTGATGTAGTGTCCTCCACCTGACACGGCAAGTGGGTCGCCGGCGGAACGACCGTCCGGCGCCCCGGGACCGAGGATATTTAGCCAGAGTCCAATGCCATTGGTGTTTGAGGTAGACATCGTACCGACGATACCGATATGCAGTACGTCGTTAACATCATCCGAATACGAGACGATTTTCTGGACGTCTGTCCCGCCGCCAAAACTGTCGTTGCTATTCTGCTTCGTACCGATGTCCGTGTACTGCGGATCTGTCAAGTCTCCATCGACCGTCGGCTGCGCCGTCGCCGGTGACATTACAAAGAGCAGAAACCCGAGCAAACCCACCCCGGTCCTCCAGATCGTATCCCGTCGCATCATATCCATTCCCCTGTTATCTTAGATGATGGCGCACGGCAGCGCTTCCAACCCCGCGCCTTTACAGATTGGATGAAGTTTCGGAGATCACGAAGGAAAAGTCAAGAAGTTTGGGTGACGGGTTCCGGGTTATGGGTTCCGGGTTATGGGTTATGGGTTCCGGGTTAT
>JAAAOT010000219.1 GCA_009908725.1 Bacteroidota bacterium | reverse complement strand
CCTCGTGCACCCACGCGGCCCCGTCGCGGTCGCATTCCATCGTGAAGAACGCCAGTTCGTGGATGGGATCGATCAGTCGCAGGTCCCGGTCGAACGCGATGCAGTCGATGATCAGTGGATACGGGGCCAGGTAGATGTGCTCGGGCCGGAGGTCGCCATGACCGTCGACGACGGCCGTAGCCCGCTCTCGAACGGGAAAATGAGGAGACGCCAGCGCAGCAGTAAGGGCATCGAACGCACTGGATATGGGTGCGTCCGGAACCTCAAACACCGGTGTACGGAGCACCTCCTCGTTGAAACGGAATCGTTCGCGAAACCGGCGGACGTATGTCGACGCCGTCATCCCCACGGGCGAGGCGGCGTCGTAGAACCGAGCGAGCCGTCGCGCAATCGCACGCACGTCCTGGGCCGACAGCGTGCCCGCTTCGAGCCGTTTCGGGACGGCTGCTTCCTCCGGCAGGCGGCGCATGTGCACGAGCCAGTCGACGACCTCGCCCGGTCCATTAATCGATAGCATACCGTCCTCTGATCGATTGATCGTCTGGACGCCCCGGTAGACGGTTGGCGCGAGTCGCCGGTTGAGTCGAACCTCGGCCCATGCGTCGCGGCGGCGAGCGGTCGGCGTGGTGAAATCCATACCGGGCCGATCAATGCATTTCTTGAGCTTGTAGGCGGACGGACCGACGAGAAAGACCCACGCCATGTGCGTCTCGATTACCTGGACCGTGTCGGCAGCCTCCGGGTAGGCAGATGGCTCCTGAAGAAACTCGACCTCCCGGTCCAACAACGACTGCGGATGTACCGGCTCGCCAGAGGGATCAAGTATCATGCGTCACGACGGGACGGATGGGAAGAGTCGAAGGGACGGTCCGGGAGGACTTCGTCCTTCCGCGAGCGAGCATGCCGGCTGCGTGCCGCTTTTTGCAGGAGGGCCAGCACATTTTCGTCCGAGAGCTGCGGAAAGCGCCTGTACCAGATGCCGATCGCGACCAGATCGTTCGTTTCCAGAGGGCAGACGAACGCGTCGGCGACGCTCTTCATTCGCCGGGCCGAATCCGCCGCGGCGACCGGAACGGCGAGTGTGATGGAGGCGGGGCGGTGCGTGCGGATCGACCGGACGGCGGCTTCCGCGGTCAGCCCGGTCGCGAGCCCGTCATCGACCACGATGACGTGGCGTCCGGGCACACGGTCCGCGGGATCAGGTCGGTTGGATCGATAGCGGGCGGTGCGACGCCGGAGTTCCTCCTGCTCCTTCGACACAACGGTCTGGATATCCGTGCTGGACAGTCCGGCTGCACGGATCGTCGCCTCGTCGATGACAGTCACGTCGCCCGTAGAAATCGCGCCGAAGGCGAGTTCGGGCTGCTGCGGGACCCCGAGTTTTCGCGTAACCCACACCTCCAGCGGAGCGTGCAGGACCCGGGCCACCTCGTAGGCGACCGGGACGCCGCCGCGGGGGAGGGCCAGCACGAGCGGGTCACGAGATTGGAACTGCGTCAGGTGCCCGGCCAGATGGCGACCGGCCTCCTGGCGGTCCTTGTATCGACGCGTGGGCTGCATGGGACCGTGCTGCGAGCGGAAAGGCGCGGATCAACCAAGGTCGCGCCTCCCGGCGTGCGCCACCGTAACCTGGGCGGACAATGCTCCTGCGGTATCCCCGGTGCGCAGAGATGGGCATGCGTGGACTCCCCGGTGGCGATGCCCTCGAACCCCATTCGCACCGTCCTGACCGCACGGCAGGGCACTGTTACGGATACCGCTCGAACCATGCGAGCGTGTACGCGACCTTCGCCGCGAGCTGACTCGGCCTCGCGGCGATGTGGTGCGATGCGCCCGGGATCTGAACGAGCGCCGTGTCGATCTGGCGGATCTTGAGCGCGTGGTACAGCTGGCGCGCTTCCGACGGCGGCGTTCGCAGATCGTCCGTCCCGACCATCGTCATCGTAGGCGTTTCGATGTTGCCCACGAGAGAGATGGGCGACTCCTCCAGATACTTCTGCGGGTTTTCCCAGGCGTAGCCGGGGTAGCGGTAGTTGGCGTACGCGTAATAGTTGTCGGCTACGAGCGTTTTGCTGTACCAGTTCATGACCGGCTTCGTCACGACGGCCGCGCGGAAGCGGTTGGTTTTACCCACCATCCAGGCCGTCATCGTGCCGCCGGCACTCCCGCCCGTGACGTAGAGGCGGTCCCGGTCGATGTTGGCTGCGCCGAGCGCAGCATCGACCCCGGTCATCAGGTCGCCGTAGTCGCCGCCCGGGTAATCGTGGTAGAGCAGGTTGGCAAACGCTTCGCCGTAGCCGGTGCTGCCCCGCGGGTTTGCGTACAGGACGACGTATCCCGCTGCGGCGTAGAGCTGGATTTCAGCAGAAAAGGTCGGCCCGTAGCTCGTGATCGGTCCGCCGTGGATCTCCAGCAGCAACGGGTACGACCGGTCGGGGTCGAAATTCGGCGGCCGGACCATCCACCCTTGGATCGTGCGTCCATCCTCGGATGTCCACGTCAGCTCTTCAACTTCACCGAGGGTGCGGTGGGCGAGAACGTCGCTGTTGAGCCGGGTCAGGCGCGTCACCTGTCCGTCGCCTGTCGCGACGGCCACATCCGCCGGGTATTCCGACGTGGCGTGGGTGAAGGCGATGTCCCCGTTTGCCGCCACCGAGAACGAGCCGCCGGTGTACGGGCGACCGATGGACGTTCCCCCGACCGTGCCCGTAATCTCGCGCACGCTGCCGTCCAGGTCGATGCGAGCGACCTTGGTGTCCCCGGAATCCAGGTAGGATGCGTAGAGACCTTCTCCCGAAGCGTCCCACGCGATGTCTGAGAGGCTCCGGTCAAGGTCCGGCGTGATGACCTGACGGGAGGAGCCGTTGGCCTCCATCACGTACAATCGTGTATTCTGGTAGGTCTGGACCCGGTCGTCGAATCCCAGATACGCGATACGCTGTCCGTTCGGGGAAATGGCAGGCGAGTGGTCCGGTCCGTCGCGGTCGGTGAGGCGGTCGATCTTGTGCGACGATAGATCCACACGGTACAGGTCCGACTCGCGCCGGTCATGGGCCCAATCATCGGTTCGGTCGGCCGCGAAGATGAGTCCGGAGCCGTCGGGCAACCATGCCGGCGTCGACCGGTGGTGATAGGAGCCGGTCGTGATCTGCCGCGCCGTGCCCCCCGTGGCAGGGACGACAAACAGGTGATGGTAGCCGGGCTCGAGGTATCCGGTGCCATCCGCCTCGTGCCGCAGGCGGGTGATGACGCGCGGCCGGTCTGCCCATTCGGCGCCCTCCGGAGCTTCCGGCAGGGAGGCGTCGAGAGAAGGCGGATCTTCCGGGACGAGCATCGAGAACGCGATTGTCGACCCGTCCGGGGACCACCGCAACCCCGAGGGCGACCGGTCCAGCTGCGTGATCTTCGTGGCATGTCCGGTCTCGAAGCTGTAGACGAAGATTTCCGTTCCCTCGTCCGTACCGGCGGTGAACGCGACGTGCTTACCGTCGGGCGACCATCGTGGACTCGACTCTGCAACGTCGAGCCCTGTCAGTTTCCGGTGCGACGAACCGTCGGTGCCGACCAACCACAACCGTTGTTGTCGCCGGTCGTTCATCTTGTCCATACTCGTCCGGACGTATACGATGCGTTCACCGTCCGGCGACATCTGCGGATCTACCGCCCACTCCAGCGCGAACACGTCTGCAGCTGAAAACGATGGATCGGACTGACCAAAAGCGGGAAGAACGAAAAGGACGAGGAGAGCGGAGAGGGCAACAAGCTGTCGTCGCATGGAAGCTTCGCTGGCAGGAGGAAGATGCCCGGTAGACCGGGTCGGGTACAGGTAAAGGTACGATTGGAATGACCACCGTCAAGTCCGAGTCCCTGCGCTGAGTCGACGTCTGGCACAGGGGGCGCATACCGGTGTCGCGGCGCCGTTCACCCGGACCGACCTGACGATAAGCTTCCACGATTGTATCTTCGCTTTCACCGTGATCTTCTCTTCGCCCTACGCCGACACTGATGGTGCTTCGATTCTTACCGCGCTTCGCGGCTGTACTGGTGCTCTTCTTTATGTTGAGCGCCGATCTGGAGACCGTCCACGCTCAGCCTGCAGACGCCAAACCCGTCTCGAACGCGTCGTCTACTTATGCTCCGATTTCGGTGACGATGTCCGACTCCCTCCACGACCTCTTTGACCGCGAATGGGCCTGGCGCCTCGCCCAGTACCCGCTGTCCGCGACCGTTTCCGGTTGGCGAGACACGTTGTCTGCGCTTCCCGACGTTTCCCCGGGCGCCCGCGACTCCCGCGCAGAGGCGACCCGGGCGTTCCTGGATGAGCTGCAGCGCTTTGACGGGTCGAAGCTGTCGCGTTCGGACCAGATCAGTGCCGACCTGTTGCAGTCCCAGCTGCGGGAACGCCTTCGCGCGCATCGCTTCGAATCCGCACAGATTCCCGTTCACACGCAGGGCGGATTCCACCAGACGCTGACGTTTCTGCCACGCGTGCTCCCGTTTCGCACAACCGAGGATTACCGGCGGTACATCCGGGTTCTGGAAGATGTGCCTCGGTATGTCGACCAGCAGATCGCGAATATGCGTCGCGGGCTGGACCGAGGGATGACGCAGCCGCGGGTTGCCGTACAGAGCATTGCCCGCGATGTGGCGGCTCAGCAGGTGGAAACCGTGGAGGAAAGCCCGTTCTATGCTCCGTTCCGCTCGCCTTCCCGCAACCTGACCGACGACGAGCGTATCGAGCTTCAGTCGGCCGCAGCCGAGGCAGTTCGCGGTGTCATAGATGCGTATGGGGCATTCGCCACCTTCCTTCGCACCTACGCGGGCGAGACGCGGACCGGGATTGCCGCGACGGCCCTCCCCGACGGCGAGGCCTACTACGCGGCCAAAATACGCCAGTATACGACGCTCGACGTTTCGGCCGACGAGGTGCATGCCATCGGAAAGCGAGAGGTGAAACGCATCCGTGGTGAGATGGAAACCGTCATGTCGACGGTTGGATTTCAGGGAGACCTTCAGTCTTTCATCGACACGCTTCGGGCCGATCCCCGCTTCACGCCGTCCTCGCCCGAAGCACTGCTGAAAGAGGCCGCGTGGATTGCGAAGCAGATGGACGGGAAGCTCCCGTCGCTCTTTGGCACCTTACCGCGGCAGCCGTACACCGTCGTACCCGTTCCCGAGGAGCTGGCGCCGACGTATACCGTCGGGCGATACATTCCGGCGCCTGCCGGCGGAACGCGCGCCGGAGAGTACTGGGTTAATACGCACAACCTCGAACGCCGAACGCTTTACACGCTCGAAGCCCTCACGCTTCACGAGGCCGTTCCGGGTCATCACCTGCAGGTGGCCCTTGCTCGCGAAATGGATGATTTGCCTGCTCACCGCCGAAATACGTACGTCGTTGCGTTCGGGGAGGGCTGGGGTTTGTACGCTGAACGGCTCGGCCTTGAGGTCGGCTTTTATGATGATCCGTATAGCAACTTCGGGCGTCTGACCTACGAGATGTGGCGGGCATGCCGGCTCGTGGTCGACACCGGGATGCACGCGAAGGGTTGGTCCCGCCAGCGTGCGATCGACTACATGTCGGCGCGAACGGCCCTACCTGAGAACGAGGTGGAAACAGAGATTGATCGGTACATCTCATGGCCGGGGCAGGCCCTCGGCTACAAAATGGGCGAGATCAAGATCCGCGAACTGCGACATGAGGCGGAGGCGGCACTCGGAGGAGAGTTCGACGTTCGGGCCTTTCATGACATCGTGCTGGGTAGCGGCCCCGTCACGCTGCCCGTGCTAGAAGAAAACGTACGTCGATGGATTGAACGCCAGCTGGACGACGCGGGGTGAACGCAGCGTCGCGGTGCCTGTCGATCATGCGTACCGGCCGCTGAAGATGATGCGCCCCATTCACGAATACGCTCCTTACTGTAAACGCCCACGATGAAGATCAAATACGTATACTGGACGGCGACCGTGCTTCTTGCGCTCATGATGGCCGGATCCGGCACCATGTACTTCGTTTCGGAGGCGGCAGC
>JAAAOT010000267.1 GCA_009908725.1 Bacteroidota bacterium | reverse complement strand
TTTCCAGGCGGCTGTGCGACGATCCCGGCAACCGTGAACGTGGCGTGGTCTTCGATCGTGACCGTTTTTCCAATCGCCGATCCATCGCCGAACAGTTTCTCGGCAAGGTCTTCTTTGATCAACATCTGTCCGGGCTGGCGCAGTGCCTCCCGCGGATCTCCTCCCTCCTTCAGTTTAAATCCAAACAGGTCGAAAAAGGAGGGCTCGGCCTACAGCCCTTCCGCCGAAATGCCTTCGCGGTCGGTGTATACGAGCGCCCGGATCTGGCCAATGCGTGTGGTCTGCTGAATCGACGGGATCTCATCCTCAATCGTCGTAGCAAGCGGCGCCGGAGCAGCCGCCCGCATGGAGCCGGCATCTCCTTCCGGACCTCCTGCGACAGAACACGCACGATGCGGTCGCGCTCCGGATGGAAGCGGTCGTACTGCACCTGGTCCCATACCAGCGCCAGCGCCAGCACCAGCAGGCACACGGACATCCCGGAGGCCAGGCCGAGGATGTTAATGGAGAAAAAAGGGCATGGCTTCGAAGGGACCGCCAGGCCGTCTTCCAGTAACTAGCCCACATGGTCGTCAGTGGAGTTGGATGGTGGAAATGCTGGACGATACGGCGACCGTGTCCCGCGCCGCTCGCGTTGCAGACATGCATCCTGAAGGGATGAACCGAAAAGCCCGTCAGGCTCCCAGCGCGCCCGGGTCAGGCCGCCGTCGCGGCGCCGGCATCAACGGCTACGTCCTCATCTACGGCACCGTCGACCAGACGAACGATGCGGTCGCCGTAGCCCGCCTGCTTCTCGGAGTGGGTGACCTGCACGATCGTCCCCCCCTCGTTCCGGTTCAGGTCGCGAAGCGTCTGCACGATCTCCTCGCCCTGGGCGGACTGCAGATTGCCCGTCGGCTCGTCTGCGAGAATCACGCGCGGCTCAATGATAAGAGCGCGGGCCACACCCACGAGTTGCTGCTGTCCACCAGAGAGCTGGCTGGGAAAGAGCTTTTGCTTCGCGACCAGCGAGAACCGGTCGAGCATTTCTGCCACCTTGCTCTTCCTCTCCGACCGGCCCAGACCCTTGTAGAGCAGGGGCGTTTCGAGATTCTAGTAGACCGTTAAATCGTCGATCAGGTGATAGGCCTGGAAGACGAACCCGATCTGCGTGCGGTGCAACTCCGTTCGCTGCTTCTCGGACAGAGAGGACGTCGGCGTGCCGCGAAACTGATATTCTCCGTCGGACGGCTCGTCGAGGAGGCCCATGATGTGCAGGAGCGTGGACTTCCCCGCACCGGACGGCCCCATGATGTTGACGAACTCGCCAGCCTCAATGTCGAGCGACACGCGACGAAGCACGAAGGCTCGCTTAAAGCCGTTTCGGTACGACTTGGTGATGTTGCGCAGGGAAATCATGACGGAATGCGTCGAGAGAAGCGGGAGGAACGTGTGGGGCTGAAAGCCGCCGGAAGGACCGTCTCAGGAATGACATCCGGGCGGCGTAATCGCGGAGATTTATGTCCGATACGTGGATCCACGCCCGGCGACGGTCTCCAGCGATCCGTTCGAAAAGAAATGCTATTCGGCAGCAGAGAAAGATGCCTCGAGAGCGAGATACACGGTGCGAGCCTTCACATCGGTTGCCGACTGCACCTGTAGCTTCAACGGCCGATCGTCAGCCCGCGCGGTTCGAAGCGCGTCGCGCAGGAGAAGCGGCGTCGGATCATCGTCCGCTCCATCGATGCTCAGGATCCGCGTTCCGGGCCGGATGCCGGCGTGATGGGCCGGCGACTCCCGGTCGACATTCCGAACCCGAAGTGCCTTCGCCGATCTCACGGGCCCGGTCACGCCCATGCCGAGCGAAGGGAATGTCACCGCGTAGTACGAGGCGGGCGCCCACACCCAGTCGACTACCGGCCCCGACGGAGTGTCCTGCAGTGCGACCTCGGCGGCCAGCCGGTCCGCGTCAAAAATTCGGAGGCCTCCCCCCCGGCGGTCAACGTTCGCGGCGTCCACCGGGTGGCCGTGCACATGAGGGGAGACGACGCCATCGAGAATGGCGACGCCGGTCGCTCCTTCCACGTACACGATGCGCTCCGCATAGTCGGCGTCGATCGTACCGAATGCGGGGAATGCTTCGGCGTCCGGGCCGGTGGCAGGGCGCCATCGCTCTGCATCCTCCACGCGATCGGTCGACGGAATGGCCGGCGTCGCATAGACAGCGGCCGCGGAGGAGGTGACGAGCGCCTGGGTGGTGGACGCAACGTCGGACGCAAGCGCGCCCGCCGCGACAACGAGGAGACTCAGCAGGTAGACGAGAAAGCTATACATGGCGGCCTTGCATCAACGATTCGCATGAGATGGGTACGCGTATATATGTACAACGCGTGTACCACGTAGGCCCGTTCCTCGGAATCGGCGTTAGAGCGTCGGATTCGGCATATCGCCAGAGATCGGGTGTGCGATTTCGCACGCCGGTTGTGCGCGATCGCTCATGCTGAGGCGGGCGGGACCTGGCGCAAAGCGATCGTAGTCGCCGGTCACTCGTCGCGCAGCGTCGTGGCGGGGTCGACCCGGGCCGCCCGGAGCGCCTGGCTCCCGACGGTCACGACCGCGACCAGCAGCATCGACAGGATCGCCACCGCGAAGGGCCAGACCCCGAGCTCGATCCGGTAAGCGAATGCTTCCAGCCACTCCGACATGCCGAGGTATGCGACCGGGCTCGCGATCAGTACCGCGATGCTTACGAGGAGTACGTACTCCGATGAGATCATTCGGACGATGCTGACAACGGACGCGCCCAGCGCCTTTCGAATACCGATCTCCTTGGTTCGCTGCCGCGCCGCGAACGCCGCCAGACCGAACAGGCCGAGACATGCCACGAAGATAGCGAGTCCGGCAAACGTGCCGACCAGCCAGCCGGTGCGCCGCTCCTCCTCGTACATAGCATCCAGGCGGTCGTCCACGAACGAGGCCTCGAACACTTCCCCCGGGAGCACATCGTGCCATACCTCGCGGACCGTGCTCATCCGCCGCTCCTCCTCGTACATAGCATCCAGGCGATCGTCCACGAACGAGGCCTCGAACACTTCCCCCGGGAGCACATCGTGCCATACCTCGCGGACCGTGCTCATCGCCTGCCCGAGGGACCCGCCGGACGACGCCTTCACGAGCAGGGTTGTCAGATTTGCCGACGGCTCGTTCTCGGTCGGGGACGGCGTCAATGCGGGATACATGACGAGCGGCCTGATGGGCTCGCGAAGGGCGGAGAAATGAAAGTCCTCGACGACGCCTACGATCTCGCCCTGCATGTCGGTGTAGATCTGCTCGCCCTCGCGCACGACGGATCGGACCGTCTGCCCGAGCGCCTCCTCGGGCGTCCAGCCGCGAGAGCGAGCCATCGATTCGTTGATGACGACGGCGCGATCCCGTGTGTATGGTTGGAAATGGACGTCCGTTGGCGGCAGCGCTCGGCCAATGTCTCCCGGATGATCCGCCGAGAACGGGCGACCGGCGGCCATCTTCAGATCCAGCATCTCGAAGAAGCCGAAATCGACATACGTCGTCGCATAGCTGGGCGCGTCGTCGGGAAGCGGCTCTCCGTTGAAGACGGTCTGGAAGGCCCGCCCGACGCCCGTCCCGGGCGTATCCATGGTCCCGACGACCCGCTGGATGTCGGCGCGACTTTCCATCTCCCGTTTGATCGTGGCGTAGTTGCCCCGTGCAGCGACACTGATCAATGCGTCGTCGTCGAAACCGAGGTCCGCGCCTTCAACATACTGGAGCTGCTGAAACGCGATCGTGGTCGCGACGATGAGGGCCGCTGAAATCGCGAACTGCAGGACGACGAGGCTCTTCCGAAGACCGGCGCCCCGACCGAGCCCCTGCGCCCTGCGGCTCAAAACGTCCGACGGGTCCAGGCGCGTCAGAATTGCCGCCGGATAGCTTCCGGCACCGATCCCGGTGAAGACGACGACAAGAGCCACGCCCACCCAGAGCCATGGATTGGTGTAGACGTCCGGCTGCATCTCCGTCCCGATCAGTGTCTGGAATGCGGGAAAGAGACCGATGGTGAGGACGACGGCCACGACGCCCGCAAGCAGGCTCACGATCATCGACTCGGTCAGGAGCTGGCGGACGAGCTGTCCGCGTCCCGCGCCGATGCTCATTCGGACGCCGATCTCGCGGGTCCGCTCGGTCCCCTGTGCCGTCGCCAGGTTGACGAAGTTGACGCACGCGATGCCGAGGATGAACGCCGCGATCACGATGAACAGGTAGACGCGATCCGGACTGCCTCCCGGCGCATCCCTGTTGAGATCCGAGTACAGATGAATGTCGGTGATGGGCTGCAGCTGTGCATCGTAGGTCGCCGCTGAGGCCTCATCCCGGCCATTGTCCACGGCTGTCCGGATGGCGCCTTCGGTGGCTTCAACATCCGCGTCCGGCGAAAGGACCGCGTAGAGGTAATTCGACGGATACCAGTAGCTGGAGAAGGTCGTGCCGGGTTGGTAGCCCCAGAGCGCCGCATGCGCATCGAAGGGCGCCAGGATGCGCGGGGAGAGATGACTGGCCGGATCCGGCTTCGCGATAACGGCCGACACCGTCAGGTCGATCGTGCGGCCGTTCTGAGAGATCCGAAGCTGCTGGCCGATGGGATTCTGATTCCCGAAGTACTGCTCCGCGGCGTCGGTCGTGACCACGGCTCCATTCGGCCCGTCGAGCGCGCGCCGGGCATCCCCTTGCGCAACCTCCCACGCAAAGACCTCGAAGGCGATCGGATCGGCGAAGTAGAAATCCCGCTCGTTAAAGACGTTCTCGGGGGCGCCGTCGGTGCCCGGAATCGTAATATCCCGGCCGCTCGGAAAGACACCCGGGCGATGGTCTCGACGCCCGGTGCCGACTCAAGCGCGGGCAAAGCGGCATCGCCGAAGAAGCTCGTTCCACCCCCGGTTTCCGTATTCGCCTGAACGACCCGATACGTACGATCCGCATTCGGGTGCTGGGTGTCGAAGCTGAGCTCATGCTGGACGTACAGGCCGATCAGCAGGCAGGACGCCATGCCGATGGCAAGCCCCGCCCCGTTGAGCAGCGCGAATCCCCAGCGGCGGCGCAGAATGCGTAGGGCGGACGTGATCTGGTTGAACATCATCGGCAGGGGATTGGCCAGGGTGGCAGGCGGTCATGCACCCGGTTGGTCGATCCTCGCGAACGATCCCGCCAGCGATATGCCGCCGTTCGGTTTTCGCGCCGCAAGACATTCGTACAGTAAACAACGCATGTGCCACCTGGCATACTTACTCCCCAGCGCGCGTACAGCCCGATTCCGCCGCCATCACTGCGCGATCACGCACACCCGCCGTGCGTCCCCGCACATTTGAGGGCGAAATTCTAAGGTCGAAGGGCGAAATTCAGGGTGAATGATCACTTCACATTCGCACGTCGCCTTTCGACCTTCGCGTTCCTACACGTCCCCTTCCTGCGGCCGGAGCAGGATTTCTTCGACCACGGTCCGTGGTGAGAGATGAAATGCGTCGTACACGGCCTCCGCGACATCGTCCGGTGCCATGAAGCGCTCGTCCGGCAGCTCGGTGCCGTCCCAGCTTGGCGTTCGTGTGGCCCCCGGCATCACCGTGGTGACGCGCAGACCGTCGTCCTTCGTCTCCTCCCGGACAACACGCGCCAGACCCAGCAGACCGTGCTTGGCCGCGCAGTAGGCCACGCTCCCCGGATACGCCGTGATCGACGCGATCGAGCCCATGAAAAACAAATGCCCGCTCCCGGCTTCACGCATCTGGGACAGAAACTGCTTCGTCACGACGTACGGCGCGTTCAGGTTGACGTCGACCTGCGACCGGAAGGCATCAGCGGACGTCTCGTCGATCGGGGCCGGGGTGAATGCGCCTGCGTTGTTCACCAGCACATCCGGCGCCCCCCATTCCGATAGCACCGCGTCCGCGGCATTCGCCACGTCCTCGTCGTTCGTTACGTCACACGGGCAGACCATCGCTTCCGCCCCCTTCTCGCGGCAGCGCTCGGCAACCGCCTCCAGCTTGGACTCCGTGCGCGACCACAGGGCAATGCGCACCC
>JAAAOT010000274.1 GCA_009908725.1 Bacteroidota bacterium | reverse complement strand
GCGGCAACGAAGACGGGCATGCTGTCGTCCTCGAGCATCATCCGGACCGTGGCGGCAAAAGTAGAGGCGCACAACCTCTTCCCGTTCGTCGTCGACCCCGTGATGATTTCCAAGAGCGGGTTCAAGCTGCTGAAGGACGACGCGATCGACACGCTGCGCGAGATTCTGCTGCCCCTGGCCACGGTCGCGACGCCCAACATCCACGAGGCCGAATACCTTACGGGGGAGGAGATCCTGTCCGAAGACGATGCTCGCGAGGCCGCGAAGGCGATCTACGCGATGGGGCCGGAGGCCGTCCTCGTGAAGGGCGGCCATCTGAACGAGAAGGCGGATGCGATGGACCTTCTCTACGACGGAAGCGCCTTTCACACGTATACGGCCGACCGCGTCCGGACGAACAACACGCACGGCACCGGATGCACGTACGGCAGCGCCATCGCGGCGCATCTGGCCCACGGGCGGTCCCTGGAGGAGGCGATCGACCGCGCGAAGCGCTACGTGACAGCCGCTATTCGCCACTCGCTCGACCTTGGCAGCGGCCACGGGCCGACGAACCACTTCTTCCACCTCGACGCCGACGCGGCCACGCTGTCGGTGGAATTGACGGATGAGGCGTGAAGCGCCCGGCCGGCGTACTGGCCGACGTGGGGGACGTGTAGCTGGGACCGGGATCCGGTGAACAATGCGTGATCCCGGCGGCGACGGGATCATTTGAGGCGGCGGGATCGTGCATTACCTTACGATGCGGAGGCGCCGACTCCGGCAGCGAACACGGCGCAGGTGCCGATTGACCGAGTGTTCATTTGCGACTTTCCGGGTGATCGCGTAGACTCCGTATTCCGGTTGCGAGAGGAAGCACCAGCGGCCAATAACATATTTTCTGCCCGTAGCTCAGATGGACAGAGCGGCGCACTACGGATGCGCAGGTCGGGGGTTCGAATCCTCCCGGGCAGGCAGACAGAAAACCCCACTGGAACGCCACGATCGGCGGATTCAGTGGGGTTTTTTCGTTCGTAATCCGGAAACTGGGCCGCCGACCGGCGATCGATGTCCCGGCGTCTCACTTAGTCTACTTCTGGAGGTGCGCCAAGCAGTTATCCAGTCCGGACGGCTCGTTCTGCCGCCTCTAACGCGTCGAGTTGGAGGTTCAGTTTCTGTTCGCCGGTAGACACACGGCATCTCCGATACGCGTGGGAGGGAAGCCCAGTTCGGGGCAAATATGGAAAAGCGTCATCAGCCGAATTGTGCAGGAGGCTGAGTGTAGTATCAATTCACATTCGGCAATTAAGTTATGAGACGATTGGTTTAGATACATGTTATGTGACGATCGCCATACTTATCCTGTTGATCGGAGAAGGGGTTGAGTCCTTAATATTGTGTAATCCGGATGGCGACTAGAAAAAGCCATCGCGTTCTGTCAGGTTGAAGGAGAGACCAATCAACGTCAACCGACATACTTGCGATGGCTACCTTTGAGATTACAATCGACGACAACAAGATCCAAGACCTTTTGCAGAGCGATCAGGGCCTATCGGCACTACTCGGGCCGATCCTGAACCAGGTTCTGGACGCCGAGATGACCGAGCACCTGCACGCGGCGCCCCACGAGCAGACCGATCGCCGCCAAGGCTACCGGAACGGATCGTACACGCGGCAACTCACCACGCGGGTCGGCACGCTCGATCTGGAGGTACCGCGCGACCGGGAGGGGACGTTTCAGACGTCCCTCTTCGATCGATATCAACGATCCGAGAAGGCATTGGTCCTTGCGCTGATGCAGATGGTGGTACAAGGCGTTTCTACGCGCCGCGTCAAGAAGATCACGACCGAGCTCTGCGGCCGCGAGTTTACCCGCTCGACCGTGTCGCGTCTCTGCGAAGGGCTGGACGAACAGGTCCATGCCTGGGCCCAGCGCCCGCTGGACGGGCAGCCGTATCCGTTTGTGCTTTTTGACGCGATGCAGGTCAAGGTGCGTCGGCAAGGCGCGGTGCGAGCGACGACCGTTATGCTCGGCGTCGGCATCGGGGCGGATGGGCAGCGCGAGCTTCTGGGGCTGCATCTGGCATACGGCGAGACAGAAGGCGGTTGGCACCGGTTTATCGAGCGGCTGAAGGCGCGGGGCCTCTCGGGCGTACATGTGGCCACCAGTGATGCTCACGAAGGCCTCCGGCAGGCGCTGCACACGGCGTTCCCCGGGCTGATCTGGCAACGGTGTCAGGCCCACTTCCGGCGCAACGTGATCGACCAGACGCCTTCTCCGCTCCGTGACCGGATGCATGATCGACTCGATGCCATCTTGACGGCGTCCGCTCCTGCCCCCGCCCGTGAAGCGTTGGAGGCGACGATGGACGCGTTGGATGGAGAAGCCGAGACCGCGCTCCGCGTTCTTGAAGACGGCTTCGATGACGCCACCGCGGTGCTGGCGCTTCCGCCGAAGTACCGGCGTCGCCTCCGGACCACGAACATGGTCGAGCGCCTGATCGAGGAGATCCGGCGGCGCGAGCGTGTAGTCCGGATCTTCCCGACGATGGAGGCCGCGCGACGGCTTATCGGGGCCCGCTGCGCCGAACAGCACGAGGAGTGGTCGACCGGACGCCGCTACCTCACGATGGATGCCTTCTTCGAATGGGAGCGCGCCCAGGCCAACCCCAACCGGGCCGCAACGGCCCTCCCTCAGGCCGCATAATCCGACGCTCCTGGCAGAACGCGTTTACACAACATTCGGGACTTGACCGACCTCCCCATATACGCAGAGAGGCCGGAGACACCGAGCGCCGTAAGAAAATGTCGTCGATCCACGGAAAAAGAGGCGTCTGAATGGTGGCTGTCGCTAGGTGCAACGGGTGCAGCAGGAACGGCGGAACGAACGATTGTTCGAGTCTGCGATCGGGCAGGTCAAAGATCGCCAATGGGAACGTTCGTGCTCCGGCAAATGGGCTCAGCCCTCTGCCGACGCAGACTCCTTTCTCGAATTCAGTTGCGGCATCAGCACATCGGTCACCCACCCGTAGTCGGGATTGATCGAAAGGGCCCGCTCGAACTGGGACTCGGCTTCCTCGTAGCGCCCCTCTTTCATGTGGGCATAACCAAGCCATGCGTGTGCGTCACTGTGCCCCCAGCTGGGCTCAATCGGATCGGTCACCGTCTCCTGCTCGAAAAGCTCGATGGCCCGCTCGAATCCGTCAACGGCCTTTTCGGTGCTTCCGCCCCAGGTCTCCGGCGTAAAGAAATCACTGGTGGCCTGGATGAACACGGTCCTCGGGTTGTTTGGCTCAATCGATTTGGCCTTCTTCATCAACTTCGATGATTCCGGTCCCAAAAACATTCCGAGGCGCGGCTTCATACCCATCTTTCGTCCGTACGCACTCGCAAGCAGCGCGTAGGCGTCAGCGAACTCCGCGTCCTGCTCAATCGCCTTCTTCAGGTGCTCAATCGCCGCATCCAGATAGTCCAGCGCCTGCTCCTCATCTTTATTCCCCACGATGTTTACGATGCGCGTGTACGCGAAGGCAGCATAATAATGCCCATACGCGCTGCGGGAGGGACTCCCCGTCGCCACTCGGCTAAAGAGGGAGACGGACTGCTTCATCTTTCCGACATCGGCCTGATTATACCCCTCGCTCAGAAGGCTTTTACCGTTAACAATGAGTGAGTCCGGCGACTGCGCGTGGGCCCCCGCGGGGGACAAGCAGTAGGCAATCAGCAGGATACCGGCGATGCCGCGGAGCCAGGCAAACCAGGGGAGGGCAGCCTTGCTCGCATTGCGGTAAACGGAATTGAACGCGTCAGCATTCGAATCGCAGTTGGGCAATATCATAAATCGGGTCGCCCATCAGAGATGAGCGTGGCTAGGATGTGGCGGGAAACGGCCCGCAACGGGGCAGATGAGCCGGAATCGGGCGACGTTACTCAACGGAACCCGGGGGCGGACCGCGTGGTCATCGTGAAATCAATCGTGCATGCGTTGCATGGAGATAAGGCCCGCGCCACGATCCGCGGACGACATCCTCTTGCAGACGGCGTATGCAGAGAGAGCATCGGTCTCAACGCCGACGCTTCGGCTGAATCTCTGGTTGCAAGATCATGGCACCGGAAACGGTGCGTGTACACCGAACGCACGAACACAGCGAAGACGTACATGCTCGTCGTGCAGGAGGCGACCCTGTAGATCGAAGGTCGAAGAGAACGAAAGCAGCCCACGAAACGGAGATATCGACATCCGCACGACGCAAGACTTGACGGGCGCTCTCGGAAATGATGGGGCCTGTGAGGGCGCTCCGTGTGCGACCGATCCTCCCCTGACCGACCCTCCCGTAACGAGAACTGATTACCCCGCGGAGAGTCTTCTGCTATGGAGACAAGCAGACGGAAATAATAACTCGAACCACTATGCGTATTATACAATTAAATTTTTTAGAAATCAAGTTTTGTGTTCAGGAGAAGGATCTCCGGCTGAATCCTATGGTTGGCAGGCGTCGTGTTGACAACAATATTTGTCTCCGAAAAAGCCTTGGCGAACCGGTTTTGTCCGTTGTCGGATCAGAATCGCAGGTAGGCTGGTGTAACGTGCAAAATCTGTTGCACGTACCCACGTCCAACACTGCTCCGCAGGCATACCTGTGCACGTCTTCGTACTGACCCATACCTCAGGCGCCATGTCTCTGTCCGCTCGATCGTTTCTCTTCGCCGTTCTCCTCGTCGCATTCACCGGGATCGCGGCCCCGGCCCTCGCGCAGACCGAGCCGGACATGGCGAGCTACTACGACCAGACGTTCTTCCTCTCGGCGCCGCCCGCGGCCTTTGGCGACGGCCTCTTTGGAACGGCCAACCCCGCGCTGGCGCGCATGATCGGGTCGGGAACCGCCTTTATCTGGAGTAGCGACGGGACCGACGCCGCGTCGATCCGGGATTGGGGCGTCTTTTCCAACGCCGGCGGCCTTTCCGCCAGCTACGCGCGGCTGAACAGGGGTGCGTTCAACGTCAACGCCTATCACATTGGGGTCAGCGGGGGGACGCGTAGCGCGAGCTTCGGACTGGCGTATCAGGGGTTCAGCGGAGACGCGACGGCACTGGGGCGATACAACCGCCTCGTCACGGGGACGGTGCTGCGCCCCTCGCGGTACCTCTCCGTCGGTGCCATCGGCAACGTCGGCCTTGAAACGGACGACTGGGAGGTGGTCGGCGAAATCGGCGTGCGACCCTTCGGGACGTCACGGCTGACCCTCTTCGCAGACGCCGCCGTGGCAGACGGGGAGGCGGTGCGCGATGCGCCGTGGAGCGCAGGCGGTGCGCTGGAGATCGTCGACGGCGTGCAGGTTTTCGCCCGGTTCTTCGAGAACGAATCCCAGACCGTCGGTCTCCGCATCGATCTGGGACGGACGGGCGTCGAGTCGTCATCCGGGATCGACACAAACGGCGACTACACCGGGCAGGTGAGCCGGGTACGCGTCGGAGAATTTCAGCCGAGTGCGCTCTACCGGGCGGCCGCATCCGATCGACAGCGAATCGATCTGGAACTGACCGGCCCGCTGCCATACCGGAAGTCGCGCCTCGCTACCTTCTTCGGCGAAGGCCCACCGCGCTATTACGAGGTGTTGCGGACGATCCGGCAGGCAGCAGAGTCCGGCACCGTGCGCGTCATCACGCTGAACCTGAGCGGCGTGCAACTCGGCACCGCGAAGGCATGGGAGCTGCGCCGGGCGCTTCGGACGGCAAGCGACCGTGGCATTACCGTGATCGCGTATCTCGAAAATGCCGGGATGACGGACTATTTCCTCGCCAGTGCAGCGGACGTGGTCGTCCAGGACCCCCGCGGAACGGTGATGCTTCCGGGCTACGCCCTGAGCCGGACCTACCTCAATGGGACGCTCGACAAGCTCGGGCTCGAGTTTGACGAGTGGCGGTTTTTCGAGTATAAATCGGCCGCCGAAACGCTGTCGCGAACCGGTTTCTCGGAAGCCGATAGCACGCAGCGGGCTGAATATCTGGATGACGTCTACGCGACCGTCGTTCGCGGCATTGCAACTGACCGTGGGCTGTCGCGCGACTCCCTGAATGCTCTGGTTGATG
>JAAAOT010000245.1 GCA_009908725.1 Bacteroidota bacterium | reverse complement strand
GTCGAGAACGGGCCTGTATGACGAGGACGGATGCCCTCCGCGTCGGGCTGGATTCATCCAAACCTCCAATCATTCTCGATATCAGGAGAATGGTTGAACCCGAAGACCATCCATTTCTCCCCTTCCCCTTTGAGAGCTGGATCGAGAGGCCAGTGGTAAATTTGGTGTAGATTGAATGATCCTGTTCCAGGACTCGGAAGGCTCAATTCCTCCGTGCGGGACGTTCTGCCGGTTCTGCTCTCTCTGCGGCCCCTTGAATTGCTACCGTGTTTTAACTGCTGACTTTACTGCCGACGTGTGAACCTCCGCCTTTCACCATCTTTCATCGACCCGTTATGTCGTTTCAAAAAGAAAAACCCCCGTCGCGCATCAACCTCTTTCTGGAGTTGCAGAAGGGCGATGCCGAGGAAAAAGTCGAACTTCCCCTTCGCCTGTTGATGATGGGCGACTACCTTGGTCGGGAGGACGACACGCCGCTTGCTGACCGGGAGTCGATCAACATCACGAGCGACAACTTCGACGCTGTGATGGAGTCGATGGATTTGGGGCTTGACTACACCGTGCCCGACCGGCTGAGCGAAGACGACGGCGAGATTGCCGTCGAGATCGACATCCAGAACATGAAGGACTTCAAGCCGGAGAGCGTCGCGCGACAGGTGCCCCAGCTTACGCGGCTTCTTGCAATGCGGAACCTGTTGCAGGATCTGCGCAACCGCGTGGTGAGCACCCGGGAGTTCCGCAAAAAGCTCGAAGAGATCGTTAGCGACGACGACGCGCTGCAGGCCCTCGCCGAGGAGCTCGACCAGTTCGTCCCGCCCGCGGATGCGAAAGCTACGGACGGAGCGGCGCCCACCGACACAGAATAGACGTCGACCGCTTTCTTTCCGTTCGAGTCTCACTCCAACCCGATACTACACATCATGGCTGACGCAAAATCCGCACAGACGCCCGATGCGGCCGAAACCGTTCAGACGGAAGAAAAAGCCAGTCTCCTCGACAACATCTTCTCGCAGGTCGACGTCCACGCGCCGTCGAAGCAAGTGGACATCGACGAGTTCGACGACAATGAGGCCAATGCGGAAAAAGAAAAGGGCGCGCTCGTCGCTGCTGCCCTCCGCGTATTCCTCGATGCCGTTGCTCAGCGCGAAGACAAGGTTGAGAAGATTGATAAGTACCTGCTCGACGACCTTGTCGCTCAGATCGACGAGAAGATCAGCGAGCAGCTCGACGAAATTCTCCATCACGACGCGTTCCAAGAGCTAGAGTCATCGTGGCGCGGGCTCAAGTTCGTCGTCGACCGGACGGACTTCCGCGAGAACGTGCAGATCGAGATGCTGAATGCGTCGAAAGACGATTTGCGGTATTCATTCGAGGACGTCCCCGAGCTGATCCAGTCGCCGCTCTACGAACACGTGTACGCAGGCGCCTACGACCAGCCCGGAGCCGACCCGTACAGCGCCATCGTCTCGAACTACGAGTTTGAGAACACCGCGCCTGACATCGCCCTGCTGCAAAACGTGTCGAAGGTCGCCGCATCGTCGCATTGTCCCTTTCTCGGCTCCGTCGGGCCGAAGTTTTTTGGCAAGGAGTCGATGGAGGACTGGAAGAAAATCCCCGACCTCGAGGCGCACCTGAGCACGGTGGAATACACCAAGTGGAATGCCTTCCGCGACACCGAAGACGCTCGGTACGTAGGGCTGACGTTTCCCAAGTTCATGTCTCGCCTTCCGTACGGCCCCGATACCGTTCCGGTGAAGGGCTTCGGATACGAAGAAGGGGTCACCGGCGAGGATCATGAGAAGTACTTGTGGAGCAACGCCGTCTTCCCGATGGCCGCCAACATGGTGCGGGCGTTTATCAATGACGGGTGGACGAACCAGATTCGCGGCCCGCAGTCCGGTGGCAAGGTCGAAGATCTCCCCGTGCATCTGTACGACGCCGGTCGTGGCAAGCAGATGAAGATCCCCACGGAGGTGCCGATCAGCGAGACGCTCGAGTTTGAAGCGGCCAACCTGGGCTTCATCCCCCTGAGCGTGTACGAGGGTCGAGACTACGCGTGCTTCTTCTCTGCCAACTCCGCGCAACGGCCCACGGAGTACGACGACCCGCAGGCGACGGCGAATAGCCGCATCAACGCCCGCCTTCCGTACGTCCTGCTCGCATCCCGCATCGCGCATTACCTGAAGGTGCTGCAGCGCGAGAACATCGGCGCCACGAAAGATGCAAGCGTGATCCAGAACGAGCTGAATAACTGGATGCGTAACCTGATCACGCGCATGCCCAACCCGACGGAGGACTTGATCGCCAAGTACCCGCTCCGAGACGGAAAGGTGACCGTCGAAGACATCGAGTCAAACCCCGGCTTTTACCGCGTCTCGATGATGATTATGCCGCACTTCCAGATCGAAGGCATGGACATCAACCTGTCGCTCGTAGGCAAAATGCCGAAGGCTGAATAACCGTTTGACAGGACGGCAACTTGGCATGTATGACGGTAACGCCCGTGTGACCCGCCAGTCCACGCATACGCAGGAACCTGTGCACATGCCGCCTGGCCGCGGCCGAGCGCAGCCTTGAGTCAAGCAGTACCGCATGGAGGCCGGAGTCGTTTTCCTCCAGGTGTCTCCCGTGCGGTACGCAGAGTTCGCGTAGCCGGAGGCGTTTTCGGCGTTCGCGAAGCAGTATCTGAGGCACCATCGAACGAATCACGCAAATCCACGAACGAAAACCCCAACGAGGGAGGATACCAGTTATGGCACTTGAATGCGCCCTGAAGTACTCGAACGGAATTGAAGGCGACAACCTGAAGGGGGGTCGCGAGGGCACCACGCAGGTTGTGCAAGTCAATCACCGGGTCGATATCCCCACCGATTCGCAGCGCGGCATCCCAATGGGTGAGCGCCGGCACGGGAAGATGAATCTGATCCTGGAAGCCGACCGCGCCATCCCGTCGCTTTATCAGGCGGTCTGCCGTGGGGAGGTGCTCGAGGAGCTCGAACTGATGTGGTACCGCATCACGGATGATGGGCTTCAGGAGCACTATTTCTCCCACATGATGACGAACGTGCGGGTCGCTGCGGTCGAAATGCAGCTCCCGGATACTCAGAACCCGGATCTTGATGAAACGGGTCATCGCGCCGCCGTCGATCTTTCGTACGAGAAGATTCTCTGGAAGCACATTTCCGCAGGCATGGAGTACGAAGATGGATGGGCCGTCGAGGTGGCGTAGGCCGTTCTCCCTGCAACACGATTGCCCTGAGCGGCATCGGTCAGTTCTGCCCGGTGCCGCTCTCGGGCTGCAGATCCGTCGCGCGCAAGCCAAGCGGGCACCTGGCGCAACAAGACGCATCGCCGAAGCGCGCGTCGAGTCGCCGCTGCACCTTTCGCGCAGCATCAACGGGTAACCCGTCATGGACCACAACCGCTTATGGATGCCGGACTCTTCGACGTGCTGAGTGGGCGGTTTGCTGACGGTCGACCCATCGATAGCGTGGCTCAGGATGAGCGCACGCTAATGAGCGTCGTCACCCACCTGAATCACCTTCTCAGCACCCGGCGTGGGTCGCTTCGCCATATGCCGGATTACGGCCTGCCCAGCATCTCGGAAATTTATCGCGACATGCCGGACTCGGTCGTGGAGCTTCAGCGTTCGATCAAGACGACCGTTGAACGCTTCGAGCCGCGCCTCAAGCGCGTCCACGTCACCTACAAGGAAACCGACCGCCTCAACATGCGGCTCGTGTTTCTACTTGCAGGGGAGCTTGAGAACGGGCAGCGCGCCGAGTTTCAGACCGTCTTCTCCTCTCATGAACTCGTCAACGTGGCGCCTTCCCGAGATCGACACCGCTAATCGAGCTTACCAGCATCCGCACGGGTTTCATAGTCGACTTCATCGGCCGCGTTGTTATTGTGTCGATGTCATCGTCCTGTTCAGACATCTTCCCGTCCGAACGTAGAGACCGCGTCGCTCCGTTTTTTGCCGACCACCGTCCACCGTCCCACGCGTCTGCGCTATGATCCAGGATTACTTCGAGGATGAGATGCGCTACCTGCAGGAGGCGGGTCGTGCGTTTGCCGAGGTCCATCCCGATCAGGCGCGATACCTGAACGTGGATAGCCTGACCGATCGGGACCCGCACGTGGAGCGGCTCTTTGAGGGGGTGGCGTTTCTGACGGCACGCGTTCGCGAGCGGCTCGACGACGAGCTTCCACAGTATTCCGAAGGGCTCCTTCGGTTGATGCATCCGCACCTCGTCCGGCCGGTGCCCTCGTTCTCGATTCTGGAGTTCACACCGCGGCCCAGCATGCTGCAGGAGACGACCGTGTTCGAGCCGGGCGTCGAGGTCCAGTCTCGAGCCGTCGGAGACGAGTCAACTCCGTGTCGGTTCACCACCACGTATCCGGTCACGCTACAGCCGATCGAACTCACCGACGTCCGTCTCGACTGGCCTGATCCGTCGTCTACGTCCGCGACGCTAACGTTTTCTGTCGATCGGAATGCGACGCTGGCTGATCTTGACCTCGATCGCCTTCGGTTGTACTTCTACGCCGACCCGTCAGATGCGAGCCGGATGTATCTCTATTTCACCCGGCACGTCTCGGGCCTGACGATTATGGCCGGAGACCAGACCGTTCATCGGCACGGGCAAAAGTGGGTGCGCCCGGTCGGCCTGCAGTCCGACGAAGGACTGGTGCCGTACTCGAAGCACTCCTTCACCGGATACCGGCTGCTCCAGGAGTATTTCTGCTTCCGTCCCAAATTCTGGTTCATCGATATCTTCGGACTGGAGGCGCTGGCGTCGATGCCGGAGACGTCAACGTTCTCCATCCAGGTCCACTTCGACCGGTCGTATCCCGAAAAGTGGGCCTTTGGAAAGGAAAACCTACGGATGCACTGCACGCCGGTCGTGAACCTCTTCGAGACCGACGCCGAGCCGGTTCGCGTCACGCACCGGGCGTCGGAGTATCGCGTGCGCGGGGACATGCGCCGCCCCGAGAGCGTGTCTGTTTACTCGATCCAGGATGTCGTTGGCACGGTGTCCTCAACCGGCCAGCGGAGGTCGTATCAGCCGTTCCTCTCGATGCGCCACGACACGGGCGACGATCCCGTCTACTCAGAAACTGCCCGCATCGGGCCGACCGGGTCGTACGACACCTTCCTATCCATCGGGGGCGTCGGTGCCTCCGTCGAAGAGCTTGCCGAGGAGACGCTCACCGTCGAGGTGCGCTGCACGAACGGCAACACGCCCCGCGAGGAGCTTCGCGAGGGAGACATCACCGAACCCGGATCGGGCTACGTCAACGTGGCCTCCTTTCGCAACCTGACGCAACCGTCTCGTGAGGTCCTGCCTCCACTCGACCGGCACCCGCGATTGTACTGGATGCTGATCTCTCATCTCGCCCATAATCGAACGTCCGTCCTGTCGGTCGAGGCACTCAAGCGCACGCTCGCACTGTATGACTGGGCGGACACCCCTGCCACACGTCGCCGGATCGAAGGCATTCGCCGGGTGGACTGGGAGCCGTCCGAACGCCTGGATCGCGGGAGTATTCGCCGGGGCGTCGAGGTCGAGGTCGAGGTCGAGGACGGACACTTTGCCGACGAGGGCGACCTCGCCCTGTTCGGCAACGTTCTGAGCCGGTTCCTGTCGACATACGCGACGATCAACACCTTCGTGCATCTCACGATTCTCACTCATCCATCCAACCGCCGCCTGACGTGGGATCCTCTGGACGGGACGCTTCCGCTTCTGTAGATGCGGTCGCGACAAACGAGCTGGATGGCGAGACGCCGCCTGGGCTCTCTTCCCCCGATGCTTCGGAAACGAAAGCGGGAAGGAGGGAGGGGAGCGTGCGGGGCACTGTCATGCAGGATCTCTTCAATCAGGCCTACCGATTTGAGTTTTTCCAGGCCATATGGCTGCTGCAACAGCGATTCGGAGGCCATCATCCCGAAGAGATCTTCGAGGTCTCGCCACGGCGCGCGGACGCCCGCCTTCGGATTACCGCGGATGGATCGACGGTCTTTCCTGCCTCCGATGTTCGGCGGATCCAGGCGATTGACAATCCCGACCGGTCGAAGACGCCGATTGTCGACGTCACGGTCACGTTTATGGGGCTGTACGGCATCAATTCTCCGCTGCCGTCCTATTTTGTTGAGCATGTTGCCCGCTCGGATGAGGGTAGTCTCCAGGCGTTCCTCGACATTTTCAACCACCGGGTTTACAGCCTCTTTTTCCGTTCCTGGAAAAAGTACCGGCCGCTTCTTGATCTGACGCAACTCGACCCGGATCGGCAGACCTCAACGCACGCTCACGTGTTTCGGAGCCTGGCTGGGCTCGGCGTCCACCACCAACCGCCCCCCGACCGGCATCGTCGTATCTCAGGCTCCTCCGGCGATTCCTCTCTCGATGGAGCATCCGCGGCGCAGGCCGGAGAGGATCCCTCTACGGCGACCCAGCCGAATGTTGCACCGGGCGCGCATCCCTCTCGGCTTCACTGGGCCGCATTCGCCGGTCGGCTGTCGGGCCATGTCCGCAACCGGGAGGGGCTTGAAGCCCTTCTCAGCCACGTGCTCGACGTTCCCGTTCGCGTGCAAGAAAATATTGGACGCTGGACCCCCATTAGCCATCGGCCAACGCTCGGGCGCCGCAGCTCTCGGCCGGTCGGTCTGGGTGGAGACGGCCTGGTTGGCGGACGCTTATACGACGTGGCGGGGAAATTCCGGATCGCCGTCGGTCCCCTCGACCTGTCGGCCTATCGCGCCCTCCGGCCCGGCGGTGCGAAAGCCGACCTCCTGCGCTCCGCGGTGGGTCTGTATCTTAACGGATCGCTCGACTACGACGTCGAGCTTCTTCTCGACCCGGGCGAACTTCAACCGGCTGCGCTCGGGGACGAACGCTCCCGGGTTGGCTCAACGGCCCGGCTCGGGCGCCCCCCCGACCAGCTCGTCTCCGAGGTCGTCGCGTACGACAGCCGCTCTCCGTCCTTCGCCTAACCTTGTCCGCCGAGCGCCGAGGGTCCGACGATCTCTGCGTTGGACTCATCGCTACCGTTTTGCCTTTTGTCGATTTCACCTGATCCGTCTCGCCATGGTTGCCAAAGACGTCAAAAAGCTGCTCCAGAAGCTGAACGATCACTCGACGCGTGCCCTCGAAGCGGCCGCGGGGTTCTGCACCTCGCGTATGCACTACGAGGTCACGCTCGATCACCTCCTCCTGAAGCTTATGGAGGACGGCGGCGGCGATATCCCGCGGATCTTAAGCCACTTCGGCGTCGACGACGGTGAGTTCTGGCAGGCCCTGCTGGTCCACATCGACGAACTGAAAGCCGGAAACACGGGTCGGCCAACCTTCTCGCCGCCATTGATGGACCTTCTGGAGGACGCCCTGGTCGTCGCGACGGTTCACCATGACGCCCGGGCCATTCGATCCGGCTACATCCTCGAAGCGCTTCGCGAGCATCCGACGCTGTTTACGGGGGAAATCGCCGATGCGCTTGCTCCCGTCCGCTCGGATGAACTCCGGGATCAGTTTCGGGACATCACCGCAGGATCCGATGAAGACCGTGCCTCGCGAACCACGCGGCCGATGACGTCGGCGGCCCCGGCGTCGGACGGTGAGACCGCCGACGAGACCGCCCTCGGTCAGTACACCTACAACCTGACGCAACAGGCCCGCGACGGAGACATCGACCCGATCTATGCGCGGGATGGAGAGATCCGCCAGATCGTCGACATCCTCAGCCGGCGTCGCAAGAACAACCCCATTCTCGTCGGTGAAGCCGGCGTCGGAAAAACGGCCGTGGTCGAAGGATTGGCGCTCCGCGTTGCGGCCCGGGACGTCCCGAAGAGCCTTGCCGAAGCCGAAATCCGGGTCCTGGACCTCGGGCTCCTTCAGGCAGGGGCCGGGGTCAAGGGTGAATTTGAGAGCCGCCTGAAGTCCGTCATCCAGGAAGTCCGGGAGGCCGCCCGCCCGACCCTTTTGTTTATCGACGAAGCCCACACCCTGATCGGTGCCGGCGGGAAATCGGGCACGGGCGACGCGGCCAACCTTCTCAAACCGGCCCTCGCTCGTGGCGAGCTGCGCACGATCGCCGCGACGACGTGGTCGGAATACAAGCAGTACATCGAGAAAGACCCGGCCCTCGAGCGCCGGTTTCAGCTCGTCAAGATCGACGAGCCGTCCCCGGAGATGGCGACGATCATGCTTCAGGGGATCAAGTCGAAGTACGAATCCCACCACGACGTTCATATTACCGCCGAGGCCGCCCGCGCCGCTGCCTTTCTCTCGGATCGGTTTATCGCTGGCCGTCAACTGCCCGATAAGGCCGTCGACCTGATGGACACGGCGGCGGCGCGCGTGAAGATGTCTCAAGACGCTCGACCGGCGGCTCTCGACACCCTGCAGCGCCGTCTTGATCACTTGAACGTCGAACTTACCGCCCTGGAGCGCGACCTTTCCGCCCGCCTTCGTGCCGACGACGGCGAGCTCGATGCGCTGCGAGAGCGCATCGAGGCCCTCGAAGCCGAGTACACCACCCTGGAGGCGCGGTGGCATTCCGAGCAGTCGCTGGTGGACGAGATCGAAGACGTGCGGCGGAAAATTATCGGTGGATCGGTGGTGTCGGGAGATGGCGTCTCAGGGGACGGCGCGTCGGAGGCCGGGGCTTCGGCCTTGGGCGCCCCGACAGCGAAGCCCGCGAGCACGTCAGAGTCTTCGGATGAACCAGATCTGGATAACCCGGAGGCGTCCCCCGATCCATCAGGAATGACGGAGTCCGACGCTCAAGACGTGGTCGAAGACCTGCACGGGCGGCTCGACCAACTCGGCATCGACCTCGAGGCGCTCCGCGACGAGGAGCCGGCCCTGGTGCATGCGGAGGTCAACGAAGACGCCGTCGCCCGCATCATCTCTGACTGGACGGGCATCCCCCTCGGCAACATGCTGCGCGATGAGGCCGAGACGCTTCTTTCACTCGAAGACCGGCTGCAGTCTGTGATCCGCGGGCAGAACGAAGCCCTTGGCGAAGTGGCCGACTCGATTCGCTCGGCCAAGGCCGGGATGGGCAATCCCGACGCCCCGATCGCCGTATTCTTACTCGTTGGTCCATCCGGGGTAGGCAAGACCGAAACCGCTCGCCAGCTCGCGCGGCAGCTCTTCGGAGGCGAACGCTTCCTGACGACGATCAACATGAGCGAGTACCAGGAGAGCCACACCGTCGCCCAGCTCAAGGGGGCGCCTCCTGGATACGTAGGCTATGGGGAAGGCGGCATTCTGACCGAGGCGGTCCGCCGACGTCCCTACTCGGTGGTTCTCCTCGACGAGGTCGAGAAGGCGCACGTCGATGTCATGGAGCTGTTCTACCAGGTCTTCGACCGCGGATTCATGCGTGACGGCGAAGGCCGGGAAATCAGCTTCAAAAACACCGTCATCCTGATGACGTCGAACATTGGCTCGGATGTCTTTCTGCAGGTGTGCACAGAAGACGAGCGCCCCACGCCCGATCAGCTCCGGGAGGCGATCCACAGCCGGCTCGTCAACCACTTCCAGGCCGCGCTGCTGGGCCGGATGAAGGTCGTACCGTACTATCCGCTCGTCAAAGACGCGATGATGGAGATCACGCGTCTGAAGCTCGGCACCATCGGCACCCGACTGGAGCGGGCACACGAGATGGAGTTCGGCTTTGCGCCGGACGTCGTAGAGCGGATCGCCGAGCGCTGTACCCAGGTCGACTCCGGCGCCCGAAATATCGACTTTATCCTTGACCGGACGGTCCTCCCGGAAGCTTCTCGTGCACTCTTGGGACATATGGCGGAAGAGACCATGCCGAACGCCCTTACGCTCGGATTCGACGAGGACGGCAACTTCACGTACACCTTCGGGGACGAGATTCAGAGCGAGGCCCGGTCGGCCGAACCCTTCGCCGAGGCCGGCGCTTCCGACCCCACGGACACCTCCGCTGCCTTCGATCACGAGCAGGAATCGGCAACGACTCATTCTTCGGACAAAGAAGAGACGACGGACGCCTCCCGCCCTGGATAGGCCCCTGGCGCGCCGCCTCCTCGCCGGGCCCAATGATGCATCCGTCATCCGAAGAGCGCCTCGTTCGGTGCTGGTTTTTGGCTGGGATGAGAGCCCCGCTGTTGAGACGAGCGCCCGAAAACAGCACCATTCGCCTCTGGAACCACGGCTGATTGCATCGCCATTGTTGCTCAGGATCGCTTTCCGGCCTGCATGCTGCATCCCGAAGTCGTTACCGCCTTCATCACCGGGTCGGTGGTGCTGAAGGGCGCAGGACTCGGGGCTACCGCATCTCGCTTAACCCACGGTGCCATTGCCTCATCCTCAGGAGATATCATTCCCCACTAGACGACCGATAATGGTGATCTGCGAGACGGTATATTGTACGCACAATCCTACACCGTTCTGAATCGCTTTCTGGGGTTTAGATGTCATGCTGCGCTCCGATTTTACGCATTCTGTAGTAGCCGGTGCTATCGACATATCCGTTGCATGAGGGGGCATAGAATTGTGATATCGTGCCTTTCGCCCGATACGTGATGTCATTGCCGGTGTGATACAAACGGGTCCGTGTTCGATGAGAGTGCGGAGTTTCGCCCAAGGCAGAGCTTCCTCTCACCGGGCATAGACGTTCATCCCTCGCACGGTTGCTTTCATCCTTTGCACAAGATGCCAGGCTCTATGTCTGATTTTGTTGCCAATGTTGCCCATCACCGCTTCGAGGTGTCGACGCTCAGTCCCGACGTCTTCACGGTCGTTGACTACACCGGCACGGAGTCGATTTCGCAACCCTTCGAGTTTGAGATCGCTCTGGTTTCGGATGATCCCGAGGTCGCTTTCGCCGACGTCGTCAACCAGTCCGCGACGCTCACCACCCGCCGTGACATTGAGGGGTCGGAGGACGTCCCCACCTGTGGCATCGTCTCCGACTTCTACGAGGAGGGCCCCAGCGCGGACGGACAATACCGCTACCGCGCCGTTCTCGTCCCTCGCCTGTGGACGCTCTCGCTCCGTTACCAGAGCCGTATTTTCCAGGAGGCCACGGTCGAAGAGATCGTCACGCAGGTGCTTGAAGACGCCGGCCTGCCCGGCTCTGGATTTCGCTTCGACCTGTCCGAGAGCTATGCGCCCCGCGAGTATTGCGTCCAGCATCAAGAAACCGACCTCGACTTCGTCCAGCGACTGTTGGAATACGAGGGCATCCAGTATTTCTTCGAGCATGACGGGACCGAAGACGTGCTCGTGCTCACCGACGACCGTGCCCAGAATCCCGAGATGGCCAGTCCTTCCACGCTCGACTTCAACGCCAGCCAGGGAACGGTCCCGAGCGAGGAGGTCGTCTTTCGCTTCACGGGTCGCGAACGGGTGGTCACGGGATCCGTCGTCCTCAAAGACTACAACTACCGCACGCCCGAGACGCGGCTCGAGGTAGAGTCGAAGATCAATGATGACATGCCCGGGATGCGCTACGAGTACGGCGAGGACTTTCAGGACACCGAGACCGGAAAGCGCCTCGCGCGGGTGCGGAACGAGGAGATTGAGTGCCAGCGGAAGGTCCTGAGGGGGGAAAGCACGTGTTCAGGCCTCCGCCCGGGGCATACGTTCACGCTCGACGGTCACTACCGGAGCGACGGAGACGGCGAATATCTGGTCACCGAGGTCAAGCATCGCGGAGCGCATGGGGCAACGCGCAACTTGTTCGGCGGCGATGGCTCTTCTGGTTCTGCGCGGGACGCCGGCGGGTCGGGCCAGTCGGTCGCGGGACACGCTGGCGATGCCTCTGGGGAGGGCACGGCCGCACGTACCGACGAGCCGGTCTACCGAAACACGTTCACGTGCATCCCGGCCGAGGTTGCTTACCGCCCGCCGCGGCGGACGCCGGTGCCCAAAGTGCCCGGCATCATGACCGCACGCACGGAGTCTACCGGGGGGGATTACGCCTACGTGGATGAAGAGGGCCGCTACCGGCTGAAAATGGACTTCGACCGCCGGACCGACACGAAGAGCGGTGAAGCAACGCTACCCGTTCGGAAAGGGCAAATGCACACCGGACCCAACCACGGCGTTCACTTCGGCGAGCATGAGGACACCGAAATGATATGGGCTTGCATGAACGGTGACCCCAACCGCCCCGTCGTGTTATCCAGCGTCTCCAACCCGTCGCAGAAGTCGCCGGTCGTGGCTGAGAATAAGGCCGAGAACATCATCCGGACGAAGGCGGGCAACCAGCTCATCATGGACGACACGGTCGACAAAGCGAAGGTCAAGCTTGAGAGTCCGGACGCAAACACGGTTCACCTCGACGACGAAAACGACCGGATTCAGCTTTCGACGACGAACAAGCACGTGGTCACCCTCGACGACAAGAACGAAAACCTAACGCTGAAGACCGAAAAGGGCCACACGCTGATCTTTGATGACAAGAACGAGGCGATCACCCTCCAGAGCGCCAAGGAGCACATTATCCGTCTCAACGACAAGGACGAGGTCATCACCCTCTCCGATAAAGACCAGAAAAACCTTTTCGTTCTTGATCTGAAAAACGACAAGATCGTGATCAAGACCGAGAACGGAAGCATCGACATGCATGCCCCCAAGGGAAAGATCGATATTCAGGCCAAAGAGCTAAATGTCGAAACCAAGGGCGACACGAAGATGAAAGCCGCCAACATCAAGACCGAGGCGAAATCGGAGCATGCGATGAAAGCAGCGAACATGAAACTGGAGGCCCAAATGGACCTGAAGCAGAAGGGCACGAATGTGAAGTCGAAAGCATCGATGAACCACGAGACGTCGGGCATGAACGTTAAGTCGAAGGCCAGCATGCAGAACGACGTATCGGGGACCATGACCAACCTGAAAGCATCCGGCGTCAACACGATTCAGGGATCCCTGGTCAAGATCAATTGACGTGTACGTGGTGACGTGTGCATGTATTAACGTGTTTATGTGGGCACGTTCGACCTTTCATACGCGTCTATGGATCATCGATCCGGTTAGCTGCCCGACCTCATGACTCATAACTCGTAACTCTAGCCTTCCCCGATGGCACGCCTTCTTCCTCCGCCTTCGCCTCCGAGCCCGGCGGCATCGATGGAGTCTCGGACCTTCGTCGCTGACCGATTTTCTATCGACCTGGGAGTGGACTGGACCGACCGGACGGCATATGTGCTGATGGGACCCGAGGAGCACGACCTGCAGCACACGATCACCATCGCGACGGACGACGATGCGGGCGCTGAGGATCTTCTCGCCTATGCATACCCGCAGGTTGACAGCATCCTCGAGACGCTGAAGGGATGCCGGTGCCAGGCGCGCGGACTTACCCGCCTCGACTGCGGCGTGCCAGCCTACTTCGCCGCATTCGTCTGGTGGCCCTCGGACGAGCGGCGGGTCTACCAGGAGGTCTGGTTTGTCTTGCATGAGGGGACGGGCTATCGAATCACGGCGTCCTTCACCCGCAAAACGAGAAAGACGCTCGGCCCCGCCGTCCGCCGCGCCGTCCATGGCTTCATCCCCGGCTCAGCCCCCGTACGATCGATCCCGCCTTCCTCGCCGCGAACATAGCGCACCGCTTTGGGGCGACGCGTCCCCCGCCCGGATCTGATCCCACCCACGACCGACCACTGACCATCCCCCAATTCCCATGAGCAAACCGGCCGCACGCATCGGCGACATGACGGCACACGGCGGCTCGATCGTCGCGGGGATGCCCACCGTTCTGATCGGCGGGATGCCCGCGGCACGGCTGGGCGACATGCACGTCTGCCCGATGGCGACGCCCGCCTTGCCGCCTGTGCCACACGTGGGCGGGCCGGTGACGCTCGGAAGCGCCGGGGTCATGATCGGCGGGATGCCCGCGGCCCGAATGGGCGATATGTGCGTCTGCACCGGGCCGCCGGACTCGATCGTGATGGGCTGCCCGACGGTGCTGATCGGGGAGGTGGGTGCCGGAGCTGCCAGCGGAGGCGCGGGCGGCGGAGGCGGCGGGGCTGCCGGTGCCCGTGCGAGTGCCGCCGCGGCCACGATCGACACCGGCGTCAGCACCACCAAAGAAGAGCACTGGATCGAGTTCGAGTTCGTCGACAGCGCGGGAATCCCCGTCGCCGGCGTTCCCTATACCTTCGTGGATCCGGACGGCGTCGAGCAGGAGGGCATGCTCCGCACCGACGGTACGATCCGCGTCGACGGCGTCTCCGAAGGGGAGGGCGAAGTGGTGCTAAAAAGCGTGCACGCCGCGCAGTGGGACACCGATCGCGCCAGCGCCGACGACAAACTGACGCTGACCGCTGACGTCATCGGCTTCGAGGATGGCACCCCGGCCCAGGTGCAAATCTTCGAACGGGATCTGTCGGGAGGGGACACCGTCGTGGCCGACATCCAGACGACCGTAGAAAACGAGGCCGTCGAGGTGAAATGGCGCTACGAATACCCGACCCACGTGCCTGACGACGACGAACTTCGGTCCGAGGACGAGCAGGACGATGTTTACTCCGCGCCGGACTACTATTTCGAGGTAATTGTTGGTCCGTGCACCGCACGTTCTCCTGTCCTTCCGGTGGTCGACACCATCGAAATCGAGGTGGCGACCGAAGAAGGAGACCCCGTCACGAACCAGCCCTACGTCTTGATCACGGGGACGGGCGAGCGCCGCACGGGTACACTCGACCAAAGGGGGAAGGCGAAGGAGACGGACGTACCTGTGTCCGACTGCATCTTACGGATTCCTGAGCTTCCGGATCTGGAAGCCGGCGATGTACAATTCGACGTTGATGAAGACGCAGGGTCCGACGATTCGGCATCTGAATCAGAGGCGCCCTCGGACGACTCCTTTCAAATTCAGATTCACGATGGGGAGACCGACTTCTCAAATGTTGCCTACACCGTCGACGTTGGGGGACGCACCGTGGAGGGACGCACGGACCGAGAGGGATGGACTGAACCGTTTCCTCTAAATGGAGCGGAAGAGATGACGGTGCACGCTCGGGGTCACACATTTCAGATTGAGCTTGCGAATGATTATCAGTCCACGCTGGAAGAAGTACGGTCGCAACTGAATGCGCTTGGGTACAGCTGTGGAGACGTTGATGGAGACATGGGGCCGCGTACCCGTTCGGCCATCCGGGCATTTCAGAAAGAGAACTATCTTCCCGTGACCGGAGAAGTCAATGCTGTGTTTCAGCGCCTTTTACGATCAGAATTTCGTGGCTAATATTCCCCGTGAGCCGAAAAAGAGATGTCCGGTCCAGATCAAGAAGAAAAAGCCCTCTGGCGCGATCTTAAGATCACCGATCAAAAGATCGTATGTAAGAAGAGCTCCTCACGCTGCAAGCTTCAGTTACAAGGCCTGACGTCGCCCTTCGTGCAGGGAATTGTGCGTGATTGGGATTATTTACACGACTACCCAGATTCCGATCTCCCTCCAGTTGAGGATGAGGCCATTTCCTACGCCCGCCTGGAGAAAGCAATCGGACACACCAGGTACAATCGCTTGCATGCGATGACCGAAGATAAGAGCAAACAAACTGCCGCTGCTCTTGCCGCCGCTGTAGAAATGAAGGAAGATCTCTTTTCCGTCTCTGAAGACGGCAAAGACACGGACACGTTGCTTACCATTGCGGATCTTCTTGCCGTTGAGCGCCTGATTCAGAAAGAGCGAAAAAGCTCTTCAAACGCGACAGTGAAAACATACTCAGACGCGCTGGACAACGTGGAATCCTCCCTGAAGTGTGAACTGGGAGTTCCGGTTCACTCTCAGGGGATCCAGGATAAACTCCCGAATTGTTACTACCACGCGGTGCTGAATTGCATGCTCTTCACCCTAAGCAAGAAAGATCGCAAATCGATCATCACTTCGGACTTCGTGGTTCCAGACAAGTACATTGTCGAACTGGGTTCGATGAGGGTTAAAACACGTGGCGCCACATGTGCAGAAATGCATTTTCTGTCTAAGGGAGGTCGTGTCACCTCTACGGATGCCATTGAGTTTAACTATTTATGGTCACCCGTTCTCGAAACTGCATACGCCAAGTATCTGATCGAAACACTTTCAGCGGATGATCGCCTCTCAAGCTACAAGCCTACCGTAAATCAAGGACGGGGAAGCACGGTTCTTCAGGTCTTGAGCCATACCCCCATCAATCTGGGCGCTTCTCTCTCCATTTATGGACTGAAAGGATCCAGTTCTACGATGTACTTGAAGGACATGTCGAATCCCAAAATTACGACCTTTAGGCGGCACAAACGCCAGAAGCCATCCCTTCCGTTCGACATGAAAGCGGAGCCGTCAGCACAGACGCTCAAGGACGCAATCAAGGCGGCTTGCAAGAAAGGCAAAGTCGTCGTGCTCGGGACGGACCAACAGACAGAAGGATTAAAGAAGAAAGACCATTCGGGGAATCATGCACTCTCTGTTTATGATCTCTACCGGTCCAATAAAAAGACCTACCTCAAGGTCTACAACCCTCATGGCTATGACGACTCGGTGGCGTTCTCGGAAGCCGTTGGCAAAATGCTATCAGTGACGATTGAAGACTAACGTATTGTGCTTTCTTGGAGAGTTGTAGCGGGTCTTCGATCCGGCGACGAAACCTCCCAGATTCAGAGCCTTCCTGACCGTGAAGAATATCGCGTCTTACAACACCGCCTCCTCCAGCCTTCGCGACGGCGTGCGCCTGCA
This sequence comes from Bacteroidota bacterium, assembly GCA_009908725.1. Classification (GTDB taxonomy): domain Bacteria; phylum Bacteroidota; class Rhodothermia; order Rhodothermales; family Salinibacteraceae; genus Longibacter. The sequence goes on along the minus strand of JAAAOT010000245.1, from coordinate 9,718 downwards.
CGCCGCGCGTCGGCACCGGTTCACGGTACGCCCCAATCAACTGGCGCGGCTGGAGCTGGTGGACGTGCTCTTCGCCACGAATAGCGCGGTGATGATGCCCTTCGCCTTTGAGGAAGACGAAGGCGAACTTCATGGACTCGACATTCTCTACGTCGCGTTTCGCTACGCCGCCGAGCACCCCGACGCCCGCCTCCTCGTCGCCGGCCATACCGATACCGCGGGCGCTGCGGGGCACAACCTGCGCCTGTCCGAAGCCCGAGCGAGGAGTGTGCATGCCCTCCTTGCGGGAGATCGCGAAGCGTGGGTAGAGATTGTCGACGAGTGGCACCGGGTCGAGGACGTGCAGCGCCTGCTCAAGCACTACCGGGACATCGACCCGGGCCCCATCGACGATGCGATGGGAGACCAGACCCGGCGCGCGATCGAGACCTTCCAGGCGGTCTACAATCACGATCGAGTCAGCCTCGGAATTCCCGGCGCCCCGGAGATCCAGGTCGACGGGCGCCTCGGGCCGGAGACGTGGGGGGCTTTTTTCGACTACTATCAGTTTTCCCTGGCCCAGCTCCTGGGATGCGGCCCGCAATGGACGGTCCGTGCGATCCTCGGGATCGAAGAACCATCTCCCTCCACACCTCCATCGCAGGATGCGAGCGGAGGGTCGGAGCCTCTCTGGCGCGCCCGGCTCGACCAGTGGCGCCGCCACCTCCGGCCAGCACACCCCCAGCGGCCGGCGATTGGACTCGGCGAGTCCTTCCCCGTGGAGGAGGCATCCCGAGACCATTATCGCTCGGAGGCCAACCGGCGGGTCGAGATCCTCTTTTTCCAGGCCGACGACGTTCCATCCATTCCGTCCGAGCCCGCCAACGGGTCGACCTACACGCCCGACGAGTGCCCCTTCTGCGATTCCACGCAGTATCGTCAGGATGCGATCGACGCCGAGGCCGTGTTCGAGCACGTCCTCGAGCTGCAGACCGTAAACGAGGAAGGAGCCCCGGTCCCTCGAACGGACCTTTTGATCCGACCCCTGCGTGGGGGCGAGACCGAGGTGACATCGGACGATCACGGATACGTCCGAACCGAAGAGGTTCCTCCGGGCCTGGTCGTCGTCCAACTCGCCGATGGAAGCCCGACGGCGATGCGACGCGGGGATGGATACTCGACCACCCTCCTTCCTACGTCTCGGGCCTCGGACTCGTCTGCCACGATTGCGACGGTCATCGTCGAAACCACATTATCTCGGGAAGACCGCGTCCGGCGCTCACAGAACCAGCAGATGTATCAGCGATCGGTTCCGCGCCCCTCGGGAGCCCCCGACGCGCCGGATGACGCGGAGAGCGCAGACGCCGACGTCGATCCAGCCCCCCCTCCCGTCCCGACGCGGTACGCGCACGACAACCTGGCGTTGATCGCGGGGTTCGCGGGAGAAAGCCTCGACCAGCTCGGGCTGCGAAGCGTTCTCGACGAATGGCTCGGCGACTATTTTCCGCAGGTCACGTCGCGGGGATACATCTTGTTCGTTCTCGACGATCAGCAACTCCGCTGCATCAATCCTGAGGGGGACACCGTGGCCCTCCTTCCCCTGCGCGAGTCCGTCCAGGGATCGATTCAGGGTGCCGTGGGCGCGTATGCCGCATTCGCGACTCCTGGAGATCCGCTGTTCCGGGACATGCAGCGGTTTTCGGGGGTCGTGAGCGCGGGAGACATCGAGACGGCCGAGCTCCGCCTCGACGACCTCCTCGTGGACGATCCCACCGCGCAATCGCGACTCCAGGACTTCTTCCACGCCTACCCGGGACGCTTTCAGATTCTCTACCGGGCGCCGACCGGCGCTCAGCTGCAGTCCCTCGCGTGGCACGGGGGCGCCGGCATGCTCGAGGACTACGGCACCGCGGAGGGCGATCGGCGAAGCCGGATTCACGACCGCAACGTGGCGGTGGCGGAATTCGTCGCCGAGGCCTATCTGGCCCGGCTCCAGCGGTATATTGACGACGTCAATGCGATCGGACCTCCCGATCTCGAGCAGTTCAACAAGCTGTTCGAAATGCCCGACGTCACCGCCGAGCAGCAGGCGGAGGCTGCGCGGCAGGCCCGGCAGCAAACGCGACAACGGTACGCCGACCTGAAGGCGCTCGGCCCGCCGCCCCGCATCTACATGTTTCCCCGTCCCGTGGGCGCCACCGACGACGAGTGGGAGGACATCTTCGAGGCCAACAACGAGTCGGAGTTTCGGGCCTACAAGGCCGTCAGCGAAAAAATCGACGAGATCGAGGAGCGCCACAGCGAGGGCGCCGTCTACCTGCGCCTGCAGGTTAAGATCAACGGACAGGCCCGGCGCGGGGCACCGGACGAGGCGCATATCACGGACGGCCATTTCGGACAGGCAACGGCCAAGCTCGAGCACACGATCGACTTCGGAACGGATGGTCTCCTGGTTCGGCGCGATGTAGCTCTGGCCGGGGAAGCGCAAATTGGGCCGAACCAGACCCAGCACCTCCCTCTCGATGAGCGCCGACGACGCGGACGCGGGGAGACCGGTCTCGGGGTGGAGGGCGAATGGAACGTGGAAAGCGGAGAGCGGAAAGTCACGGCCAAAGGCTCCATCCGCGGCGCCGGCATCGAACTCGCCTCGGACGGCCAGGTCAAGCTCAAAGCTCCCAATGGTGCGCAAGCCACGTACAACGTGGCGACGAACGAATTCGGGCAAGGGGTGGAGATCGACCTCGAGTCGATCGTGCCCGAATGGGTGAGTGAACGGACGCCGGACGCGGTTGGCGACACCGTATCTCGCTACGTCCCCTCTCAGATCTACGTGGGCCTGCACATGCAGGGGATCCTGGAAGAATCGATTCTCGCCTATCTGACCATGGCGCCGGGGTTCTTCGAGCGGCGTCAGCCCTACGAGTTTTTCGACCCAACTCTTTTGTGGAATGACCTCAGCGGGTACGAGCAGGAAAACCTCAAGATCTTAGGCTGGACCCGAGACACCTGGGACCGTCGAGGCGTGACCCCCTACGAGGAATTCCCCGATCCCTGCTACAGCGATCCCTCCATGGCCGGAAGCGGACCGATCAAGTTCAACAGCCTGTCTGACGAGGAGCGCATCGCGGCCGTGCGCCTCGGACTCGATCGGCGAGATTGGGGCAAATGGAAAGACGCCGCTCAACCCGAATAGGGGCCGTTCCCGATTTCATCTTATCCTGCTGGTCGAGATTCCTTCGCCCTATGTCTACGCATCGCGGAAGCACGAACGAAACACACCAGATCCAGCTCTCCTCCGCCATCGATGTCGTCACGTGGAGTCGACGCCAGGCGGCGCCCGGCGCCCGGGTGGGCCTCCAGCTCCGTACCCACTTCATTGGCAATGGCGCCCGCGTCCAGATCCAGCTTCGCGACCAGGCCGGCACCACCTTTCAGGCGTACACCGAAGCCTTAACGGCGAATCGACTGCGCGCCCGGATCCCCGTTCCCGGCGACGCGGAAGACATTCTCTTTGCCGACATTACGCTTCCCGACCACGGGTTGAGCGCGACGTCGCCTCCCCTTTCGCTCCTCCCGCGCATTCAACTCGACGATCTGCAATGGATCAAAGACGGCGAGGAAGCCACAGAGGCCCGCCGGGGCGACGTGTTGACCCTGTCGGCCTCCGCGACAGGAGCTCCGGACGGGACCGAAGCCGAACTCGTGATTCTGGAGCACGATGCCGACGGGGCCCACGACCTCGTCACCCGCTTCCCGACGAAAATCACCGGTGAACAGATCGAAGCGGAATGGGAGTTCGAATACGTCGAAGACACCGACGACATCCCGGCCGACGGGGACGCGGAGGACGAGTACTCTCATCCCGAGTACTTCTTTCGGGTGGACATCGGAGGCTTGCAGGAAACCTCTGACGTCGTCACGTTCCAGGACTGGATCGAGATACGAGCCCGTGACGCATTCCGCACACCCGTCGCGGATGCCTCCTATACCCTCCACCTGCCCGATGGAACGCAACGAGAAGGAACGCTCGACTCGGACGGCCTCGCGCGAGAGGAGGACCTCCCTCCGGGCCCTATTCGTGTCGAGTTCGACACGGACGATGATCGGTCCATTCACGGTGCAGAGACAGAATGAAACGCTCCAGCGCAACTGCTTCCGTCAACGCATCGATTCGTTCCCGCCCAACCGTCGGAGTGCCTGCAGTCTCTGTTTGAACCGAATCCGAGCCCTCCGCCCATTCGACTGACACCCCGACTCGATGCCGGAACCTGTTTCTGTTCTCAATCTCTCCTTTGACCTTCCACCCGCGTTTACCGACCAGACCGATCGATATGTTTTCACGGCCTCCCCCTGGGAATTTGTGCAGCGCCTGGAAATCATCCCCGTTCCGCAACTGACGGATGCAGGCTATCTGGATCGATTCCAGAAATGGCTGGAGACCGCCTACGGGTATTCAGATGCACCCTCAACCGAAACGAACGACGATGCCCTCGTGATGACGGCCGCAATCTCGTCGGAAGATCCACCGGTTGAGGTGGTATCCGCCGTTCGCAAGGCTCCAGGCCTGGCGTTCCGCTTTCTTGCGAGTCAGGACGCCTCTTTCTCGTGGAAGGATCTGTACGAGACGATCGGTAGCGCAGACCCGTCCATGCTGGGGTGGACGGACGAGACAGCTTCTACATATGCCGTTCGAGGCATCGACATCCAGATTCCGGAGGACTGGCAGGACACCACCGACTATACCTTCGCAGCCGGATCGGACGGTCCCGCGCCCCTCACGGTTCGTCTCAAATGGGAAGAGGAGCGTGACCTCTCGCCCAGCGATCGGGTCGAATTTCTTCTCGCACAGGTGGAAGCCGCCGATCCGTCGTCCTCCATCGTCGAGGATGAAGCAGTAGACATTGACGGCCATGACGCTCACGTCGGGATTTGGGAAGGCCGGGCGACCGACACCGTACGCCACGAGTTCATCGCAATCCAAACCGGTGAGGATCGCGGCGCACACTTGTATGCGTCGGGGGCAGTGGGGGCGTTTGAGGCATTTGGTCCAAGCTGGAACGACCTTCGGCAGTCTATCGAGATTTTGTAAGGCGAGCCGCTCTTCAGTGTGAGAGTAGTCTATCAGAGACGCAGTGTCTAACCATTTTTGCGTGCTTGTTCAGATCCCAATGGAAATCAGCAGTGGTACCCGACACGATTTCGAGCAGCAGTATACGGTCCCGATCGTCTTCGTCCCGGGCATCATGGGGTCAAGGCTGCGGATTCATCATAATGGAGAGTCGACTCCGTGGGAACCCGACAGCGTTGGCCAGGGCTCCATTGTATGGAATTTTGCAAGCCGATCCTCCCGAACCAAGCGCAACCGGCTGAACCCGAGACACCGCACGACCTTTCTCCGGAATTTCCCGCGTCTCTCAAGAGGAGACCTTATACGCTCGGCGCCCCCCGCCCGACTCCAACGCTACCAGGAAGATACCCGGGAGGTGGGGCAGAATGCTGCTTCCGCGTATCACGCGGCTCCGAGGATGGAGCAGATCATGGACGAGTTCGAGTCGGACGTGAAAGATCACCTCCGGTCGAAAGGTTGGAACGAGGTGGCCTGGGGGTTTTATGGCAGCCTGTTGGTTACCCTGCAGACCGCGTCGTACCGTGGAGGCACGTGCCCGGTCTACGCGGTCGGGTACGACTGGCGCGGTTCCAACGCCCATTCGGCAGAGCGCCTTCACGATCGGATCGAGGAGATTCGCGATCGAGAGTCCGCCGACCAGGTCGCCATTATCACCCATTCGATGGGTGGACTGGTGACTCGCTCCTACATCGAACAGTTCGGGGAAGATGCGGTCGCGGGCGTCATCCACGTCACCCAACCTACCTACGGCGCTCCGGTGCTTTATCGCCGTTTTATGACGGGGGGAGTCCTTACTGGGGACGGGAAAGACGGCACCATTGCCCTTCTGTTCGGTCGATCGCGACGTGACCTTGCAACGGTTCTCGGCGTATCCGACGGGGCGCTCGAGCTTCTTCCGAGCGCGAATTATCGCATCGAGTCCGTCCGGCATCCTCGCTTCCCGAGCTGGGTGTCCTGGGATTCGGGAATCAACGCCGGGCGATCGTTCCAGCAACCGCCTCAGAACCTGGATGACTTCTACACCGAATCAACGGGGCACATTGGCATCATCCCTCCCAACTTCCAGCACCGGGATGATCTGGAAAATCGTATCGGAGATGCGCTCGCGTTTCAGCGCACGATCGATCGCGTGTATCACAGGACGACGTACTGGGTCTGCTCCGATGGCGAGACGGTCGATCTCGCGGTCCGGATTGAGCCTCTAGCATACGAGACTAACTCCTATCTCTTCGACCAAATCCACACACGTAGCGTCGTCGAGTACGAAGGCCCGTCAGAATCGCGAGCGCACGACAACGAGGAGTTGGGAATCCGGGTCATCCATTTCTTCCCGGAGGGCCAGAGTGATGGTACCGTTCCCGACGACAGTCAACACGGCTACCGAATGCGCCCCGGGCCTCATCCGGCCGAAGGCGTGTTTCAGATCCACGGTGTTGCCCACGATCAAGCTTGTAATGACGATGCCATGCAAACCCACGTGATCCACTGGATCAACACGATGATTGCTGCTCACGCAACCTCTTCGCAGCACTGATCGCCCTTTGTTTGCCCGAATGACGTTCAGCCCGTAAGCCTCGCCGACGATGAGCCCCTCCGATCAAGCCGCATACTTTCCGAAGCATCGACGGCTCATGCTCTGGGTCGCAGGGGCGATGATCGTCTCTTCGGCCCAGTTGTACACCTACGCGTCCGGATCGGGAGCCCTCCTGGGCCTCATTTTAACGGTCGGGGCGGTGATCCTCAGTCCGATCGCCCTAACCGTTTCTCTTCAGAATCGACACAAGCTCTCCAGTCGACTGCGTGCCTCCCTGGTCGTGGTCATGATCGGACTCAGTGCCGCCTGGTTCTTTCAGGCGAAGATTGTCGTCCATTGGCTGTTTTTTGCACTTTCATCGGACGGCTTCATTTGACCCGAGCCGAAACATGGAGCGCCCCTACGGACATCGCTTTCTCGCTGCAGCTGAATCAATCATCTTCGTCTGGATGCCGGAAGACGCGAGCGGTGCCACAATGCCAAGGGACGTTCCCGAGGGCGGCCGCTCGCCTCGCGGGACACGTCGCGTAACCAGCGCGGAACGGCGTTACGTGCGGCAGTGCATCCGGAAGGGGCGGTGGTTTGCTCAGTTCGCGCTCGGCATCCCCATCGCCTTCGTCGGCATCTTCATCTATTTGGGCATCACAGAGAATGAACCCGCCGCATTGATCATCGGGCCGATCGTGTGCCTGATGATTGCCGGCGGGCTGGCCTGGGTCTACCGGGATCGTTTGCAAGTGACAGATGACCTCCCCGAACACGTGTCAACCATCACGGGGATACACCGAACCTCTGGCAGTTCTTCGGGAATCCAACATTGGGTGGGGGCCACCAACGTGGCGCTCCCGGCGCACTGGACCGGTTACCTCCCTACGGGGGACCGTGTGACCCTCGAGGTCGTGGATGCCGGAAGCATCCGCTACGCTGTCAGGAGCAAAAGCGGCTTGTCCATCACCGATGAGACCTCCAAAGGCGTGCATCACCTGATCGATGCACACATCGGTCCGCATCGGGCCCTGTTGTTCGTCCCGGCTGTCTCGGCCTTGTTTCTTGTCATCAGCCAGATCCTCCTCGTGATCTCGGACGGCGGCTCCGTCGGAATCCATCCCTCGATCGACGACGCGATCGTCCGCCTTTCGGTTGTAGGATTGATGGGATTCGGCATTCCGGCGGCATGGGTGTTCGTACGCCACCTTCGGGCGCGACGGCGAATACACCAGATGTACGATGATCAGGGCGTACGCCACGCAATGAGCATCGCCGAACGCAGACAGCTTCGGCGATCGGACGCGCTTCGGGTGGCTCCACTCCTGGCGCTCGGAGGATGGGGCCTCGCGGCCATCTATGGGCTGAACGTGGGCGCAACCATGTTGATTTTTGCTGGATTGGGGGCTCTCTTCGGGAGCCTCCTTCGAGAGCCATCCAAAACCCAGTGAGCGGTCTCACAATGCACGGTCCCTGGTCTCCATTTTACACCCTTCGGAGCGAACTCTCGGCTTGATCATCTTCCTGGCCACAGGATTATCCACGGCACAGATTGTTGCCTACCTTACGGGATTCAATGCCGCCATCGGCCTCAGCTTAACCATGGCCGCACGCCTTGCTAGCCCGCTTGCGATAGCCACGGTCCTCCACGAGCGTTCTCATCTTTCAGGTCGCCGCCGCTCTCTTCATCCTCGGGGTTCTGTATCTCGTGGTTAGCTGACCCTTTCAGGCATCGATCATCGCGTACTGGGCAGCCTTCACCTTCGATTCGACCGGGAGTTTTCTGTAGAAGCAGCGCTTAACGTCACATGGTGGCCGATTTCGATCCGCCGAACCTGGTTTCTTCAAATAGACGCCCTCCACTTCCCAGACCGGACCGCCGGAGACGAGTCGACAAAACCTCGATCGTAATGTCATGATCGCTCCCTTTTTTACGCATAAGAGGGTGGATGGAAAAGCTATAAGCGCAGGGAATGCCTAGATGCAATAGAGCTTTCTCCGTTGTCCGTCGCCCGCCGAACTGATTTCCTCCACACCCACACGTAGCCCCGAACGCCGTGTCCTCCGACATCCCCGATTACTATCGGCACTTGATGAACACAGGTGATCCCTCTGACTCTCCCACGGAGGGACCGTCCGGAAACCATTCGAAGGAGGCGACCCCTTTGCCTTCTGATGAAGAGCGGTCGATGCAACGCGAGTTCTATCACGCAGACGCCTTCCAGATGCCTCTGCCGAGCGACGCATGGAGCTGCGAGACCACGTACACTCTCCTCGGGCCGGTATCGCGCGGAATGCGACACAACATTACCGTTTCCGTAGACCGCCACACGGAGTGCGCAACACTCTCGGACTATGCGGCTGCGCAAATGGAACCGCTCGAACGTAACCTGCCTCAGTGTCGGCTTCTGATGCACGGTCCATTGCCGCTGCAGGCCGGAGACGACGCGTACCGCTGCATCTACCGGTGGCATCCGGAGGACCAGGAGGAGCCGCTCTACCAGGAACAGGTCTACGCCTTTGGAAATGGCGTTGGCTTCACGCTTACCGCATCGTTCCGCAGAGACACACGGAAAGAGTTCGGACCGATCATCGAGCAGGTGATGCGATCGTTTCGCGTTCGTTCGCCGGATGCAGACGCGCGCCGTCGATAGTCCTCGCATGTGGCATGCAGATCCAATCTCTTGCGGCCCATGATTCAGGTCACGCTCCTTCCGTGTGGGGATGGAGCGAAAGTGAAGCGAAGACAGGGGCTGCGGCGCATCCTTAGACGGGAGGTTTGGAGACTATCGAGTGCTCCAGGGACGCAAAGATTCGGTACTCCGCAATGAGTATGATCATACTACCTATCCTGGTACGTCTGATCGGTCCGAACGACTCGGACATCCCCTGACCTCGCGATCTCGACCCTTTTCGAGGCGAATCGGGGCAACATGCATCGGGGTACGACGCATCGGACTCACGCACCGACGGATTCAGGATCTACCTTGACGCATTCCACCAACATATCCTCGGAAGCGGTGTCCGTCCCTGTTCACGTCAGGGGGGATAAAGTGAACGAGGCCGTCTCCTTCACGGGAGAGTTCACGATT
>JAAAOT010000110.1 GCA_009908725.1 Bacteroidota bacterium | reverse complement strand
GAATCGCAGCAGACGATCGAGCGCGGCCGGATGCTAAAACTCCCCAACTGAGCGACGAGGTTGGGAAAGGGAGAATGGGAGAAGGGGAGAATGGGTGAGGGACGGAGCGTTTCGGGGCGGGGAGAACCCATTCCCAATTCCCAATTCGTAATTCCCCAATTCCCAATCCTCCACCCTACCACGTCATCGCGAAGCGGAAGAAGCCGTTGTCGAAGCGTTTCAGCGGGGCGGGCTTGTAGGCGTTGAAGTCGCCGTCCGTGTCGTAGCCGATGCCCATGGCAACGGAGCCGCGGCGGAAGCGGTACCCGATCAGGCCGACGACGCGGTAGTTGTCGGGCCCGATGTCCCAGTACTTGCCGGACCACGGGACGAGAGCCCGGTCGTTGGCCGGCAGACGACGCATGAACGTAAGGTATTCCACCCCGAAGAAGGGCCAGCCGTCGGGTTCGTAGACGAGCCGGGAGTGGATCCCGTTGGTCTCCGTGGTGAAGTCGAACGCCTCGTTCAGAGTGGACGTCTCAAAGTTTTCCCCCGACTGAATGTCGTCGTAGAACCCGGTGAACCCGTTGGCTTCGAGCCGTAGGTTTCTCCAGGAGGCGCGGACGTACGCCCCGATGCGTTGCTGCGTCTGCTCGGTGCGGTAGGACGTGTCGAGGCTGTCGCCGGCCGTCTCGCGGGAGAGCCGGGAGGCATCTCGCTGCAGGTACACGCCCACGGTGACCGGGTCCCGCCGGTACTCAAGCAGGGCGCTCAGAAAATGAACGGTCTCGTCTTCGCGAAACCGGTACGAGTCAGCCGTTTGCGAGAAGTAGAGGCTGCGCGTTTTCGGTTGTAGGCCGGCATGCACCTCGCCGCGCAATGGTCGATCCGCCGGGGAGGCGTAGCTTGCCTCCAGAAAGAACGGCCGGGTCTCGTAGACACGCACGATATCGAGGATTTCCTCGTTGATGCCCAGTTGCTCGTAGATGAAGTTGCTGTACAGGTTCAGGAACGTGAAGCCAACGGTGGCACGGCCCCACGTAGGCGACGCGTAAGCGTAGAAAGGCGTCACGTCCAGGTCGTACTTGTACTGGGAAAAGGTGTGGCGCAATCCTATCGCGTGTTGCGGCGCGACACGGTAGGCGTAGCTCATCTCCAGCCACGCGCGCTGGACCTGCGGATCTTCCTGAATCACGCCGTCGATCGTGAAGAAATGCCGGGCGCTATCGCCGAGCGGGACGGTGTTCTTAATCTCGGTCTTGATCGCCCAAAGGTCGCGTTCGACGCTTCCTGCACGCAGCCGGAGTCCTCCGGAGGCGCGCATCCACTGCGCGTTCTCGAACGGGCTGAACTGGTACGCCATCAGGTCCAGCTCGTACTCGCGATCAATGAAGCGCGAGGTATGCCGGAAGACGCCGCGGTCGAAGAAGCGGCCACCGACGGAGTGCTCGCGGTCCAGCACCATCAGCCGCCGCGTGTTGGCCCAGTACGAAAGCGTAGCCTGAGGCGGCAGCGGGACGTAGTCGACCTGTTGTGGCACCGGTGTACAACCGACCGGACACACCGCCGGCCCGGCAGGGGGGCGCTTCATCGGAGCCGGCGCGCGGGACGAGTCGGACGTGCTGGTGTCCGCACGGACCGCCTCCCCTGCTACGAGCGGAGGAAGGACCGGCGCAGATACCGCCGGCGTCGCTGCAACGAGGCACCCGACGGCGACAGCGACCGTCGCGAGCAAGAGCGGGCCGCGCAGGCAGCGAAGGAACAGGCGTCGGGGGGCGGGGAAAGCCAAGGGAATGCGGGAAAGCGGTGGAAGGAGGGAGGCGGGACCGGTGGCGGGAACGCCGGCATCGGAGGACGGGGAAGAATGCCGGGCAAAAAGCCGACCGAAGCGAGAGGCGACACTGACTGCGTGCCGGTCCGAACGACAGAGGCGACGATCCGCGGGACGACGGTACCGCGGGCGCATCACCGGATGAGAGAGGGGAACCGCAGATGAAACGCACAGCAAAGGGCCGACGCCACGTGGGCACGGCCCGGATCGCGAACACCCTTACTTCTCGGGCATCTGCAACTCACCGTCTTCCTCGGTCGGGGGGATGACGCGCCCTTCGCCGCCGAGAACCATCTTGTTCTCTTTGTAAATGTAGACCTTCACCTTGATGTGTTTGCTGGACTCGAGCTTCTCCGAGACCTTGATCTGTACCGTCACCTCGGAGCCGACGGTGACAGGGCGGAGGAAGCGACACGAGATGGCGACGGCGATACTGCCGTGCCCGGGATAGTCGCGGCCAAGGACCTTTGAGATCAATCCGAGAAGCAGCACACCGTGCACGACGGGACGCCCGAAGCGAGAGTGCTCCTTCGCGTATTCCTCGTCGACGTGGATCGGATTGTCGTCGCCGGTGATCTGGGCGAACGACTTCACGTCCTCCGCGGTGACGACCTTCTTCCACTCATAGGAGTCGCCGACCTGGATCGTCTCGTAGGTGTTGGGCATCAGGAAAGCAGGGTACTTGTTCGCGCTGTGGTTTCAAACGGGTCTATGACGCAAAGGTATGGAGGAACGAGGGGAAAACCCACCCTAAAAGATCGCACCGCGGGACGCTTTCCATGAGAATCCAACCAGAACGCTCACCCGATCGGCGTACAGCGCGCCTGAATCGGCGGAAAAGCCCGCTCGAAAAGTGAGTGCATTCACGGTTCTAGATAGTTCGCCGCCGATCGAGTACTGGTCCGTCCGCGACGTTCGGCGATCCTCAAGTTGCGTGCACGCGTCGTCGGCACACACGCTCTGCGCACCGTAGTTGCGGCTGTAGGTGGCGCGGAGTCGGTAGTCGACCTTCCCGGGAAGGCGCCCGCCGAGGCCGATGTGATGGGCGATCACGATGTTATTAGACACGCCGGGTCCTCGATCGTTGGGCAGAAGCAGCGGTGACCCGAGGACGCGCCCTTCAAAGGTCCACCCGCTCCGGTACAGCGAGTTGTTGTAGTACGTATCCTCGCCCCGCTCCTCGCCTTCTGAAAACTTGGCGTTCTGCCGCGTCGTGCGCAGATGATTCCAGAGGACGGTTTCGACCAGCCCGCCCTCGGGACGGTCCACCCGGACGCCCCAGATGCCGTCCCACGGATTCCGAAAAAAGAGCGACGGCCGGTCCGTGTGGTGAAAATAACGGGTGAGCATCACGTCGGCCCCGGAGAGCGAGAACGAGAGGCCGAGGTCGTAGCCTGCCGCGGAGGCCCCGAGCGATCCGTCCTGCTCGATTTCGGGGGCATCGACATCTCCAGCCCGTCCTCCCATCACCCGCAGGAACGTCATCGGGCCGTCCGGCAGGTCACCGATCGTCGGGTGCGTGCCGCCCCAGATCGTATGCATCAGCAGTCCGACGTGCAGCTGTGCACGCTGCTCGGGGCGGAAGATGCGGAAGTACAGGGCTTTGTCCTGGAGCAGGGCATTCCGCACGTACCGGTCGGTCCCGAGCCAGCCGTGAGCAAAATAGCCGCGTACGGATAGCACGTCGCCCGTTCCGGGGACGGGAGTATACGAAGGAAGCTGCAGCGCGATTTTGGGGACGGGCTGGGCATTCCGGCTCCGCCCGAGGGAACCGATAGAAAGGCTCGGATGGAGGAGCCCGCTCGGCTCATCCTCCCACAGGCCGGCCTGTAACTCGATGCCCCGAGACCGGAAGCGGCCGTAGAGCTGATGGGCGAAGACGCCCGGTTCGGCCGACGACCGCCCGAGCAGTTCGCCCCCCACCGCAGCGTCGACGGTCCCCGGAAGCTGAAACGTGCGCTCGGCGAAAGCGCGAAATAGCGCGTTGGACGAGGACGCATCCACCGTGCCATGTCGATTACTGTACGCCCAGAAGGCCGGGCCGGCATCCGGCGCGAGGATCGCATCGGCCGCTAGGCGAGCCGTCCACCCATGACGGGTATTCCCGTCGGCGGATTGAGCGGTGGCCGGCGCAACGGCGGTGCAGAGCAGCAGTGACAACCATCCCGCAGCGAGAAGAACGCGAGGCCGGACGGCGCGGTGAATGAGCGATACCATAATGCAGGGGACAGGGGGGAATTGCGATAGATGCGTCAGCGGATTTCCTCCGGGATGGCCGCTTCGTCTTCCTTGCTGAACTCCTGGTCTGCTGCCTCAGCCGCCGTCGTGCCGACGTAGACGAGCAGGTTGAGGCCTCGATCCAGCAGGTTCTGGGCGAGCAGCATACTCGCAACCGCCGCCGTCGGCACCTCCAGAGGCCCGGCGAGCTCCACGCTTGCCGACACGAAGAAAAGACCCCGGGCCGGAATCAGCGGGACCTGGTTGATGATGATGTAGAGGGAGAGCAGCGTGATCCACGTGCCAATCGGTACCTCCGGGATCACGAGCGCCCACTGCGTCACCTGGAAGCCGTTATTGAACACGAACCGCGCCAGATGGCCGATCGCGAAGATGCCCAGCATCGAGGCGGATAGCGAGAAGATGGCGCGACGAAACGCCAGTCCAACGGCGACGACGACGATGATGATGGCTACCGCCGCCGCGATGGTGGACGTGGTGTCCGGCAGGTACTGTTCTAGGAGCTGGACCTGCCCGGTCAGGAAGAACGCGGCCAGCAGGAGGAAGGCGACCGACGTCGAGGACACCGACGAGATGATCATGTTGTCCTTGATCGTCGCCAGAATGCGCCGGCGTGCGATCTCGGACTTTCTCTGCATCCAGAGGAAAAAATACGCCTCTCCCGAATACCCGAGGACGTCGTTGTTCAGCACCCGTTTCCGAAACAGGACCGGGAGCAGCCTCCGGGAGGGGAGGCTCCATGCTTTTCCGTAGATGATGGCCTCCGTGACGGGTAGCGTCACGTACATCAGGACCAGCAGGATGTAAAAAGCCGGCGTCGTCGGAAGGGACGTCCACAGCTCGCGCCACCCCAGTTCGCTCAGCTGATACACGAGGTACGCAGCCACAGCGCCGACGAAGAGCCAGCGCAGTCCTTTCAGCACCGTCTTCCCGGCGGAACTCTGCGAGAACGTCTGCCACCGGTCGCGAGCGGATGCGTACAGGCGGCGGAGCCGATCGGTCATTCCTTCAGGGAGACAGGCGGGCAGAGCTTACGGTTCAGATAACGCGTATCCAACGGTGTCGAGGACGTCCTGGATGCCGGCGCGCCGGATGCCCTCGCGGAAGTGCTCCGTCGCCGTGGGAACGCTCGACCAGCGAGCGACCCGCTTCGGGCGGACGGATTCGCTTGCAAATTGACGGGCGGCGTCCGGAACGGACGTGCCGGCACGATCGAACAGTGCCTCCAGAGACGAGCAGGGATCGCGGACGAAGTCTTCGTACCGGATGAGCGCATATCGATCGCCGTAGGCGGCCCTGGCATGGTGGTGGCAGACCCACACCTGCGCGCCCCAGAGGGCCAGCGCCTGCACGTACGGGCGTTTGTCTTCCGCTGACGCTAGAATCTCGTGCGCGTACCGACAGGCCGGGTCCGATCCGTGTTTTAACTCGGCGCGGCCCAGTTCCAGGTAGTGTTTGATCTGGTACACGCCATGATAGGCGTGCGGGGAAAACACGTTGGTTAAATCGCCCGAAGAGACGTTGAAAAAGCGGCGACCCAGGAGGGGCCAGTCCATTCGCACTCGCCGGCAGGAGGAAGTGGTGAGCTGCGACCACACCACGGATCGTGGATCACGGACGAC
Source organism: Bacteroidota bacterium (assembly GCA_009908725.1). GTDB lineage: Bacteria > Bacteroidota > Rhodothermia > Rhodothermales > Salinibacteraceae > Longibacter. Next base: position 444 of record JAAAOT010000110.1, on the reverse strand, counting down.
ATGCAAGAAGCAGGTGTCGGGGAACTGCGACCGGAGCCACCGCGCCATCCAGAAGGCCCGGTTGAACTGAAGAACAACCCGACCGCCTCCGTTCGCCCTGTTCGTTTTGGATGCAGCGAGCAGGTTCAGGTAGGCCCGGAGTTGCGGGCAGCCTTCCCCGCCGTTAACGACCACGGATCGTTTGCCGCAGAGCCGCGGGTCGAATCGTCGCCGGAGGTGCCCGTTCAGCGCGGCGTATTCGGAGTAAAGGGACGATTTCCGGTGGCTCGGTGCATCAGAATGGGCCTCGTCGACGTGGTCGAGCAGGTCCGGATGCAGCGGTTCGTAGTAGCAGCGCAGACGGGGGGCTCGGCGCAGCGTTCGGAACAGGAGCGTCGTCCCGGAGCGGAAAACACCTTGAACGATGATCATGAAACGAGGTGCAGCAAAGGGGGCGGGGAGGCG
>JAAAOT010000109.1 GCA_009908725.1 Bacteroidota bacterium | reverse complement strand
CGGTCGTCGATGCCGACCCGGGCGTAGACCGATCCATCGCCCAGCTTCGTCTTTGCCGCGGCGGTGCCTGCGTAGCGTTCGAAGTCGGTGCGCACTTCCCCGCGCGAGCTCTCGATCGGCTGTCCCTGGTCGTTCGTGATCGGCTGTCCGTTCGACCCCTGCGCGGTACCGGCCACGCTGATGCGCCAGTGCTCGCGGGCAATTCGTAATTGGCCTTCCCCGCTGAAGAGACGGTAGTCGCCGAACTGTCCGATCAGGTCGGCACCGACGCCGTCTTCGGTGTTTTGAACAGGCGCCATCGCTGCACGGGTAAAGATCTGCACGACGCCGCCGAGCGCGTCGGGACCGTAGAGCGCTGTTGCCGGGCCGCGAAGGACTTCGACACGCTCAACCTCCGGCAGCGGAATCGGGATATCCATCAGAAAATGGCCCGTCATCGGGTCGTTAACGCGCGCCCCGTCCACGAGCAGCAGGACGCCGTTGAACGTGGAGCCCCGGAGCGAGAGGTCGCTCTGCACCCCGAAGGCGCCGCGGCTGCGCACGTCAAGGCCCGCCGTCACCTCCAGGAGTTGATCGACCGTCGTGATCGGCATTTCTGCGATGTCGCGACGCGTCCACACCTGCACGCGTCGCCCCGTGGTGCGCGTGGGCTCGGCGTAACGCGACGCCGTCACGACGACCGAGTCCGGCATCTGCACGTACATGGCGACATCGGAGGTGTCAGACTCGGCATCGTCCGTCTGAGCATGCGCCGACAGCGAGGCCGTTCCAGCGAGAAGACAGAGAACCAGGACGACGGTTCGAAGAGGGGATGAGGCAGATACCATTGCAAACACGCATTCACCGATGACCGCGAAGGACGAACGAACAGGGCAACGCAGGCTCCTCCCTGAGGTTCGACGCCCGGATCGCGCCCCCTGCATTGTCCAGGCGCCTGTCAGGCGGGCAAGGCGCCTCGTTCCGACCGCACCGGAAGCGAAAGGATCAGAAGTGGAAGGAGTGCAGACGTAGTCAGAATACAACAAACCTACCGGTGGAAGCGCTTTCGATCCAGACCTGCATACGAAAACTGTCGATTCTTCTTCCAAGCTGCTTGAATTCCAGGCTGTCGAGCCGAATCATGGACATGTATTTGTCCGGTATGAACGTACCGGCCGAGCACGAATCGAGCGACGACCGACGCACCATGTGAGTTCGGTCGTTCGCTCCGGTCGTACACTTCGCCGGTTTCGGTGACAGCATCTTGATGCGTTCGCCACTTCATACCCACGTTTTTGCAGACCTGTGTTGCTACTGGCAGGATCCGTCGTGATGGGGCACGTGTCCCGGGTTCCTGTCCGACTCTTTTGACGGCGGGTTCGCCTCCGCTTTTCCCCGGCGTTTTCAGATATGCGCCGATCACTGTGCGCCGCTCCGGCCCCCGTGCTATCACTGGCGGACGCCCGGCTTGCATGCCCTCATGCAGCTGAACAGCGACCCATTCGCTGTGCGACGCACATCGTTTTGCCCAAACAATTCTCCGAATCGAATGACGACCCGCGAAAAGCTCGACGCTCTCTCCGACAACATGTGGTGGAGCTGGAGTCCGAATGCCCGGACGCTATTCGAGCAGCTCAACCCGCTGATTTACGCGCAGACGGACAACAATCCCAAGGCCGCGCTTGCCGCTGCGGATGAAGAGGTCCTGTCAAGCGCAGACTTCCAGTCGGACGTCGACGCCGTGTACGAGGAGTTTCAGGCGTACATGGACCAGGAGCCGCATTTTGACGACGCTCCGCGTACGGCGTACTTCTGCATGGAGTACGGACTGCACGAAAGCATGCAGCTCTACTCCGGTGGACTCGGCGTCCTGGCCGGCGACCACGCCAAGGCTGCGTCGGATCTCGGCCTGCCCTTCACCGCCGTCGGCATGTTCCTCCGGGAAGGCTACTTCCACCAGTCGTTCGATGCGGACGGATGGCAGCAGGCGTCTTACAAGCCCTTGAACCCGGATCACCACCCGGTGGCACCGGTCAACGATGAAAACGGCGACCGCATCATCATCGACGTCCACGCCGGAGAGCAGCCCATTCACGTCCGGGCCTGGAAGGTCAACCTCGGGCGCACGGATCTCTATCTCCTGGACACGGACTTCGACGCGAATCCGACGGAGCTGCGCAAGCTCACGCGGCGCCTGTACCAGGGCGGCAACCAGCAGCGGATCCGCCAGGAGGTGGTCCTGGGCATCGCGGGACTGCGCCTCCTGCGTCGCCTCGGCATCGAGTCGGACGTCTACCACGCGAACGAAGGCCACTGCGCCTTCCTCATGCTCGAGCTGATGCGCGAGCGCCTGGAGCAGGGCGAGTTGCGCACGGACGCCGAGCAGTGGGTGCGTGACCACTGCGTCTTCACCACGCACACCCCGGTCCCGGCAGGGCACGATCGCTTCAGCCCAGACCTCTTCGCGAAGGAGATGGACACCTTCCGGAAGTCGCTCGACCTGTCCGTGGACGAGCTCATGAAGTACGGCCGCGTCCACCCCGGCGACCACTCGGAGCCGTTCACGATGACGGTGCTCGGCCTCAAGCTCGCGCGCGCCTCGAACGGCGTGTCGAAACTGAACGGCCACGTCGCCCGACAGCAGTGGGAAGGCATGTACCCCCATCGCGAGCTGGATGAGGTCCCGATCGGATCCATCACGAACGGCGTGCATCTGCCGACGTGGACGTGCCAGCCGGCCCGCGACTTCCTCGCCGAACAGTTGGGCGATGACTGGCTCCGCACGCGTCACCAGGAGGAAGTGTGGCAGGTTCTGGCCGACCTCGATGACGAGGTGCTATGGCAGTATCGCACGATGCTCCGAACGCGCCTGCACGATTTCATCGATACGAAGGTGCGCACGCAAAGCCTTCCGATGACGCCGGACCTCGATCCGGATGCCCTGACCATCGGCTTCGCGCGGCGCTTTGCCACGTACAAGCGCGCCCCGCTCATCTTCAGTGACCTAGAGCGCGCCCGCGCCATCTTCTCGGACGCCGACCGCCCGGTCCACCTGATCTACGCAGGCAAGGCCCACCCGGCGGACGACGGCGGCAAACGCTTCATCCAGCGCATCTTCGAGATCAGCCAGCAGGAAGGCTTCGAGGGCAACGTCATCTTCCTCGAGAACTACGACATGGAGATCGGGCGGATGCTCGTCTCCGGCTGTGACGTCTGGCTCAACAACCCGCGGCGCCCGCTCGAGGCGTCCGGCACATCCGGCCAGAAGATCGCGGCCCACGGCGGCCTCAACCTGTCGGTGCTCGACGGCTGGTGGCCGGAAGGCTTCGACGGCGACACCGGCAAGGGCAAGAACGGATGGGCCATCGGCCCGCAGCCCTCGGGCGACTACGGCACGGAGGACCCCGCCGTGCAGGACCGGGAAGACGCCGCCTCGCTCTACGAGCAGCTCGAAAACAGCGTCATCCCAACGTTCTACAACCGCGACGCGAACGGCGTCCCGACGGAGTGGGTGAACATGATGCGGGAAGGCATGACCGGCCTGCCCGGACCCTTCTCCGCCAAGCGGATGGTGATCGACTACGTCAAGCGGATGTACGTCCCGGAACCGGTTGAAGGATAAGACTGGAACGGAGTACGAAGCCCTATTTTCGACGGGCTGAATTAAAAAGCACCCCGGCGCCAGACGGCGATCCGGGGTGCTTTTTTCTATTAACGCTCCAGGATTCGGGGAAAGGGGAGTGGCGAATGGGGAATCGGGAATTTCGAATGGCGAATGTCGAAGGGCGAATGCGGAATTTCGAATGGCGAATGGGGAGCCGGATTGCGCCACAGCCATCTGAATCGGCCCAAAACATCGGGAGGCCACCCATCCCTCAAACCCCACACCCCTCCCCCCTCTCACCCTTTCACACATTCACCCTTTCACACCTTCACACATCCCCCCTCCCGCCGTACCCAGACGCGTGCGGATTGCGGGGCGAGTGTGGTGGTGACCGCGCCGTCGTCGAGGTCCAGTGACAGGCCGTCCGCCGGCCATGCGGGGGCGTAGCGCTCGAGCGGCACCCCGATGTCGGCTGCGCTGAGGTCCACGACCGCGTCCGAGGTCCCCGCGTTGAACAGGCAGATCGCGACGGCGTCGTCCAGTGTACGGCGAAACCCGACCACCGTATCCTCGGCGTAGAAGACGTCGAACTGCCCCGTCCGCAGCACCTCGTGATCGTGGCGGAGCGCGGCGGCACGCTGATAGTGATCGAGCAGGTCGTCGTCCCATGCCTCCGGGTTGTCCCAGGGGAAAGCCTCCCGGCAGTGAGGGTCGTCCCCGGCCGACAGTCCGATCTCGTCGCCGTAGTAGACGCACGGCGCCCCGGGAACGGTCATCTGAAACAGAACGGAGAGGCGAAGGGCATCCGTGTTTTCCCCCATGACCCACAGGGCGCGACCCATGTCGTGGCTGTCCAGCAGGTTGAGCTGTGCCTGCGTGATTTCCCAGTCGTACATCTCGAAGACGTCCTCGATCGTAGCGCTGAAATCCGTAGCGTCCAGCGGTTCGAACGTGAGGTGCGTCTTGTGGTACTCGCGAAGTGTGTCGCGGCCGAAGAAGCTGAGCGTGGGCCAGAGAAACGGGTAGTTCATGACGGCATCGAACTGATCCCCCTGCAGCCAGTCGTGCGCCTCGTGCCAGATCTCCCCCACGATGTAGGCGTCCGGGTCTGCCTCCTTGACCACGTCCCGAAACTCCCGCCAGAAGTCGGGGTCGTCGATCTCGTTCGGGACGTCCAGCCGCCACCCGTCAATGCCGAACTCGACCCATTTCCGCGCGATGCGCATGATGTAGGCGCGCACCTCGTCGTTGTCGGTGTTCAGCTCTGGGAGCGCCGGCAGATCCGCCCAGGCGTCGTAGTTGTGCGGCGTTTCGGCGTCCGGGGCGTACGGGTTGAGCGGCCAGTCGTGGATGTTGAACCACCCGATGTAGGGAGAATTGCCGCCGTTCTCCAGGACGTGATGAAAGGGCCAGAAGCCCCGGCTCGCGTGGTTGAAGACGCCGTCGAGGACCACCCGCATGTTTCGATCGTGCGCAGCATCGAGCAACGCACGGAGCGCCTCGTTGCCCCCAAGCAACGGGTCCACCTGCTCGTAGTCGTAGGTATGATACCGGTGGTTCGCGGCGGACGAAAAGATGGGATTCAGGTACAGCGCCGTCACGCCGAGCTGCTCCAGGTAGTCGAGTCGCTCGACGATTCCGTAGAGGTCGCCACCCTGAAACCCCTGCTCTTCCGGCGGCGCACCCCACGGTTTCAGGGTCAGCCCGTTTTTCGTCGGGACGCGCCCGCTCCTTGCAAAGCGATCCGGAAAGATCTGATAGAATACAGCGTGTTTGACCCAGTCGGGTGTAGAAATCATCGGGACAGGGAGATTCCAGAGCGATCCGTGAAGAGCGATCCGCCGCTCAATGCGCGATGCGTTACGCGGGGGCCGAGACGAGAGTCGTCAGCATGTCTCGCACGGCGCGAAGCTCGTCGTCGTTGGTGGTGTGCCCCATGCCCGGGTAGATACGGCGATCGACGTCAGCACCCATCTCACGTAGCACCTCCGCCGTTTCCTGAACCCGTTCGAGCGGGATGTGAGGGTCCTGGTCGCTGCATCCGAGGAAGGCGGGCGTGCCTTCGAGGTCGCCGTCGTAGGACAGGGGCTCATCCTCCGGTCCGATCAATCCACCGGACAGTGCGACGATGCCGCCGTACCGCTCCGCGTGGCGAGCCGCGTACTCACAGGCGAGGCACGCACCCTGGGAGAAGCCGAGGAGAACCACACGATTGCGCGCGACGCCGGCCTCTTCGATCGTTCGGATCAACGCATCAACCGCGCCAAGCGCCGATGTCAGATAGGGCTCGTTCTTTTCAATTGGCGCGAGAAACGACTGCGGATACCAGGTGCGATGGGACGCCTGCGGCGCCAGGCAGGCCACGCCGTCGGGGGCGACGTCGCCGGCAAGCCGCAGGATGCTCTGCGCCGTCGCCCCGCGGCCGTGGATCAGAATCATAACGGCAGAGGCTTCATCCAGCGGCGTGCCGGTGCTGTAGATCGGCTGGTCGGCGTGTGGATCGGTCGAGGCGGACATGGGGAGAGTTGGGAAATGGGGAAAGGGGG
>JAAAOT010000116.1 GCA_009908725.1 Bacteroidota bacterium | reverse complement strand
CGACGCCGAAGAGCACCGAGCTACCGCCGCGGACGAACTCCAGCCGCTCCACGTTCTGGTCGTAGCGGAAGAAAATGTCCTGTGCGCTCGTGGTGGTCCGCGTCTCGGAGATGACGGGCATGCCGTTCTCCTCGATCGGGTTGTACTTGTACTGACCCGGGGCCGGAAGGCCGCGGACGAACACGTTCGCCGCCACGGCGCCACCGCCACCCTCCGTATGAACGCCGGGAACGGAGCGCAGAATGTCTGCCTGGCTGTTGGGCTGAATCGTTTCGAGTTCCTGCGCGCCGATCACGGAGATGGAGCTGGTCGTCTCGCGCTGCGTCCGTTCGGTCCGTGTCCCGGTCACGACGGCGCCTTCCATCTGCATCACGTCCTGCGTCATGGTAATGTTCTGGGTGACCGTCTCATCCGCCTCGACGGTGATGTCGACCGTCTGCGTGGCGTAGCCGACGAATTTGGCCTGCAGCGTGTAGTCGCCCGCCGGCACTTCGGCGATCTCGTACGAGCCGTCCGGTGCCGAGACGTCGCCGCGGGTCGTCCCCTGCAGCACCACCTGAACGCCCGGAAGCGTTTCCGACTGATCGCGTACGGTTCCGCGGACGGTGCCCGTCTGCATCGGTTCAGTTGCCTCACGCGCCGCGGGAGCCATGCGCTCCTGAACGGGCACGATGGCGTACGATTGGCTGCCGACCTTCGCATGGGTCAGACCGTGCGGGGCAAGGATGCGGTCAAGCTGTCCGTCGAGCCGGGCTGGAAGCGCTTTACGACGATGGACAACTTTTCCGGTGATCTGTTCCGGGCGGTACAGAAAGGAGACGCCGTGCAGGTTGGAGATCCGGGTCAGAGCCTCCTCCAGCGAAATCTCGGCGTTTCGCTCCTCAATGGTCGGAGACGAATTCGCGAGAAGGGATTCCTCGGTCTGCTGAGCAACGGCGGTTGTGGCACTCAGGACGAGACATCCCGCAAGCAGCCAGAGTGCGGCCTGCCAGGTGCGAGTCAAGTATCGTGTCGTCTGGTTCATAGGAAACGCAGTCGTCGTGATGGGAAAGCGAACCCGCGAGCCGTGGGTGGGTGGGGAAAAGGCCCGTGGGGAAATGTCGAGGGCCCCGGTTGGGTGAGGGGCGCGTCGTTGGGTGAGATTCGGTCAGGAATCGAGGTCAAGCCGTACACGCGGCCGCAGGCCTCGTGTCGAACAGCAATGCATCGAACAGCAAAGAGTCGGGAGTGGGCGGGTCGTTGAGGGCAGAGGGTGACATTAGCGGATGACGATCCGATCGCCCCGGCGATCGATCGGCCGCTCGAGAATCTGGGAGAGACCTTCGATCAAAACGGACAGGTCGTTCTCGACGCTTCCGCTGACCTGTCGCCCGAGCACGCCCGGGTTTTCGACAACGACCGTCACGTCGTACGTCGCTTCGATCCGCTCCACGATCTCGGGAAGCGGGGTGTCGTCGAAGACGAGGACGCCGGACGCCCAGGACGTGTACACTTGCGGGTTGACGTTCCTTCGTGCGATCTCCCCGCTGTCGGCGTCGAACGTGACGAGATCCCCGGGCACCATGTCGAACGTTGTGTCGCGCCGGGTGTCCGGGCGTCCGACGCGGGTATCGACGGCTACGCGCCCCTCTTCCAGCACGACGCGGGTCGCACGATCCCGGTGCTCCACGCTGAAGGTGGTCCCGAGGACGCGGACGGTTCCGTCGGGCGTCTCAACGCGAAAAGATCGATCGTCCGCCGATGGCCGCTTCTTGATCGTGAACAGAGCTTCGCCGTCGATCGTGACCTGCCGGTCGCCGTTCTCGAAGAACTGGGGGTTGTACTCGAGCCGGGAGTGCGCATTCAGTACGACCCGGCTGTCGTCCGGGAGGGTGAGCGTCGCCTGCTCTCCCGCGTTCGTGGTCAGCACGACGGGTTGCTGCTCCGTCGTCTGAAACATCCAGAGCGACAGGACAAGCGCGGCGACGACGGCTGCGGCCAGTCCGAGGCGGAGCCCTGTTCGAGTGCGACGACGACGTCGCTTCCGGGGCGGCCGGGCGGAGGGAGAGCGGTCGTCCGGCTCGCCTGCCTCACGATCCGGGCGGGACGGACGATCATCGGGGTCCGAGCGACGGTTCTGAACCTCGCGCCAGGCGGCGTCGACCTCGTCGCTGGAGACCGGTGCGTCCTGGAACGATAGGCGTCGGATGACGCTGGACGCGGCTGCGACAGCATCCGCCCGCTCGGCCGCGGTCGCCTCCGCCGGGTTCGGAGCGGCTGAATGCGTCGCTGCAAAGGGGTCGGTGACCGCACCGTCTATCCAGGCCGACCACGCCCGGTCTTCCTGATCCGACGCTGTGCCGGTGACCCAATCCTGAAAGGACGGGTCGTGCAGCAGGAACGATACGAGGTCGCGATCGGCGGTCATACGAGGCTGCCAGAACCGTTAACGTGGGCGAATGAAGGAGTCGCCGTGTCATGCAGGTACGACTCCCTTTGTGACGTCACTCACCCAATAAGAGGCGGCCGATCCGCGAGTGTACGCCTCTGAAGTGAAACGAGGCTGTAACGAGGGGGGTGGGGTTTGGGCGAAGGGAGAAAAGGAGAAAGGGGGAGAGGGAGAAAGGGAGACGGCGCGGTTGGATGTGCGCGTGTGAACGATTGGCCTGCTCGTTGGAGTGCGGCTGGACGGTCACACACGATCGCACCGGCCCCGCACCTCAAACCTCCAACCCCGGACCTCACACCTCACACTCACACCCCAACCCTCACGAATCCAGTGCGTCGCGCAGGTGGCTGAGGGCTTCGGAGACGTAGTTGCGGGCCGACTGGCTTCGGATGTTCATTACGTCGGAGACCTCGCGGTAGCGGAGCCCGTGGTAAAAACGAAAGTAGAGCGCCTCCCGGCGTCGGTCGCTGAGCGTGTCGAGGGCCTCGGCGAGGGCGTCTCGGCGGCGGGCGACGACATCGTGAGCGGCGTCCACATCGGCCGGGGAGACGGCGAAGGTTGGTTCGTCGACGACGTAGCGTTCGTTGCGCGAGCGTCGCCGGTCGGCGGCCTCCAGACGGTCGAGGATGCGGCGTCTCAACGAGGTGAGGAGATAGCTCCGGGGGTTCCGGAGGTCGGCCGCGTCGGAGGATCGCTGGCACAGCGCGAGGAACACATCCTGGATGGCGTCTTCGACGAGCTGCGGGTCGTCGGTCAGCCGGCGGCCATAGCCCCGAAGATGTGGGTAGTGCTCCCGAAAGAGGGCTTCGATCGGCTCCGGAGATGCAGGATTTCCCCCCCGGCCGCTCGCCGAGGAGGCCGCCGGCGAATCGTCGGCGGCGGATAGCGCCTCAGTGGCGGAGATCTTCGCCTTGGAGGGAGGGGAAGACACGACGTCGATGCCGGGAGCGTGAGGTCTGAGGGCACGAGGAACCGGCAGAGGGGAGGTGGCCGGTTCACAATTTCATCATGAAGCCAACTGGCAGATCGGGCCGCAGTTTCTCCGGTGCGTCGTCGTCCACTTCCTCCCGGTACCCTCCTACCTGTGTATCCGTTACCCGTCACGCGGGCTCACCTGGCGCCGTGGGCAAGACGACAGTGAACGTGGTGCCAACGCCCTTGGCGCTTTCTACATCGATGCTCCCGCCCATAATTTCGACGAGACGGTGGACGATCGCCAGGCCCAGTCCGCTCCCCTCGTAGCTGCGCCGCATCCCGCCCGTTTCCTGCTTGAACGGCTCGAAGATGTGCGGCAGAAACGCGTCGTCGATGCCGACCCCGGTGTCGGATACCGCAATGCAGACGGTACCGCGCTCCCCGGTCACCTCGACGCGAGCGCGTCCCCCACGATGGGTGAACTTGATGGCGTTTCCGACCAGGTTCGTCAGGATGCGATGCAGCGCGCCTTCGTCCCACGTGCCGGCGGTCGGGGCGTCTTCGGAAATGTGAACCTGCAGGTCGATCCCGTGCGCGTCAGCCTGTGGACGGAGGAGGCTGATCGTGTCACGGATCTCCTGGCGGATGCGGACCGGTTCGACGTTCAGGTCGATCAGGCCCGCCTCGAGCTTGGACAGCTGAAGCACCGAGTCGAGCGTCCGCATGAGGCGCCGGCTTCCGTCGTAGATCAAGCTGGCGAAGCGCTGATGCTCGGGTGCAACCTCGTCGCGCAGCACTTCCGCGAACCCGATCACGGACGTTAGCGGCGTGCGGATTTCATGACTCATGTTGGCAAGCATGGCGGACTTCAGCCGGTCAGCGTCCTCCGCCTCCCGTTTTGCCCGTCGCAGCTCGCGCTGCCGCTGCACCCGTTCGGTGACATCGCGCGACGAGGACTGGATCCGTTTGAGTGTGCCGCCTTCGTCGTACGTTGCCTGAACGAGGGTCTCGAGCCAGATGTAGTGCCCGTCGGCATGTCGTACTCGATACGTGACCGGGCCTCGATTCGTCCCGCCCTCTAGGTCGTCGTAGTGAGCGATGACCTCGTCCCGGTCGTTCGGATGAATGATCTCGAACGCCGTGTAGGCCCTGGCCTCCTCGGGGGTGCGTCCGAGTACTTCCTTGACCGACGGACTGGCCCAGAGGGTGGCACCGGTGGCGTCGTGTAGCATCACGACGTCCTTCATGTTTTTTACGACCAGGCGGTACCGCTTTTCACTCTGGCGGAGCGCCTCCTCGGCGGCTTTCCGCTCGGTGATGTCAAGGGCGAAGGCTACGACCACGTGTTGGCCGAAGTAGGTGGCGCGCTGCAATCGAACCTCCTTGGGGAAAACCGAGCCGTCGGCTCGTTCTCCCCAGAACTCGAAACGCTGCGGTTCACCGTCAAGGGCCCGATCGAAGCACGTCTGTACATGTTCGAGGTCGTTTCTGTCGCCCGCGCTCACGAAGGCCGGCGTCTTTCCGATCATCTCTTCCCGCGAGTAGCCGTACATGTCGACCGCGCCGCGGCTGAGGTCGAGAAACTCGCCGTCGGCGTTTTGCACGTAGATTGCATCGGTTGCGTGGTCGATCAGGTTGCGGTATGTCTCCTCCGATTGCTCCAGCCGGCGCTTGCTGGTGTAGGCCTCGGTCACGTCGCGGACGATCCCGGCAAATCGCGGGTCGCCCCGGTCATTGCCGACCGGCCGAAAGCTGGCCGATACCCATCGCGTCCGGCGGTCCGATCGCCGGATGATGCGGTAGTGCATGTCCAGGGGCACGTCGTCGCGGATGAGACGGTCGCATGCAGCGCGGACACGGTTCACGTCGTCCGGGTGGACGTCGTCCAGATACGCGTCGACGTCCTCGTAAAGTGCATCGCGCGGACGACCCCAGACGTCTTCAAACGAAGGGCTGGTATACAGGACCTCGTCGGCGGTCCGGAGCCAGAAGACCTCACGCATGCTCTCCGTCACCTGCCGAAATTGCTCGGTGCTTCGCTGCAGCGCCTCGCGGCGGCGATCGCGGTCCAGGGCGATGTGCAGGAGACGCGTCGCCAGGTCGACGCGCCGGCCGGGGAGAGGCAGGGTCCGAAGGCATTCGGGTGTAAGCAGCACCAGCACGCCGAGCACGTCGGTGTCTGACTTCATGATCGGGACCGTCCAGCCGGTGGCGGCGTCGACCGCGTCGAGGCAGGGATCCCAGACCCGGTCGATCGCCTCGCGTTTGTTGTCCTTTCGGAGGTCGTGGTGAACGCGGGAGCGGGACTCGATGGCGAGCCGCGCGAGAGCGCAGCCGTCGACGTCGAGTCCGTCCCGAAGCCCGCGCGTCGTCGCTGAATCGAGCGATGGGCTGGCAGTGTGACCCAGGGTACCGGTGTCTCCGTCGTGCTGTAAGATGACGGCGGTCAGTGGGACCGGTCCCCGTTCGACGAAATGAACGATGTCAGCGGCGATCGATGATAGGGGTGCGCCCTGGGCGATGGACTCCAGGATGTGCAGATGCTGGTCCGGGCGCAGCCAGTTCTTGCCGTCTGCGGGTACCGATGCGGCAGGCGATGACGGCTCATCTGGGATGCGCTGGATGGTGAGGACAATCGATCCGGCGGCGGGACGGGCCGAAACGGTGACGGTGGGCGTGGACGGACGGGGCGTCGGGACCAGCCGTCCGGCTGCGGAGACCTCCTCCCTTCGATCGATGGCCTGCTGTACGAGTCCGCGAAGCGTTGTCGGGGAATGGTCGTCTGGAGCCTGGGC
>JAAAOT010000023.1 GCA_009908725.1 Bacteroidota bacterium | reverse complement strand
GTTCCTCCTGCTGCTGGCCGCCCTGCGTGCGGGATTGCCGCTGGGGACCGCCGCCCTGTCGACTCTGATCCGACGGTCCACTCCCGCGTCCCTGGTTGAAGCCGTCGCCCGACGGGCCGCCGCCCGGCGCATTATTGTTGGCGCGGTCGAGGAACATCATCTCCTGCGCTTTGACCTCCGTCGAGTAGCGGGTGTTGCCGTCGCGGTCCTCCCACGATCGGGTCTGCAGCTTGCCCTCGAAGTACACCTGCGAGCCTTTCGACAGGTACTCGTTGCAGATTTCGCCGAGGCGCGCCCATGCAACGACCGTGTGCCACTCGGTCTTGTCGACCATGTTGCCGTCGCGATCCTTGTACGATTCGTTCGTGGCCAGGCGCATGTTGCAGACGGCGGTTCCGCTACCGGTGTAGCGAAGCTCCGGATCCTGACCCAGATTTCCAATGAGAATGACTTTGTTGACTCCGCGAGCCATGGCGTTTTCGTAGCGTTGAGTGAAGAGATTCGAGCGGGGCGCGTACCGCACGACCTGTTAGGTTCGTACGCGCGTTACCGCAGAAGTGTCCGCTTGCGGCGGTGCCTGCGACAGCATCCGCGAGATCGGCCTTTCGGTTTGGCGGCGCTTCGTTGCGTCGGACTCTATGGTGCATTGTACCTTCAAGACACAGGGACGAGCCGACGCATAACGTGAGGTGGAAAAAATATTGTTTGTTCGCCGGTCAACGCTGCAAGGTACAGGGGGCTGGTGACACCGTACTGTCACCGCCCTTCCTCAACACCAGATATAAAAAACGCCGGGCTGGCGCGCTCACCCAAAAACGCGTCAGCCCGGCGATATTGAACCCTGTCGTGCTGTTCGACACGAAGGTCAGCTGGAACGTGGAGGCACCTTCCAACTGGACGGTTTACACATGGCAACGCACGTGCCACGGGCCGTCATCGCCGTTTTTAGGGGCTGTCGCGGGGGATTGTGGGTGAGGTGTACAGTCGAGTGGACACCGATTCCGGCGGTGTGTCCATTTTCTTGTACGGCATCGATGCCGGTTGACCGGGGGGCATGCGTCTCGAGGCCCGGGCGGTTCGTGTCGCGGGCGCCGATCTACTGTGGGAAGCGCGCCTGTTGCGCCAGCTTATCGAGGAATCGCAGCGTGAGTTGATTGAAGCGGTCCGGGTGTTCGATCATCGGCGCGTGGCCGCATTCGTCGATAAAGTGCAGGTGAGCGTTTGGCATCCGGTCGCGAAATTCCTCGGCGACGTCCGGCGGCGTGATGACGTCGTCGTGCCCCCAGATCAGCAGCGTCGGCATGGGCAGCGTCTCGAGCTGCTCGGTGACCGTTTCCTCATCGGCCGACCGGGCGATCTTGATCAGGCGAAGCGCTCGCGGCCGGTCGTTCACGATCTCCAGCATCTCGTCGACCAGCTCCTCGGTCGCGTGGGCCGGGTCGTAGAACGTCATTTCGGTTCGCTCACGAATGAAGTCGCGATCCTGGCGTCGCATGGTGGTCGTCCCCAGGGTGGCCTCGTAGATGCCGGACGATCCCGAGAGCACCAGAGCCGCCACGTCGTCGGGATACTTCAGCGCGTAAAGCAACGCGATGTGTCCGCCGAGCGAGTTTCCTGTCAGCACCGTCTGGTCGAGCTCCAGCGCCTCGATGAACGACCGGACGAATTCAGCGAGGTCCGGCACACTCGTTTCTCCGAGTGGAAGATCATACACCGGTATCGTCGGCGCAAGGACGCGGTAGCCCTGAGCGGAGAGCGCCTGGATGGTTGTCGTCCAGTTGCTCAGGTCTCCGAGCATGCCATGTAGCAGGACGACGGGGGGCACCTCCGCGTCGCGCGGACCTTCGTCCACGTATTTAAACGCGTCGAGTTCGCGGACGGTGAACGGTGTGTCGTGCATAAAGGGGTTGGTTGAGAGACCGAGGAAACGTGTCGCCGATCAACGGGGACAGGGCTACAGACGCTGTATACGTGGGAAATGAAACGAGCCCATACGCGCGCCGGACATCCCTTGCAAGAAACGCACGAGGTCGGTAACATTCAAAAGCCTGACGGGGGGATAAAAACTGCCTCGATCAACGTGCGATGGGTACCGGAGGTTGGGGATGCCCGTTGAAACACACATTGAGAATCGCCCGTGCGTCCGAATACGAATCCGAGGTGGACGGCCGTTTTACCATACGTGTATCCCCGGTAGACGCGGTTTCCCAGCGATCCCGTTCCGGTTTCAGATGCATTCCGCGGCTGCGTTTACCCATCAAGCGGAGGATGCACGGCGATTCTATCGAATCCTCACGCGCATTGCGCAATCGGGTGCCCGGTAACGGCTACACTTTTGCATTGGAGGTATCCCATTCGGCATTCTGTCGTTAACGAACTACGGCCCATGAGCACGGAATCACAGCGAAAGGCGACGCAGATCGGGGTTTGGAGTGCCATCGCGGGCGGAGCCGTGGGCTTCGCGCTCGGGATGATCTTCGCTCCCAAGCGTGGCCCGGATGCCCGCCGCCGGATTGCGTACCAGATTCAGCGTGCAGCGAAAGAGGCGGGCGACGCGGTGCGCCGATACGCGGGCTCCAGCACCGTCAGCGAGGCTCGAAAAAACCGAGACGCGATGGTGGCGGACGCTCAGGCTCAGGCTGATCACATCCGCGACGACATCGACGCCCTCCTCGAAGAGCTCCGGAAGCAAAGTTCGGCCTCCCGCTCGTCATCAGACACAGAATAATTCCGGTCTGGTCGGGCGACGGATGCACGGCAGCCATTCGGGTCGTCGCCCACCGCCTGCGGGGTTGTCCGAGCCGGACACCGGCTCCGTCCTCGCGTGTCTCCTGCCCCTGCGTTGCATCTCCCATACGATTGGTCGAAGACCGGACGCAGGCCGCCACGCTGTCCGTCGACGCAGCATTGATCTGTCCCCGTTCGGGTCCTGTGCGCCGCCCGACGTCCCATTTTCCACTGAACGCGCCTCCCCTACATGCCAAATCTTACCGTCCTGCTCGCCCCGGCCACCACGAAGCAACCCGGGGGGAATCCCTTTGCACCAGACATGTTCGATTACCGGACCTCGGGTACATTTAATTATTTCGATGAGCTCAATCCCGAGCGCCGGGCCCTGATTGACGATCTGCAAACGGTCATCCAGGATGAGGACGCGACCGCGGAAACGTTCGAGCTAGAAGGCTATGAACTGGAGGAGTTCGTCGAGGTGAACTCCGAGATTTACGACGCCCCGCTGATGTCGGCCCTCGACCGGTACAGTCCCGGCATCATGTACGCGGCGATGGATTTTGCCAACCTGCCGACCGGAGCCCAGCGGCGCCTGCTCGAAAACGGCGTCATCATTTCCGGCCTGTTCGGCCTGCTGCGGCCCGACGACCTGATTCCGAATTACCGTCTCGGAATGGACGTCGACTTCGGCGAGATCGGACCGGTCACCGACTACTGGCGTCCGCATATTAGCCCGCTCCTCAACGAAAATCTGAAGGGACGGTGGGTATGGGACCTGCTTCCGGAAGTGAACCGCTCCGCGTGGACCGATGAGCACACCTACGAGGCGCGCGTTGAGGTCACGTTCCTGGAGGACGGGGACGAGGTGACAGGCCCGGACCTGGAGGTCCAGCGGGGGCAGCTCGTGAACTTCATTGTTCGCGAAACGGCTGAAGACCTCGAAGAACTGCGCGAATGGGAGCACCCGGACGACTTCGTCTGGGACGAGGACGCGTCCACGTTCGACGATGAAACCAAGACGTGGAATTTGGTCATGGCCAAAGGGTGATCCCGCCCGCGCCGGATCGTCCCTCCTCCCCTGTGCTGTATCCCCTGTCCGCCCATGCGATCGCCCGTCATTATCGGAATCGCTGGAGGATCCGGGTCGGGCAAGACTACGGTCCTGCGCCGGATCATCGAGGCGTTCGGCTCCGACGAGATCGCCGTCCTGGACCACGACGCGTACTACCAGGACCTGTCCGACCACCCTCCGGAGGAACGGGAGCGGTTCAACTTCGACCATCCGGACGCGCTGGAGACCGGACTGATGCGGGAGCACCTCGACGAGCTGGTCGAGGGCGAAACGATCCAGAAGCCGATCTACGACTTTACGACGCACAGCCGCAAAGAGAAGACCGAGACGGTGGAGCCGCGTCCGGTCGTTATCATCGAGGGCATTCTCGTCCTCGCGGAGCCGGAATTGGAGGAGGCGATGGACATCAAGATCTACGTCGACACCGCCGACGACATTCGGCTGATGCGACGCATTCGCCGCGACATCCAAGAACGCGGTCGGGCGATTGACGGGGTCCTGCGACAGTACGAACGCACCGTTCGCCCGATGCACATCGAGTTCGTGGAGCCCTCAAAGCGAAAGGCGGACATCATCATTCCCCGCGGCGGACATAACCACGTCGCCATCCAGATGGTGCTGGCCCGTATTCAGGATCTGCTGCACAAGGTGGGGTAAGCGGCGTTTCGGCGCACCTCGATGTCTCGTGAAAGGAGCACTTCGCGCCACCGGTATCCGATGCCGGTGGTTCTTCTTATTGCAGCCGGAAAAAGCGATGTGTACACTCCGGGCCGGTTTATGCCTGCGTCAGTGGTTTCTCGAGATGCGACGCTCTGATTCCGACACATGCTCCAGTCGAAGCCACAGCGTGTGTTCGGGCAACAGGTCCTCCACCCGGCGGGGCCATTCGACGACCGTCACGCCATCACCGTAGACGTATTCCTCGAAGCCGAGGTCAACGAACTCCCCCGGCGAGCCGACGCGATAGGCGTCGAAGTGGTACAGCGGCATCGTGCCTCCCTCATGCACCTGTACGATCGTGAACGTAGGACTGCGCACCTCTAGTGCGGCGTATCCCAGTCCCCGCGCCAGTCCTTTCACGAAGTGCGTCTTCCCCGCTCCGAGGTCGCCGTCCAGCGCGATCACCGCTCCGGGCGACAGCGCATCCGCCACTTCGGCCCCAAGGTCCATCGTTGCCTCCACTGACTGCGTGGTGACCGGAAACGTTGACTGCATGGCGTTTAGGGGCGGGTGAAGGTGTTAAGGTGTGAAGGGGTGAAGGTGTTAAGGTGTGAAGGGGTGAATGTGTTAAGGTTTGAAGGGATGAATGTGTTAAGGTGTTAGGGTGTTAGGGTGTTAGGGTGGGTTTGTAGGTTTGTATGTGTGTATGTTTTCTGCCTGCGGGTGTTGGGGCGGGAGGTCGGTGTGATAGGTGGTCTAGAACGGTTGATTCTTAATCCCCGATCCTCAATTCCCGATCCTCAATTCCAAATCCGTACTTGCCAACGCCCCAACGCCCCAACGCCTCAACGATCCAAATCCCCAACGTCCCAACGATTCAACGTCCTAACGCCCCAACGCCCCAACGCATAAACACCGCTAGCTTCTTGGGTCCATGGTGACGACGGGGAGGATCATTTCTTCCATGGCGCAGCCGCCGTGTTGCATGGTGTCGCGGTAGAGGTTTTCGTAGTAGTGGAAGTTCGTCGGGTAGACGAAGTAGTAGTCCTCTTTCGCGATAATGTAGTTCGTGTTCATCGAATGGGCGGGTAGGCCGGCGCGCTCCGGGTCGCGGATAAAGATGGCGTCGTCCTCATTGCATTTCAGGTTGCGTCCGTACTTGTATCTGAGGGCGGTCGACGTTTCCCGGTCGCCAATCACTTTGGTAGAGCGGAGCGCACGGATGGCGCCGTGGTCGGTGGTGATGACGACGCGGCAGTCCTGATCCGCCAGCGTGCGGAGCGCGTCGAGGAGCCAGGAGTGCTCGAACCACGTCCGCGTGAGGGACCGGTAGGCCGGTTCGTCCGGAGCCAGTTCCTTTAGTACGTCGGAGTCGGACCGGCTGTGGGCGAGAATGTCCACGAAGTTGACGACGACGGCGCTGAGGTCGTGCTGGGTGAGATTCGTCACCTTCCCGGCGAAGCTGCGCCCGTCCTCCGTCGCGATGAGTTTGTCGTATCGGACGCTTCGATCGTCCAGGTGGTGCCGGTCGAGTTGATCGTGGAGAAAGGCCTCCTCGTACTGGTTGCGGCTCTGCTCATTCTCTTCCGCCATTTCCCACACCTGCGGAAAGCGATCCGTCAGGTCCCGGGGCAAGAGCCCGCTGAAAATCGAGTTTCGGGAATAGGGCGTGGCCGTCGGGAG
>JAAAOT010000134.1 GCA_009908725.1 Bacteroidota bacterium | reverse complement strand
AACTGGCATAACGACGATGCGGTCGACGTCAAAGAATCGGACCGAAATCTGTGGATCGAGACAAAGCAGGGGACGGAGAATCCTTTCATCGCCGATACGGCGCTTGTCCGCCGCATCTTCGAGACGTCGTCCGGCCCGACGGTCCAATTCCTCGCCGGCTCCGCGACCGCCGCCGAGTCCGACGGCTCCGTCACCCTCACGGTCGAACTCAAGAACCCGGATGGTGCGAGAGTCGACGTGGACGTGGCGTTCCGGGACGAGAGCAGCACGGCGGACGCGGCGGACGTCGGCGGCTTCAGCACGCAGACGGTGAGCTTCGGTGCCTCCGCAGGCGACGGGGCGACGCAGACGGTTACGGTGCCCATCACCGACGACACGGCGCCGGAGCCGGATGAAACGGGTCGCTTTGCGCTCGAAAACCCGGGCGGAGCCCTCGTCGGAGCACCCGGGACGACCGAAATCACGATTGCGGATGACGACGGGACCCCGCCGGGTCTGCTTATCAGCCAGTACGCCGAGGACGGCAACGTGAAGGGGGTTGAACTCTGGAACAGCGGCTCGACAGCCATCGACTTTGCGTCGACGCCGCTGACCGTGAACCGGTATGCGAACGGAGGAACCACGCCGTCGACGGAGTTTGCTCTCGCAACGGGAACGCTCGCTTCCGGCGAGGTGCTCGTGATCGCGGACGACGGGACGAACGGTATCTGGGGCAGCCTCGGGATTGGATTCGAATCGGCGTCCCTTCAGTTCAACGGCAATGACGCCCTCGAAGCCGTCGTGGGCGGGCAGCGATCCGATGTCCTGGGGATGATCGGGTCGGATCCCGGCGCGGCGTGGACCGGAGGCCGCGTGAGCACGGAGGGGCAGAACATCGCGCTTCGTCCCGGCATCACCACGCCGGATGCGGATGGATGGACCAATCCTTCGCTTCGGTTCGGAAGCATGGCTGAGGGACCGCTCGACGACGGCGTGGGAGGCGACCTCGACGCATTCGGCTACGCGCCCGGTGAGGCCCCGTGCCCTGTTCCCGACGCGCAGCCGGACGGCCTGAATCTGTCGGCAACAGCGGCTTCACTGACCGGTGAATTCGGGGCGGCGGCCACAGCCGAGGCATATTTGATTGTGCTCTCCACGGAGACAAACCTGACATCGCGTCCGACCAACGGTACCTCTTACAGCACGGAGGATCCGCTGGGCGGCGGAACGGTCGTGCAATCCGGCCCGGCGACGAATTTCACCGCATCGGGCCTGTCCCCAGAAACGACGTACTCGACGTTCATCTACAGCGCGCGTTCGACGTCACGCATCGACGGCGCGTGTGCCGGCGGTCCGGTGTACCTTGCCACCGCGCCTCTGGCCGGGACGGTGACGACGACCACCGACGCGGGCGCCACGGCGCTGTTCACGGAGCCCTTCGATGACGCCACGCAGTACACGTTTGGTGACGGCCAGTCCGACGTGCGGGATGGCAGCACGAGTTACTTTACCCGCACGGACGGATCCGCCATCGACAAATCGTACGCCGGCGTGAACGGTGCATTTTTCGCGGGGCAGGACCTGGACGACGAGCAGGTCCTCGGAAGCGCGTTCCCTGGCACCCTGACGTGGACCGGCATTGATATCTCCGGGATGACCGAGCTGGAGCTTCACGTATTGATCGCGGAGCAACTCGACGAAGCGGGCGATATCGACGAGAGCGATTACCTCCGGTTCGAGATTCGCGTAGACGGCGGGACGTGGCAGCCGGTCCTCGCGTTCGAAAATGACGGATCGACATATAATACGGCTTTTCTGGAAGATACGGACTTCGACGGTACCGGGGATGGCACCTCGATCAGCAGCAGCGACGGAACGATGGTTTCGTTTACAAAACCTGTGGGCAGCACCGGCTCGACGCTCGACCTTCGCTTCACGGCTGCGGTGGACGCGGGCGACGAGGATTTTGCCGTCGACGAGATTCGGGTCACCGGCGAAAGCACCGTTTCTGCAGGCTCCGAGGGAGACATCCTCATTACCGAGGTGATGCAGAACCCGTCCGATTTGAGCGATGCGGACGGGGAGTACGTCGAAGTGTACAATTCTACCGGAACGGCCATCGACCTGGAGGGATGGACGATCCAGGATGACGGGTCCGACCGACATATGATCGGTGAACGGGTCATCATCCCGGCGGGCGGATACGGGCTTCTTTGCAAGACGCTGTCCGCTGCCGACGGATGCAGCTATGCCTTCGGGGCGGATGTGGCCGTGGCGAACGGCGCAGACGAACTTGAACTCGTCGACCCGGACGGCACGGTGGTCGAGCGCATAGCCTACGACGGGGGAGCCGTCTGGCCCGACCCGAATGGCGCGGCGATGGTCTTCACCGGAACGTCGGAGGACGACACCAACGACGGGACGCTCTGGGTGGAAGCGACCGCACGTCAGCCCGGCTTCGACCTTACCCGCGGCACAGATCGTGGCTCGCCCGGCATCCGCGGCACGGATCAGCGCATGGACGTCATCCAGACGGCCGCCGATGTCGAGGGCTGGCGGCTGATGGCGGCTCCCGTTCCCGGCCTGACCGTCCAATGGCTCCTCGACACCGGGGCGCACGTGCAGGGAATCAACCAGAACGACCCCTCGTCGGACCCGAACGTCTTCGTTCGCTACGACGGCCCGGGCGGTGCGACTGGGCAGGAATACTGGCGATCAGCGACGGACGCGGCCGATGCGCTTGAGTCCGGCTGGGGTTTTCTCTGGAACCCGAACGGACAGAATCTGCCGACGACGTTTCGTACGACAAACTCCAGCAGCCATCCCGCTGGGGAGTTCACCCTGACCGGCATCCCGACAGACGAGGAGTGGCACGCGATCGGCAATCCGTTTCCGAATCCGATAACGATCGACGACATAAACCTCGCCGAGGCGGCCTTTTCCACGACGCTGCAGGTGTGGGACCCATCGGAAGGCACCTACCGAACCCTTACGCAGGGGACGGGGGCAGATGCGCTCGCGCCCATGGCCGGCGCCTGGGTGCAACGGGTGAATACCACGGGAACATCGACCGATCTTACCTTTCCTGCGAGCAGTCAGTCGGTGGGTGGCGCGCCGTTTTACAAAGACGCTCCCGGGGCGGGGCCGGGCTTCGTCCATCTCACCCTTACGGGATACGATGACTGGGGCGAGGTCGTGACCGTAGACGAGGCGGCGACGGTCCTCCTGCGGGACGAGGCGGGTGCGGGGCTGGACGTGCATGACGCGCGGAAGCTGACCCCGATCTCGCCGAGCTACGCGACCGTAGCGTTCGATGGGCCAGCAGGGGACGAGACGTTGCTGCGGGCAGTCGCGTCGTACGACTGGCCGCAAGAGCGTCGCGACGTGCCGTTCGACGTCGTGACCGCCGGCTCGCCCAGCGTGGCGACGTTCCGTCTTACCTGGCCGGACGTGCAGATTCCAGCCGAGTACGAGGTGTCGCTGATCGACCGGGCGACGAATACCCTGGTTGATCTGCGGAGTGACGTCGGGTACGAGTTGACAGCCGGCGGGGAAGCTGAGACCACCCGATCGCAGGTGATCGAGGACGACCCGGCGATCTCGCGCGCCACATCCACGGGCTGGGCGCGCGGGTCAGCGGGACTTACGTTTCCGGCGGGAACGCCTCTTCGCCAGCTCGAGCCGGCGATGCGTATGTCCGCAGGGCCCGGTGCCGCGGCAAAGGCAAATGACGATGTCGCACGCTTCGTGCTGGTCATTAGCACCTCCCCGATTCCAGTCGAAATGGCGACCTTCACGGCGCAGCTTGCCGACCGGTCGGCCGTGCTCGAATGGACGACGGCGACGGAGCAGGGTAACCAGGGCTTTCACGTTGAGCAGCGGAGCGGGGACGAACGCTTCCGTGCCGTCGGATTCGTGCCGGGAGCTGGCACGACGAACGAGCCGCAGCGCTACTCCTTCCGTACCGATCCGCTCGATTTTGGCGCGACAACGTTCCGTCTGCGTCAGGTCGACGTGGATGGGACGGAGACGGTCACCCGTACGATTGACGTGCGCGTGCGTCCGGATGCGCCCACCACGGTCGACGCGCCAAACCCGCATCCTGTCACCGGACGAGCGAGGATTACCGTCGCGGCCCGCGAAGCGGCAGACGTTACAGTAGACCTTTACGACGTGCTCGGGCGCCGCATCCAGACGTTGCACGACGGCCCCGTCCAGAGCGATCAGACCATGGGATTAACGCTCGACGGAGCGTCACTTCCGAGCGGTATCTATTTCCTGCGTGCGACGGGAGGCGGGGCGACGGTGACGCGGCGCATATCCGTCGTCCGATGAGACCGGGCGACGCCGGATGAAGCGATCGGTGACCTGTCACGCTGACCGGTGTCGATGGGCCGGCGGTAGCCCGTTCCTGCTTTCCCGATCGGAGGAGGATGACCGCGGCCTTCTTGTCCCGACGAACTTGCCTATCACCACGACCTGAGGCGATCTATTATTGGACAACCCGTTGATGGGCACGCCGTGATTGGCCTGGTCGGTTCCTACTGGCGGCCGTTCGTAGGCGGGGATGGCGTCGTCGAGCGGTTAGCTGCACGGTCGTTTGCGCAGCGGAAGCCCACGCGGAGGGATGCTTCTGTTTCATCCTGAAAGTCTCGGAAGCCGACGCCGAGGCGGAAGGCGTTCGATTTCCAGGAGCCGCCCCGGACGATGTGGCGCGTTTCATCCGGATCGCGGAACAGCGGATTGAAGTCTGAGATGTCGTTATAGCGTGGCGTATAGGCGTCCTCGACCCACTCCGCGACATTCCCGGCCACGTCATGTAGGCCCCAGTCATTGGGCGGGTAAGATCCCGCGGGGGCCGTGAACGCATAGCCGTCCCGATCTTTTCCACGACGTCCGGGGTCGTAGTTGGCCAGGAACTCACCGTCCGGGCGCTGGATCGAGAATCCGTCCCACGGGTAAATGCCGCCGACAATGCCTGCCCGCGCTGCATACTCCCATTCCGCTTCCGTCGGAAGGCGCTTATCGGCCCATGCGCAGTATTCGCGAGCCTGCTTCCACGTGACGGCAACGACCGGGTGTTGCGCGTAGGCGTCGCTGTAGAAGTACTGAGACCAAGCAACCTGAATATCGGCATTATCCCATGCCGATGAATCCGGCCGGGCAGCCGCGCGACGGTCCGAAGGGATCGAGTCGAGATAGGCGCGGTAGTCGGCGTTCGTCACCTCGAAGCGATCGATGTAGAACTGCGACAGTGAGACGCGTTTGCGACCGGCCGTCTGAATATCGAACGGATCGGCATCCGTCAGCCCCATGATGAAGGTCCCGGCCGGCAGCCGGACGGACTGCTCATCCTGGGACAGCATCGGGGTGCCAGAAACGGGAGGCACGCCGGGGTCCTCAAACGGAGGCGGCCCGGACCGCGGCACGACCAGCGGGTCGCTCACTTTCAGGTCTTGTCGCGCGTACGGGCGTTCGTACTCCTGCCGTGCAGGCCCGGCCGAGCCAGCGCGGGCCGGATCCTCGAAAGGGGTCTGCACCGATTCCCCCGGTGCCCGGGTGGTTGACCGATCCCAGCCTCGCGGTCCGGTGTATTCTTTTTTCTCTTCGGAAGAATCCTCGTCTTTCTCTGCCGTCGCTCCGGAACCGCCGCACCCCGTGAGGGCGAGGCAGGCGATGGCAAAACCGCAAACGATGAGACGCATGAGGATCTTTGAACGGGTGGGGGGAGAACGAACGAGTGCAAAATGAGGGAGGGCATGCATCAAGCGCAAATCTCCCGTTGCGGCAGAATGATGCCGAGGGAGAGGTCCGATTCCCGTCGGACACCGCACTATATGCCATTGTCGTGCCGAATTTGAATGACTGGGCCGTCTAATGGCAGTGCGAAGGCTCCTCATGGGTGGATGCCGCTTCCCTGTGTTACGGGCTCGTTTCACTTCTCTGGATCATGCGGTTAGATTCTCGGAAACTGGGGAGAATCTTCCGAAGTATACATGGGCAGAAAAGTAGACAGGGTCAAGCTTCCTCATTCGATGCCAGGTGGCATCGCGATCTCATGACGTACCATACCCTTTCTCGGTCTAACGCGATCGACGCGTCTTGCTCCATCATCGCGTGGATTCTGTTTGTGAGCGAAGTGTTGCTTGAACGCATTTCCCGTGCGTAGTGAGCCGATCCCGTCGGATTGGTTTCATGCGCTGTGTCCCCC